>DCII01000014.1:0-1179 GCA_002315935.1 Ruminococcaceae bacterium UBA1730
AATGGGTAGCCTCCTACTCGATTAAGGAAAAGATGCGACGACGCATTTATTCAGCGTTTCCTTAAATTGAACCGATTATCATATCCGCAACATACGAGATTGCTGAGTTGAGAAGCTCTCCGCCGAGAAGCCCTCCTGCAAGAGCAAAAAAGGATATTCCGCCTGCACGGATGAGAAGCGATTTCTTTATTTCATCGGGTGCATCGGTTTCCTCGACCTTATCCATAATCTGATTCATCCGTTTATAATAGATGAAATCCGCAATAAGTGCACAGATCAGATGCTCGGAAAATATAATCGCAAGAAGAATTGCGGCAGGCTTCCTGATTTGTTTTCCGAAATCAAGGGTTATTGCACTTATTTTTTTTGATGCCTCTTCTGTTGTTATATCTTTTCCCAATTGCTCCTGAACCTCGGTCAGCTGATCATCCATAATCTCGGCGGCTTTGACAATTTCCGCCTGATACTTATAGGTCATGAGGGTGACAGAGGTTATGAGCACAAGAATTATGATTCCTGCCTTGTAAAGCTTTCTGTAAAAGAACCACCACGGAGAAAACAGAAAAGCCGCCCAGTTGAAGCTGATTTTTTTGCCGGAAGCAATTTTTCTGAATTTCGGAATGTATCTTTTTGCCGAACTCTGAACAAAATATGCAGTATCGCCGACTGTCGTGTTGCCGAGAGCTTCATCCTCGGGAGCGTTAACACCCCTCATATAGATGTTGCTCTTGAAAAAGTTGTTTTCAAAAAGAAGAGGTGCACCGCATTTTGAGCACAGACGGTTTGATGCGGGGTTGATTTCTCCGCAGAATTTGCATTCCTTTTCGCCGCCGGCTTCCTCTGAATTTTCATCGGAAAGAAGAGCACCGCAATTGCCGCAGTGGAGTGCATCCGGAAGGTTTTCGGCATTGCAGATGTGGCAGATTTTCTTGCTTTCGGCAGGCTCATCAAGCTGAACCGTTTCTCTCGGCTTCCATATAAAATCCGGAGAATGGAGCGATTCATTGACGCAATGACCGTCTGCCATCCAGCATTCACGGTGCTGCGGAGTTGCACATTCGGGGCAGACAACAATATCATCGCCCTCATGCATATGTTTTCCGCAACCCGGACAGGGTTGGTTATTATAGTTAAGCAATGGATTATCTCCTTTTTGGAAACGCTGATTAAATCGGCAAG
>DCII01000014.1:1245-11137 GCA_002315935.1 Ruminococcaceae bacterium UBA1730
TTTGTGTATTTCAAGGTTTTGTAACGCATTCCACACCAAAACAGACCGAAAAGATGCGACGACGAATTTATTCAGCGTTTCCTTTGAACATTCAAAATCTTACATCGTATATATTAGCGGATTGTAACGGAAATTTCAATTGTTATTTAAAAATCTTTTTTGAAAAGTTTAAAAAGTCGGCAAAATTTTTCTTTACTTTTTTTGGCGTATTATGTATAATATATCCTGTTCTATTATACCAGTTTTTATTATAATTAAAATTCAGGAGAAAATTTATGATTCAGTTTGAAGAATTAAGGCTATCACTTCTCGAATACAGGGAAAAGCTCAGGCAGCTCCGTGAGGCTCTCGGTCTTGATGCAATGAATGAAGAAATTGAAGTTCTTGAGGCAGACACAGCCAAAGACGGCTTCTGGAATGACCTTGAAAATTCGCAGAAGGTTCAGCAGAGAATCAGCCAGCTCAAGAATAAGGTTGCGGCATATAATGCTCTTTCGGCAGAATTTGATGATGCACTTGTTCTTATTGAGCTTTCGGATGAAGCAGAGGACCTTGATATGCTTGAGGAATGCAAATCATCCTGTGATGCTTTCGTTTCAAAGCTCGATGCAATGATGCTCAGCACTCTGCTTTCAGGCGAATATGATTCAAAAACAGCTCTTCTGACCTTCCACGCCGGAGCAGGCGGAACGGAGGCTCAGGACTGGACTCAGATGCTTGTGCGTATGTATCAGCATTGGGGCGAGAAGCATGATTTCAAGGTCAGCATGATTGACTTCCTTGACGGCGATGAAGCAGGTCTCAAGTCTGCAGTTCTTCGTGTTGAGGGCGAAAATGCTTATGGTTATCTCAAGGGCGAAATGGGCGTTCACAGACTTGTTCGTATTTCTCCCTTCGATTCATCGGGAAGAAGACACACCTCCTTTGCTTCTCTCGAGGTTATGCCCGAAATTGATGATACGGTTGAGGTTGAAATCAACCCCGATGACCTCAAGATTGACTACTACCGTTCAAGCGGTGCAGGCGGTCAGAAGGTTAACAAGACTTCTTCGGCAGTCAGAATTACGCATATTCCGACCAATATCGTCTGTGCCTGCCAGGTTGAAAGAAGCCAGCATCAGAACAGAGAGGTTGCAATGAAGATGCTCAAATCAAAGCTTATCGAAATCAAGGAGAGAGAGCATCTTGACAAGATTGACGATATTAAGGGCGAGCAGAGAGAAATTGCATGGGGAAGCCAGATTCGCTCCTATGTTTTCATGCCGTATACTCTTGCAAAGGACCACAGAACGGGCTTTGAAAACGGCAATATCAACGCTGTTATGGACGGCGAAATTGACGGATTTATCAATGCGTATCTCAAGATGGAGTCTCTCAAGGCAAATCAGCAGTAAATTGAGGCGGATATGAAGAATGAAAATCATTGACATTTCAAAAAAATTCTTTTCGTGCAATGTTTATCCCGGCGACCCCGAGCCGCAATACGAAAGAGTTTCCGATATGAAGCAGGGAGCTGTTTATAACGGTTCGGTTGTCAATGCAGGTGTTCATACGGGAACCCATGCCGATGCTCCGCTCCACTTCATCAGCGACGGAATTTCAATTGAAAAGATGCCGCTTGATGCTTATATAGGTCCGTGCACCGTTATTCAGGTTCCCTCGGGAGTAATTACGGGAGAATATGTTGACCGTTATTTTCCTCAGAAATGTGACAGGCTTCTTGTTAAAAGTGACGGACTTGCTTATTTCATGGATTCATCTGCACAGGAGCTTGTTGACAGAGGAATTCAGCTTATCGGAACAGATGCTCTTTCGGTCGGCGGAAGGGGAAACGAAATGGCTCCGCACAAGGCGTTTATGCAGAGCAATGTTGCTATTCTTGAGTCGCTTGACCTTTCGGCGGTCAAGCCCGGGGAATATTTTCTCTGTGCGGCTCCCGTTGCTCTTGACGGCATGGAAGCGGCTCCGGTCAGAGCGGTTCTGATTGAGGATTATATTTTCTGGTCAAGAAAATCATAACACTTCAGAGGTGTAAAATGAAGCGTGCTTTTGATTTTACGGTGAGTCTGCTGCTGATGATTCTGCTGCTTCCGGTTTTTTTGATAATCGGAATAATCATCGCAATTGATTCGGGCAGACCCGTCATATTTAAGCAATATAGAGTCGGCAAGGACAACAGGCTGTTTTATGTTTATAAATTCCGCACCATGAAGATGGGAACGAGAAACACGGCAACCGGTGACCTTACCGAGTCCGAAGAATGTATAACCGTTAGCGGAAAATTTTTAAGGGCAACAAGCCTTGATGAGCTTCCGCAGTTAATCAATATAATCAACGGCTCAATGAGCTTTGTCGGCCCCAGACCTCTTATTCCCGAGGAGAAGGAGATAAGACAGCTGAGAAAGGAATATAATGTTTATTCCGTCAGACCCGGAATGACGGGACTTGCTCAGATAAACGGCAGAGATACTCTGTCGGCAGAAGAAAAAGCTCTGTTCGACAAGGAATATGTCGAAAAGCAGAGCCTTTTACTGGATATTAAAATTTTATTCAAAACGGTTCTTGTTGTTCTCAAAAGAGAGGGCATAAGCGAGGGCGGCGAAGCCGGAAATTCTCATTTAAGCTAAACCGAGATATTCCTCATAGCAAAGTCCGCTTGCTTTGATTTTCTTTGCCGTTTCAACTCCGACATATCTCCAGTGCCACGGTTCATAGATTATATCGGTTTTGTCTTCCTTGTCTTTCGGATAGCGGAGAATGAAGCCGTAATCGGCGGCATTTTCGTTCAGCCATGCGAATTCTTCGGTTTCATCAAAATTCTGATAGAGACTGCATATGTCCATTGCAAGGCCTGCGTTGTGTTCGCTTGTGCCGGGAGGCAGAATATGGGTTGCGGCAAGCTTTGTTGCTTCAATCTTATCGTAGCCCTCGTTCATGTAGTATTCGATTTTATTTTCGAAGTTATTTGTCTGGCGTTCAATTGAACGATAGCCCGATAACGGCGTCAAGGTTATTCCGTCTTCCAGAGCGGCAAGATACATTTCGTTATAGTGCGGTGCAACACGGTAATCAAGCTTTGCACTGTCGGAAACGGACTCGACCGAAGGAGCAAGCTTGACCTCATAATTATCCGGGAGAATATAGTTTCTGTTGACGAGAATAAGATTCCATTGAGTGCCCGTTAAATCGGCATATGAGGGGTTGAAGCCTGCATAGGCGTATTTGTATCCGCCTGAAACAACATTTTCAGCCAGCGATACCACCTCCGAAACAGCATTTTCCGTTGTTGCTTCAGTATATGAATAGGTTCCGGCAGAAATGATTGTTTCTGATTCGGCTTCGGGAGATGTTGGCTCGGTCTTGCTCAGAATAACGGTTGCACCGTATGCAACAAGTGCAAGGGCGGCAAGAACAAAAATCAATAATCCGAATTTGCTTTTCATTTTAATTCCTCCGATTTATGGATTTATATATTTTACATCCAAGCAATGAAATTGTCAAATAAAATCCGATTATTCAGGATTTCCGAATATTTTTTTGAAAGGGGTGTTTGCTTTGAAAGCAAACGAAAGTGTCAAAAACTACGAATCCGAGCGCAGAATGTATGCCAACTATGTGCTCAGAGGCATAAAGAAATTATGCAAAGAAATCGGTCCGAGAGGTTCGGGCACAGAGCAGGAATATGCCGCTCAGCAGAAGATGGCGGAGGACCTTAAGGAAAGCTGTGACGAAGTTAAAATTGAAGAATTTGACCTTCATCCGAAGGCATTCATGGGTTGGGTTCAGCTCGTCGTTGTCTGTGCGGTTATCGCAGTTGTACTTCTTTTCCTTACTCATTTTCTTCCGGCACTTGCCACTGTATTTCTTGCAGTCGGTGTAGGTCTTATAGCGGTAGCTATTTTCTTCGTCATCACGGAATTCCTTTTCTATAAAGAAACCCTTGATGTTTTCACTCCGAAGGCAAAGTCGCATAATGTTATCGCCGTCAGAAAAGCATCGGGCGAAGCGAAACGCCGTATAATTTTCTCAGGTCATGCCGATTCAGCTCCCGAATGGAGATTTACATACTGGGGTGGTCCGAAGCTTCTTGTTCCCGTTATCGCCTGCGGTTTTTTAGGACTTCTTGTTACAGCTGTTTTTGATGTAATTTCACTTGTTATGGTTCTCGGCGGAGCAAATCCTGCCGAAAACAGGACTATTTTTGTTTTCTCAATCATTTCGGTCTGCTTTACTCCGATTTTCCTTTTCTGCCTTCTCTTCTATGACCCCAAGAGAACGGTTGAGGGTGCAAACGATGACCTCACCGGCTGTTTCTGCTCAATGGCAGTTCCGAGATTTCTCAATGACCACAATATCCGTTTTGAAAACACCGAGGTCTGGGTTGTGTGCACAGGCTCTGAGGAAGCCGGTTTAAGAGGTGCAAAGGCGTTCTGCAAGGCTCATGCAGAGGAAATAAAGAATGACGGCGTTGAAACTGTTTTCTTCGGGCTTGATACAGTCAGAGATTTCGATTTCATGGCAGTATATAACAAGGATATGACAGGTATGGTCAAGAATGATGCTCAGGTTTCTGAGCTTATCCGTGCAGGCGGTGCACTTGCAGGCTATGACCTTCCCTTCAAAACCGTTTCCCTCGGCTCAACCGATGCTGCCGCTATTTCTCAGGCAGGTCTCAAGGGTGCATCATTTGCCGCTATGGATCCTTCTCCTGCACGCTATTACCACACAAGACTTGACACAGCCGATAACCTCGACCTCAAATCAATTGAAGCAGGTGTTGATATTGTTCTAAACACTGTATTCCTCTTTGATGAAAAGGGACTTAATGTCTGATTAGGCAATTTAAACAAATGAAGCAGTATGTTTTTTTACATTATGACAAAAATATGTCATTCTGAAAAATTTTCTGTCTTATTTCGACTTATTATGTTATAATCACATCATATGCACAGCGAAAGGAGCAATTTCATCATGAATAAAAAAATAATTGCCGCAATTGCAATGCTGCTTGTTTCAGCAATGATATTCTCATTTGCGGGATGCAGCAGCACAGCCGAAGACGAAACAACAACAACCATCAAGGCGAAAACTCCGCTTCCGACAGATATTACAACCTCTTACGATGAGGAAAGCAGAGTTGTTACCGATACAACATATTCTCCTGAGGCTCTTGCCGCCAACAGCAAGACCATCTTCGAATACTTCAACATTCACATGAATGAAGCCAAGAACGGCAAGGCCGCTGTTTCAATGAAGAATGAGAAGAAGATTTCAAAGAGCGTTGATGAAAACGGCGACAGCATCAAGATGAGCGAAAACGAATATATCAACGCAGCTATCACAACTCTTGACAGCTATATGCTTCCCACAAAGAAGGAGAGCATTGAATACGGCGATGACCTCGTTGCGTTCCTTCCTGTTAAGGGTCAGAGCTATGTAAGCCAGCTTACAATGGATGAAATCGACTGTGCAACCTGCGTTGACGAAGGTGCAAATAGAACTATCACAGTTAATCTCAAGTCCCCGACTCTTCCCGAAACAATCGAAAAGGCATATGACCTTGATGATGTCAACAAGGTTATCGAGGAATTCAAAAAGGCTGAAAAGTATCTCACAGTCGGCACTCCCGTTGTTTCATACAGAGACTGCCAGATTATCATTGTTTCCGATGTTGAAACGGATGCAATCAAGGAAATCAAGTATGTCAAGGTTTGCGATGTTGCGGTTGATGTAACAGGCGTTGGTTCTCTTTCTGAAATCGGAACCGTTCCCGTTAAGTTCTGCTACACAAACACTGTTTCATACAGCATTGACAACACAAATCCTGCTGAGACAACAACTCTTGCAGAAATGTAATATTACATTATATATAGTTTTCCCCCGACAGCAACATTGCCGTCGGGGGATTTGCGTTATCTATCCTCGTTTTTCTTTTTAAAACGCTTAATTTTATTGGTTGTTGTTTTTTCGAATTCCTTATCACGGATTTTAACATTTGAAATCTGTTTATAGATGGGAAGCTCCTTGCAGGCATCCTTGATTGAGCGGAGAACCTCGGCAGGTGTTCTGACCTCCGAAAGGAAGACCTCTGCACTCAGGGAGCTTTCGTTGCCGTTTTCGTCAATTTCACTGCTGACGATAACCTCATTGACAAAATCAATTCCCTGAATATAGCCTTCAATCTCCTCAGGATAGATGTTTTTGCCGTTATTGAGAACGATAATGTTCTTCTTTCTGCCCGAAATCACGAGCTTGTCGTCCTCTGTTATCATGCCGTAATCGCCCGTATAGAACCAGCCATCCTTGATAACCTCCGCTGTCAGCTCCGGATTTTTATAATAGCCAATCATAACGCTGTCGCCCTTAACGAGTATTTCGCCTATTCCCTCTGAATTGGGATTATCAATCCTCCATTCAAGGCAGGGGAGCCTTGTTCCTGCGGTTCGGTAATCGTTATCCTCATCATGGTTTGCACAGACAAGCGGAGAGCATTCGGTTATGCCGTAACCGTTGACCAAAGAAATACCGATGTTATCAAAAAACTCTGCAACCTCCGCTCTTATAGGTGCTCCGCCACAGACTATCTTCACAAGCTTTCCGCCGAAGGTTTCAAGGATGGAAGCAAAAAGCTCTCTCCTTTTATCAATGCCGAGCCTTCGCATTCCGTTGCTTAACGAAACAAGAGAATCAAATTTTTCCTTTGTGCCGGATGCGATTATTTCACGGTTGAGCCTTGAATAAATCATTTCGGCAATTGCCGGCACAACATAGAGATAATCAGGCTTGAAAAGCTTGAAATTCTTAATCAAAGAAACCAAGCTGTCGTTGATGCAGAGTGCAGAATGATGATGAAAGGAAACAAGAATATCGGCAACGCTTTCGTAAGTGTGATTATAAGGGAGAACTGAAAAACCGTTTTCATAAACCGTTGAAACCATCAGACCGTTGCAGACACATGAAACAAGATTACGCTCCGAAAGCATAACCCCCTTGCTCATGCCTGTTGTGCCGGATGTGTAAACGAGAAGCTTCAGCTCATCTGGGTCTGATTTCAGCGAGAGATAGTTGCTTTTTTCAAGCTTTTTGCCTTCTGCGAGAGCTTTTCCGAAGGAAATGAAATTGCCGTCATCTTCATTTCTTTCAAACCCGATAAAGAGCTTTACGGCTGGAATTTTATTTAGATTTTCTCTGAAAATATTTTCATATTTTGCATCATAGAAAACAACCTCACTTTCGCTGTTTTCTATGATATGGAGAATATCCTTCTGCGGAAGCTCCTTATCAATCGGAACAAAAACACCGCCGGAACGCAGAACAGTGAAATATGTATTGATATAATTAATGCTGTTTGCTCCGATGCAGGCAATATGCTTGTCTCCGAAGCCCTTTTCAGCCAGATAAGCACCGAGCGAATACACTCTGTTAATGAATCCCGAATATGTCAGACAGAATAAACCGTCATCTTTTTTATATTTATAAGCAATGCTGTCTGATGCTTCCTTGAGGGCAAGCTCAATCATTTCTGCGATTGAACTCACCATAGGAACATCATAATATTTGATTTTTGCCTTTGCCATTTTGTTCACCTCGTGATGAATTTGCAGTGAAAAAGTACATCTGAAATTTTAGCCTTTGGCGTTACAAATGTCACCCTATTAATGATTCTACCGGCTCTACTCTCGGGAGAAAAGCCGGTAGAATCTGAATTTCAGCCTCTACTCACAGTAGAAGTCTAAGCATATCAACGGATTTCACTCTTGATTTTTCGAAAAAGATATAGTATAATATCGGGCAGAAAGAGAAGTGAGAAAAGTGACTGAAGATAAGCTTAAGGAAAATATTGCAAGAAACATGACGGAATTACGCAAGGCAAACGGCTTCACGCAGACGGAAATTGCAGAAAAGCTGACCTATTCGGACAAGTCCGTTTCAAAATGGGAGAGGGGAGACGGTCTCCCTGATTTGCTTGTTCTCAACAAGCTTGCGGAGCTTTACGGAGTGACCTTCAATGACCTTGTCGGCGACAAGGTTCCCGAACCTGAAAAAGAAAACAAGCTTCCGCATCTGACGAACAGAATAATTATTCCGATGATGACAATAGGCGGAATTTTCCTTCTTGCTTCGTTCGTGTTTTTTGCTTTGAGATTTTTCGGCTACGAGGCATCAAAATCTGCTCTTGTATTTTTATATGCGGTTCCGGTTTCGTGCATTCCGCTGATTGTGTTCACCTGTGTGTGGTTCGGAGTTGCTCCGAGATTCATTTCAATCAGTGCTTTGATATGGTCGGCGTTTGTGTGCATAATTGTTTCGCTCCCGATTGAAAGCCTTAAGCTTCTTCTCATTTCGGCGGGAATAATGCAATTCATTGTCATTCTGTGCTGGATAATGGTTGCGAGAGCGAAAGCCAGAAAAATGAACAAGGAATAAATCGTGATTTTATTGCATATCAATCGTGTCATTGACTGACGGAAGATAAAGATGTGTTTGAAATAACTGATGTGCTTTTCAGAGAGCATACCGAAAAATATCCCGATAAAAAAGAAGCTGTAAGCTAACCTGATTAACAAGGCGTGCTTACAGTTTTTTTGTTATTCATTATATGGCAGAGCACAGGGAAGCGTTATCCCGTTCCCGTTTTCGTCCGGGAAGGGGGTTAGATCATCGTTACGGACAAAATCCCTTTCTTCTTTTTTGCGAAAATCCGGAATGAGGAGGTTTTCGCCGTGATTAAGACAGCTTCTCCAGCCGAGAATTGCGGTTGCAGACATTGCAACAGAACGGTAAACATCGAAGAACGGGTCAACACCATTCAGAAAATATTCAATCATATTCTGAACAACCCGAAAGTCTCCGCCGCCGTGACCTGCCGATTTCGCTTTCTGTGCTGATTCGTCAGGTTCACCAATGTCAGCTTTAATGAATGATTCATTTTCTTCATTTTCAGGCTTAGTATGATTGAAATAAAATAATCTGACCATATCAGAACCGATATTTCCTCCGCATTCAACGCTCGCAATATCTCCGACAACACGGTAACGGCTGTAATCGCTCGCCATAGCGGTGCAACCGGTGAATCGGGCTATCATACCGTTATCCATTTCGCAGAACATAATTGCACATCCGTCATAGTTATGCCGCCAATCTCTTATCTGATAAAGCAGGTCAGAATGAGCGGCACGGGCAGAAACATACCTCGGCATGGCCTTTGTCGCAAACATAAGCGGTCCCATTGCGTGGGTCACATAATATGTTCGTGGCATCCATGCACGCCAGTGATACTTTCCGGGGGTCAGTCGGGCAAGCTCTTCATTTGTGCCGGAGTGGTTGTATTCTCCCTCGGCGTAGAGCAGAGTGCCGAGTTTACCGCTTTCAACGAGGTGATTAAGCATGATATTGCTTGTTGAGAACGGGTAATTCTCTGCAAGCATATATTTTTTGCCCGTTCTTTCAACGCATTCAACAAGCTCAACGCATTCCTTCATTGTTGCGGCGGCGGTGCATTCGCTGATAACATTCATTCCGGCTTCCAGACATTTAATTGCGTAGGAAGCGTGTTGATGAAAATAATTTGCAAGAAAAACGGCGTTCATACCGAGCTTTTTTCCTTCGGAGAGAAATTCATCAAAATCGGTAAATTTTGCAACTCTCTCAAGCTCGTCACTTTCATTTTCAAGGTCATCAAGCTCATTCAGATTTTTGTCGCAGATTGCAACCAATTCAATCTGTTCTTCTTCAAGAAACAGACGGATATATGAATTGCCTCTCCATGCACCGAACACGCCGATTTTTATTCCTGCCATAGCATTTTCCTCTTTTCGTCATTTGTTAAAGGTAATAATAAAGGTGCAGATTTCTCCGCACCTTTAAAATTAAGGAAACGCTGAATAAATGC
>DCII01000014.1:11258-44569 GCA_002315935.1 Ruminococcaceae bacterium UBA1730
TGCCGATTTAATCAGCGTTTCCTTGAAATTATTTATACATCGGGCCGTAAGCGGAGCAAGCTCTGAAGTCTGCACCTTCACGGTCTTTTGTTCCGAATGCACCCCAGCAGGCAGGACGGAAAATCTTTTCATCGGGAACGTTGTGAAGAGCAACGGGAATGCGGAGCATTGAAGCCATTGTGATGAGGTCTGCACCGATGTGACCGTAGGAGATAGCACCGTGGTTTGCACCCCAGTTATTCATGAGGTCATATGCACTCTTGAATGCATCGCCGCCTGCCTCGCCGCATCTGGGTGCGAACCATGTGCAGGGCCATGTGTAGTCTGTTCTCTTCCAGAGTGTATCTGAAACCTCGTCGGGAAGAGCAACAGTCCAGCCTTCGGCAATCTGAAGAACGGGGCCGAGACCCTTGACGATGTTAAGACGAATCATTGTTGCAGGCATCTGTGCTCTGGTGAGAAATCTTGAAGAATATCCGCCGCCACGGAAATAACCGTTATCGGATGCACACCAGGTTGTTGCCTTGAGCATCTTGTCAATATCTGCTTCATTAACATCATACCAACGCTTGATGATTCCGTTGCCGTTTTCGTCCTTGACCTCGCCGCAGGCATCAAGGCAGCAAGCACCTGAGTTGATGAGATGGATAAATCCGCCTGCATCCTTTGCAACGCCCTCAATGTCATAGCCTGTAACTCTCTTGACTGAATCAGCACTCCAGTAAGTTCTAACATCGGCAAACATCTGAGGTCTGTTGGTGAGGAGCTTCATGAAGAGCATTCCGAGTCCGTTGAGAGTGTCGTTTTCTGTTGCGAGAACATAAGGCTCTCTTGCACCTTCCCAGTCAAAGCTTGTGTTGAGAAGAGCTTCTGCGAAGTCAGCGTTGGGATAGAAGTCTGTCCACTGTCTCTGACCCTGGAAGCCTGCAACGATAGCATTGTGACCTGCCATCTCTTCTTCTCTTCCCTTGGGAAGATTCTTGTTGCCGTTCATGAGGTCCTTGATGATGCACATCATCTTGACTGTGAATTCCCAGTCTTTTTCTTTCTGTTCGGGGCTCTTTCTTACGAAATCGGGATTTTTATCGTAGCCTTCGGGGCACTTTTCTTTTGTCCACTTGAGTGCCTTCTGGAATTCTTCTTCGTCATAGATGCCCTCGGTCATTCGGCGGATGATTTCAACCTCGTCAACTGATTCAACTCTCATGCCGAGATATTCTTCGATGAATTCGGGATTGATGGTTGAGCCTGCAATACCCATGCAGATTGAACCAATCTGAAGATATGATTTGCCTCTCATTGTTGCAGTTGCAACAGCGGCCTTTGCGAAGCGGAGAAGCTTTTCACGAACATCATCGGGCATTGTTGTGTCGTCTGCATCCTGAACATCCTTGCCGTAAATGCCGAATGCGGGAAGACCCTTCTGAGCGTGAGCGGCAAGAACTGATGCAAGATAAACTGCACCGGGTCTTTCAGTTGCGTTGAAGCCCCATACGCCCTTGATTGTGTTTGGATCCATATCCATTGTTTCCGAACCGTAGCACCAGCAGGGAGTAACGGAAAGTGTGATGTCAACGCCTTCCTTCTTGAACTGGGCTGCACAGGCTGCTGATTCCGCAACTCTGCCGATTGAGGTGTCTGAAATAACAACCTTAACGGGTTCGCCGTTTGAATAGCAAAGGTTTTCGGTGAAAAGCTTTGCAGCTGCCTTTGCCATATTCATTGTCTGCTCCTCAAGGGATTCTCTTACCTTGAGGGGACCTCTTCTTGCGTCAATGATGGGGCGGATACCGATAACGGGATATTCGCCGATAAGTCTGCTTTTAGCCATTATTATCGTCCTTTCGTGATGAAAATTATTGATTATTTATTGCTTTTTCAAAGCGTTTGAATGCTTCTGACCACGCATCTGCATTGTCGGGAGCATATTCTTTGATTGCTTCGCTGTTTGAAATTATCCTTCTTGCTTCTGCAACATCCTTAACGCAGCCGTGAGCAAGAAGCTGAACCGCAAGGTTGCCGAGAACAGTTGCTTCAATCGGACCTGCCTTGACGGGAACTCCGCAGGATGAAGCCGTCATCTGACAGAGAAGACCGTCCTTTACACCGCCGCCGATAACATGGATGCAGGGATAATCAATCTTCGTGCAGTCCTTGATTTTATCGAAGGTCATTCTGTATTTCATTGCAAGACTTTCATAGATGCAACGGATAATTTCGCCGACTGTTTCTGGAACATACTGACCGGTCCTGCGGCAGAATTCACGCACTCTTTCAGGGATATTACCCATAGGAACAAATTCCGGAGCATCGGGGTCTATGAAGCACTTGAAGGGCTCGGATGCAAGAGCAAGCTTTTCAAGGTCTGCATATGAATAATCGTTGCCGTTTTTGTTCCAAAATCTGCGGCTTTCCTGAATGAGCCAAAGACCGATGATATTCTTGAGAAAACCTGTTTTTTCGCCGTAACCGCCCTCGTTGGTGATGTTCATTGCAAGAGAAGCTTCGTTGACGATGGGGTCATCAAGCTCTGTTCCGAAGAGCGACCAAGTGCCGCTTGAAAGAAAAGCAAAATTCTTTTCCGCACTCGGAACTGCGGTTATTGCACTCTGCGTATCGTGACCGCAGACGCTGATGACCTTGACATTTTCAACTCCGCATTCTTCGCAGACTTCCTTGCTTAAATCTCTGATAACCTCGCCGGGCTTCGAAATTTTGCCCATAATCCTCTTCGGAATGCCGAGCTTATCGAAAACCTCATCGCACCAGCCATGAGTGTTGATGTCAACAAGCTGTGAGGTTGTTGCGATTGAATATTCGGTTGCCTTTTCACCCGTGAGCATATACGCAAAAAGGCCGGGCATGAAGAGAAGGCTTTCCGCTCTTTCAAGCATATGAGGTCTGTATTTTTTGAGAGAATAAAGCTGAAAAACGGTGTTCAGCTCCATGAACTGAATGCCGGTCAGACCGTAGAATTTATCCTTCGGAATAATGCTGAAGGAATCTTCAACAAGTCCCTTTGTTCTTAAATCCCTGTAATGAATCGGATTTTCAAGAAGTCTGCCTTCGCTGTCGATAAGACCGAAGTCAACGCCCCATGTGTCAATTCCGAGGCTGTCAAATCCACCCTCTGCCTTTGCCTTGATGATGCCCTGCTTTATTTCGTGATAAAGGCGGAGCACATCCCAGTAAACGGTTCCGTTGACCGTTACGGGGTCGTTTGAAAAGCGGTGAACTTCCTTGAGCGTAATCTTTTCACCGTCAAAGGTGCCGAGGATTGCTCTTCCGCTTGAAGCACCGAAATCTATGGCAAGAATTCTTTTTTTCATTGAATAACTACACCCTTTTTAAGAATAATGTTTGCATAGATTGCTGTTTCGCCCGTTGCAACAACGCAGTAGGCTTTCTTTGCTCTTTCATAGAATGCAAAGCGTTCAACAAGCTCGAATTTTTTATCGCCTTCAATGGCGTTGACTGTCTTTTTGTAGTCTGCCCAGATGGGAGGCTGATTTGAAGCATCGCCGTTATCCATGAGAGCAACGGGAGCCTCAACATAAGTATCAAGCGGCATAAGACGAAGAATTGCATCAACTATTTCGTTGACGCCGTGACCGTCAAGGCGAACGAGTCTCTGAGCAACTGAAGCGGCGGGGAAGTTGCCGTCTCCGATAACGATTTCATCGCCGTGACCCATTTCCATAAGGATTTTGAGAAGCTCGGGAGAAATGATCGGTGATATGTTTTTGAGCATAAAATCAACTCCTGTAATCAATATTTAGAACATTATACACCATTAATTACCTTTTGAAAAGTCTTTTGCGAAAATATTATTTCATTCCGGCTATTTTGTTTGCAAGCTTTTCGAAGTCCTCCATGCCGAAGCTTTCTGCTCTGACGGATTCCGGATATCCGCACTCAACAAGGGCTGAAATGACCTTTTCCTTTGGAATACCGGTTCCTGCACTGATTGAATTCGAAGCGGTTTTTCTCCGCTGACCGAAGGAGGCATTGACTATTCTGAAAAAGAGCTTTTCGTCCTTCACTTCAACGGGAGGCTGTTTTCTTATATCCATTCTTATAACACAGCTGTCAACCTTCGGAGACGGCATGAATGAGCCTGCCGAAACATCAAAAAGCTTTCTCGCCTCGGAATAATAGTTGACCGCAACCGTTACCGCTCCAGCAAGGCGGCTTCCGACATCTGCACAGAGTCTCTGACCTGCCTCCTTCTGCACCATAACCGTTATCGCTTCAAGCGGAAGATTGCTTTCGAGCAGGGTCATTATGACGGGTGAGGTGATATAATAAGGCAGGTTTGCACAGACATAAACGGGCATATCCGGAAATTTTTCTTCAATGAGTGCATGAAGGTCTGTTTTGAGAATATCCTGATTAATGATTTCAATATTGTCAAAGTCAGAAAGGGTTTCGTCAAGAATCGGCAGAAGCTTTGTGTCAAGCTCCACGCAGACAACTTTTTTCGCCCTCTTCGCAAGCTCTGCGGTCAGAACTCCTATGCCTGCACCGATTTCGATAACTCCGCAGCTACCGTCAATTCCGCTTTCGTCAGCCATTCTCGGGCAGATGTTCGGATTGATGATGAAATTCTGACCGAGTGCCTTCGAAAATTTAAAACCATGCTTTGAGAGAATTTTTTCAACAGTTGAAATATCCGTGAGATTATACATTCTGTTACCTCTTAATCTGAATTTTTATCAGCTCTACAAAAATAAGTTTAACGATAATCAAAATATTGTCAATACATCCGTTGATTTTTGTCAAAAAATCACTATAATATAAATGTTAATGTTTTATACTGAGGCAGTGTGCCTTGCAACGGAGGATTTGCTATGTCAATACTTGTTACCGGCGGTGCAGGATTTATCGGGTCTCATACCTGCGTTGAGCTGATAAATGCTGGATATGAACCTATTATACTTGATAATTTCAGCAACAGCAAGAGAGAAAGCATAAATCGTATAAAAGAAATTACGGGAAAGGAAATCAGGTTCATTGAATGCGACATCCGTGACCGCAAGGGTCTTGATAAGGTGTTCGCAGAAAATGATATTGAAGCGGTTATACATTTCGCCGGTCTCAAGTGCGTTTCCGAAAGCGTAAACGAACCGTTGATGTACTATGATAACAATATAGGCGGAACGGTTACTCTCTGCAAAGCGATGGAAGCGGCAGGCTGCAAGAGGATGGTTTTCAGCTCCTCTGCAACTGTTTACGGCAGCGAAAATCCATCTCCCATGCGTGAGGATATGCCTGAAGGCAAAACAACCAATCCCTACGGCACAACAAAGCTTTATATCGAAAGAATTCTTAAGGATTTGTTTGCTTCAGACAATAGCTGGAGCGTTTGTCTGCTTCGCTATTTCAATCCCATCGGTGCTCATAAGAGCGGAAAAATCGGCGAAGACCCCAAGGGCATTCCGAATAACCTTGTTCCCTATGTTTCGCAGGTTGCAGTCGGCAAGCTTGACCATCTGAATGTTTGCGGAAACGATTATCCTACTCCGGACGGAACGGGCGTGCGTGACTATATCCATGTTGTTGACCTTGCTCTCGGTCATATCAAGGCAGTTGAAAAGGTGCTGAAGGAAACGGGATGCAACACATATAATCTCGGCACAGGCAAGGGCTACAGTGTTTTAGATGTTGTCAAAGCGTTTGAAAAGGCAAGCGGCAGAGAGGTTAAATATGTTATCGCTCCGAGAAGACCCGGTGACATTGCAATCTGTTATTCCGACCCATCAAAGGCAAAGAGAGAGCTCGGTTGGGAAGCAACAAGAGGAATTGAAGAAATGTGCGAGGACAGCTGGCGTTGGCAGTCGCAGAATCCGAATGGTTATTGATTATGAAGAATTACATATGGGATTTTGACGGAATGCTCTTTGACAGCTATCCGCATATTGTCAGTGCATTCTGCAAAATGATGGAAGAAAAAGGAATTGAGGTTGACCCTGCCGAAGCAAAGCCGTTATTTGAAATATCCTATGGCGTTGCCTATGATTTTTACGGCATCGGTCAGGAGGAAAAGCTTCTTCATCAGAAATATGAGCATGATTATGAGCTTGAACCGAAGGTTATTCCGTTTCCGAATACAGTTGAAACAATAAAAGCTCTTCACGAAAGAGGAGCAAGGCATTTTCTCTATACTCACAGAGGTCACGAAACCTCGCAGTATTATCTGAAAAAATTCGGGATTTACGATTTCTTTGACGGCTTCGTTGATTCGTCGCATAATTTTGCCCAGAAGCCAAGCCCCGATGCGGTGAACTGGATATGTGAAGCATACGGACTTGACAAATCCGAAACCGTTATGATAGGCGACAGAGAAATAGATGTCATGTCCGGCAAAAATGCCGGCACATACGGATGCCTTTTCACGAAAAGCATAAATATCGAAAGCAAAGCGGATTTTATTATCCGTGACATAACAGAAGTTGAGGAGATATGAAAATGAAAGCAGTTATTACCGTTATCGGCAAGGATATGGTCGGCATTCTCGCAAAGGTTTCAACGAAATGCTCTGACAACAACATCAATGTTCTTGAGGTTACTCAGTCCATTCTTCAGGATATGTTTGCGATGATTATGCTCGTTGACATTTCAAAATCGGATATTCCGTTTACGGATTTTGCCGATTCTCTTTCAAGGATGGGCGATGAAATGAATCTTTCAATCCATGCAATGCACGAAGATATTTTCAACGCAATGCACACCATCTGACGGGGAGAATACATATGCTTAATTCAAAAGATATTCTTGAAACCATAACCATGATTCAGGATGAGCATCTTGATGTGAGGACCATAACAATGGGCATATCTCTGCTCGACTGCTGTCACAGTGATATAAATATCATGTGTGACAAGGTTTATGATAAAATTACACGCTATGCCGAGAAGCTTGTTTCAACCGGCGAACAGATTGAAAAGCAATTCGGAATTCCCATCATCAACAAGAGAATTTCCATCACTCCTGCTGCAATGATTCTTGCCTCCTGCGATAACAAGGATGCGGTTAAGCTGGCAAAAACGCTTGAAAAAGCCGCCTGCACCTGCGGAGTAAACTTTCTCGGAGGCTTTTCCGCTCTCGTTCAGAAGGGCTTCGGACCGGGCGACAGAGAGCTTATCGAAGCAATTCCAGAAGCTCTCGCAGTTACCGACCACATCTGTTCCTCGGTCAATATCGGTTCAACAAAAGCCGGCATCAACATGGACGCTGTTGCTCTCATGGGTAAGGCTGTCAAGAAGAGTGCGGAGCTGACGGCAGACAGAGACTGTATTGGCCCTGCAAAGCTCGTTGTTTTCTGCAACGCTCCCGAGGATAATCCCTTTATGGCAGGAGCATTTCACGGTGCAGGCGAACCCGATTCGGTTATCAATGTCGGCGTTTCCGGTCCCGGCGTTGTTCGTGCGGCTCTTGCGAAGGCAGGGGACTGTGACCTTACCGCAGTTGCGGACCTTATCAAGAAAACCGCTTTCAAAATAACCCGAATGGGTCAGCTTGTTGCAAATGAAGCATCAAAGAGACTCAATGTTCCATTCGGAATTGTTGACCTTTCTCTTGCTCCGACCCCGGCAGTCGGCGATTCGGTTGCTCATATCCTTGAAGAAATGGGTCTTGAATGTTGCGGTTGCCACGGCACAACGGCGGCTCTTGCACTTCTCAATGATGCGGTCAAAAAGGGCGGAGTTATGGCTTCCTCCCATGTCGGCGGTCTTTCAGGTGCATTCATTCCCGTAACGGAGGATGCCGGAATGATTGATGCCGCAAGATGCGGAGCACTCTCAATCACAAAGCTTGAAGCAATGACCGCAGTCTGCTCTGTCGGTCTTGATATGATAAATATTCCGGGGGACACACCTGCCGAGGTCATTTCTGCAATTATTGCGGATGAAGCGGCTATCGGCATGGTCAATTCAAAAACAACCGCAGTCAGAGTTATTCCTGCGATCGGCAAAAAAGTGGGCGATGAGCTGAGCTTCGGCGGTCTTCTCGGAAGCGGTCCCGTTATGCCTGTTTCAACATATTCACCGCTCAAATTCATTTCAAGAGGCGGCAGAATTCCAGCTCCGATGCAGAGCCTTAAAAACTGATCTAAGAAAAGATTAACAAATAAAAGGAATGTTATTATGACTATTATCGAATTATTCGTGCTTGCAGTCGGACTTTCAATGGATGCGTTTGCAGTTTCAATCTGCAAGGGACTTTCGGTTAAAAAAGCAGGAGCAAAAGAAATGTGCTGTGCAGGTGCATGGTTCGGCGGATTTCAGGCTCTAATGCCTGCAATAGGTTATCTTTTAGGCTCCACCTTCAGCAGATTTATAACCAATTTTGACCATTGGATTGCAGTAGGTCTGCTTGCATTCATCGGCGGAAATATGCTCAAGGAAGCATTTTCAAAGGAAGAAGACGAAATAAAATCAGACGGCAAATCTCCGATGAACGCAAAAGAAATGTTCCTTATGGCAGTTGCCACAAGCATTGATGCACTTGCAGTCGGCATAACCTTTGCTCTTTTGCCTGATGTTAATATTTTTGCCGCTGTTCTGTTTATAGGTGTTATAACATTTATTTTTTCGGCGGGCGGTATCAAAATCGGCAATGTTTTCGGCACTAAATTCAAGTCGAAGGCTGAAATTGCAGGCGGTCTTATTCTTATCGGAATCGGTCTGAAAATTCTGATTGAGCACCTTATAGAAAAGAAATAAGGGAGAATTCATATGCCGAGAAAAGATTCCAAAATGACAAAAATGAAAATAATCAATGCCTCGTGGGAGCTTTTCTATGAAAACGGATATGAAAGCACAACCATTGAGGATATTGTTGAGCGTTCCGAAACCTCGAAAGGCTCGTTCTATCATTATTTTGAAAGCAAATCGGAGCTTCTCAACTCTCTTTCGTATATATTTGACAGCAAATATGAGGAGCTTGAGCCGGAGCTTCACGATGATATGACGGCGTTTGAAAAGCTGATGTTTCTCAATCGTGAGCTTTTCAGAATGGTTGAAAACAGAATTCCCATGGACCTGCTGACCCTGCTCTATTCCTCTCAGATGTCACTCAAGGGCGACAGAAATCTGCTTGACCACAACAGAACGTATTATAAACTGCTCCGAAAGCTTGCGATTGAAGGGCAGAACAACGGCGAATTCAGCGAGGATGTTTCGGTCAATGAAATAGTAAAAGCCTATGCACTCTGCGAAAGGGCAATAATCAGCGACTGGTGCTTATGCAACGGCGAATATTCGCTTTATAAGTTTTCGGAAACCCTTCTGCCGAGGCTTTTCAGAGGTTTTCTAAAATAAATATTTTTTGTTGTAATTCCGTTCTTGTTATTCTCTCATAATAAATCTCTTATATATCAACAAAATATGACGAATTATTAATGCGGAGTATGGAGTTTGGTCTATACTCCGTTCTGCATTTTATTCTTTTATCGTTTATGTTATAATGCACAGGTAATTTATTTCATTGGAGGAATTGAAATGACAGTATCACTCGTTCTGGCAATTGTCCTTTATCTTGCAATGATGCTTGTTATCGGATTTGCCACTTCAAAGAAGAACAAAACAACAGACGACTTTTATCTCGGCGGCAGAAAGCTCGGTCCCTTCGTTACCGCAATGAGTGCGGAAGCCTCCGACATGAGCGGCTGGCTTCTTATGGGTCTTCCCGGTGTCTGCCTTATGACAGGTCTTGCAGAGGCTTCATGGACAGCTATCGGTCTTGCCATCGGAACATATATCAACTGGCTTCTTGTTGCAAAGAAGCTCCGTATTTACACAGAGAAAATCGGTGCAGTTACTCTTCCCGAATTCTTCTCAAAGAGATTCGGAGATAAGAAGAATGTTATTTCTCTTATTTCCGCAATCATTATTATAATTTTCTTTGTTCCTTATACTGCTTCGGGCTTTGCAGCCTGCGGAAAGCTTTTCTCGGCTATCTTCCCGGGTCTTAATTATGTTACTGCAATGGTTATCTCTGCGGCAGTTATTGTTATTTACTGCACACTCGGCGGCTTCCTTGCGGCATCAACAACTGACTTCGTTCAGTCAATCGTTATGACAATTTCGCTTCTTGCAGTTCTCGGCATCAGCGAAGGCTTCATCGGCGGCTTTGATACTGCGTTTGCAAATGTTGCAAATCTTGATGGTTATCTTAATCTCTTCAAGGGCTTCAATGTTGCCGCAAACACAACAACCTCATATGGTGCTCTTCCTGTTGCATCAACTCTTGCATGGGGTCTCGGATATTTCGGAATGCCTCATGTTCTTCTTCGATTTATGGCTATTGAAAGTCCTGAAAAGCTCAAGACTTCAAGAAGAGTTGCTTCTATCTGGGTTGTTATTTCAATGGCAATTGCAGTTCTTATCGGTCTTGTAGGTTACAGCCTTATGGCCAAAGGAATTGTCGGTCCTTATGAAGATGCTTCAGCCGCTGAAACAATTATTGTTGATGTCAGCCGCTTCATTTCAAAAACAGGTTATCTTCCGGCGTTTATGGCAGGTATCTTCCTTTCGGGTATTCTTGCTTCAACAATGTCAACTGCGGATTCACAGCTTATCGCTGCTTCATCATCGGTTACAAAAGATATTATTGCAAACTTCTTCAAGGCAAAGATTTCTGATAAGAAGCTCATGCTTATCGCAAGAGTTTCGGTTATCATTATTTCAGTTGTTGCTGTATTTCTTGCTCTCAATCCCAATGCTTCCGTTTTCAGAATTGTTTCATTTGCATGGGCAGGCTTCGGTGCAGCATTCGGACCTGTTGTTCTTCTCGGTCTCTTCTGGAAGAGAGCAACAAAGGAAGGTGCTCTTGCAGGAATGATTGCCGGTGCGGCAATGGTATTCTTCTGGAAGTTCGGCATCAGAGACTGGTTTGCAGATACGGTTCTCAACATCTATGAGCTTCTTCCTGCTTTCATATTCGGCCTCATCGCAATGGTTGTTGTTTCGCTCATCACCAAGAAACCCGATGATGAGGTTATCAAGACCTTTGACGAAGTTAAGGCAAGTAAATAATACATTAGACAGCGGCGTTGTATAATGTCGCTGTTTTTGCTATTTTATCTTGACAAATACCTTAAACTATTGCATAGTAATATATAAATTATCTATGTGGGAGTGATGATATGCCTCCAAGAGGTGGCGGGTTCGGTCCGGGTGGGCCCGGAGGTCCGGGCGGATCGGGTGAACCTGAAATAAATCAGAAGATTTCGCTGAAAAAAAGTACTTCTCTTGTCAAGAGATTTCTTCCGTATCTGAAAAAACACATTCCGACCCTGCTTATGGTGCTTCTTTGCACGGCGGCTTCGGCGGCGATTGATATTGCCCTGCCGCTCATAGTCAGAGAAATAACCGACACGGCAACGGTTGATGTTGCGGCGTTGACGATGAAGAAGATTATTTCAATCTGCCTTTTCTATGTTTTTCTGCGTGTTATCGGAAGCCTTTCGGAATATTTCCGTGCGTTTTACGGCCACGCAATGGGAGTTAAGATTGAGAACAAGATGAGAGAGGATATGTTCAACCATCTTCAGACTCTTTCGTTTTCGTTTTTTGACAACACAAAGGTCGGTCAGCTCATGAGCCGAATGACCTCGGACCTTTTTGATGTTTCCGAATGGGCACATCATTTCCCTGAAATGATATTCAGCACGGTTATCAAGTTCATTGCAAGCTTTTATATCTTCACAACAATGGATTGGCGAATTGCTGTTGCAGTGCTCATAATGATGCCTTTTATGGTTATTCTCACGAAGAAGAGCCGAACAAGAATGAGAGACACCTTCCGTGAAAGCCGCCATCAGGTAGGAGAAATCAACGCAAAGCTTGAGGATACTCTTCTCGGCGTCAAGGTTGTCCGTTCGTTCACAAACGAAGAAACCGAGAGAAAGAAATTCATTGAAGGATGCCGTGAATATGTTGATATCAAACGCAGGAGCTATAAATATATGGCTTCATTCCATTCAACGGTCAATCTGATTGACGGCACAATGTATATCGTTATCGTTGCGGTCGGTGCATATTTCATGAGCAAACAGATTACAACCCCGGGTGATTTTGCCGCAAGTCTTCTGCTTGTTTCAACGCTTCTCGGTTCGGTTCGCTCGATAGTTGATTTCAGCGAGCAGTTCAGCAGAGGAATAACGGGCATAGAACGCTTTGCCGAGATTATGGACGAGGTTCCTGAAATTGTTGACAGCGAAAATGCGGTTGAAATCGGCGAAGCAAAGGGCGAAATTGAGTTTAAAAATGTCACATTCAGATATTTTGCCGGGGGAAGAACGATAATAGATAACCTCAACATGAAGCTCGACCGAGGCGAAAATCTTGCAATTGTCGGCCCGAGCGGAGGCGGAAAAACAACGCTTTGTAACCTTATTCCGAGATTCTATGAGGCTGAAAGCGGAGAAATTCTTCTTGACGGAATGAACATCAAGGATATAACCCTTCATTCGCTTCGGAAGAATATCGGCGTTGTTGCACAGGATGTTTATCTTTTCTCGGGCACGGTTTATGACAATATCGTTTTCGGCAAACCCGGAGCTTCGATGGAAGAAATTGAAGAAGCCGCCAAGAAAGCAGGTGCTGATGAATTCATCAAAGAGCTTCCCGACGGCTATAATACATATATCGGCGAGAGGGGAGTCAAGCTTTCCGGCGGTCAGAAGCAGAGACTTTCAATTGCAAGAGTATTCCTCAAAAATCCTCCGATTCTTCTGCTTGACGAAGCAACCTCGGCTCTTGATAACGAAAGCGAAAGGCTTGTTCAGGAGTCGCTTGAGCGGCTTGCAAAGGGCAGAACAACGCTCACTATTGCCCACCGTCTGACAACAATCAAGAATGCCGATGAAATCATAGTTCTGACGAGGGACGGTATTGCAGAGCAGGGCACTCATTCTGAGCTTATGCAGAAAGACGGAGTTTACAGCCATATGTATTCGATGTATTCAAAAGAATAATAACAGCATTGAAGGTTCACAATAAAGCGAGATGGCATCCCACCGAAACGGGATGCCATCTTTTCAATTAAGGCAATAATTTGTTATTTCGTCTGCAACCTTCTTAGCAAAGGCAACCGCTTCAACAACGGTTCTCGGACCTGTTACTATGTCACCGGCGGCAAAAACGCCTTTCATGTTGGTTTTTCCGTTGCTGTCAACAGTAACAAGACCTCTGTCGTTTCTTTCGATGCTGACATTCGAAAGAACTGCCGCCTGCGGTCCCTGACCGATAGCAACAATAACGGTGTCGGCAACAATGTTTTCAGTTTCAGCCATCTGTTCTTCATAGATTATTTTGCCGTCTTCGCCTTCAATGGCATCGACCTTTGCACAGACAATATAATCATCGCAGATGCGGACAGTTGAAAGAAGATGTCTGAACTCAACTCCGTCAATTTCCGCCATTTCAAGCTCATGCTTATTCATTGTCATATCATCTTCACGGTTTCTGTTGATTATCGTAACATTTGCACCGGGATTCATGCGGACTGCCATTCTTGCGGCATCAATCGCAACATTTCCTGCACCGATAACGGCAATATTCTTGCCGAGATGATATGTAGCCGGGCTTCGAAGGAAGTCAATTGCATAATGAACATGACCGAGTGTTTCGCCGAGCAGACCCAATTTTCTCGGCTTCGCAGTGCCGACGGAAATGAAAACCGCCTTGTATCCGTCAATCAGCATATCTTCAATTGTGACATTTGCTCCGATAAATGTATTCGGCTTGAACTTAACGCCCAAATCGTATAGAACCTTGTCGTATCTTGAAATAATATCCTTCGGCAGTCTGAAATCCGGAATGCCGAAGCGAAGAACTCCTCCGATATATTCCTTTGCTTCAATCAGAGTAATATCAAAGCCACGCAGGGCAAGGATGATGCTCATTGCTATTCCGGCAGGTCCTGCACCGATAACGGCGACCTTGCATCCGTTTGACGGCGGAGGAGTCATTGTGACATAGTTTAAGTAGAAATTGGATATATAACGCTCAATCTCATAGAATTCAACCGGTAAGCCCTTGATTCCGAGAACGCAATGGCCGGCACAATTATATTCATGGGGGCAAACGATTGATGTTACGGCCGATAAAGGATTATTCTCAAAAAGAATTCGTCCGGCTTCTATTATCTTTCCATCCAAGAATAAATTCATTATTTCCGGAATCGGCGTATCAACCGGACAAAACTTTGCACAGCGGGGAGACTTGCATTTCAAACAGCGTTTTGCTTCTTCGCTTATACTCATTTGTTATTCTCCTGTTTCCATTTATTTTGAGAATTATAACATATTTTTCAAAACATTTCACCTGTTTTTGAATTTTTTTCGCCATAGGAATACATATTTCTCGGCAGAACTCCCGTTCCCGTTCCGATGCCGAGAATTTTCTGACCGTTTTTGCAAAGACCGAGGTCAAGAATTTTCCGATAGAATTCCTGCGGATATATGTCACGGTATTTTGCGTATTCGGAAGAAACCAATCCCCAGTTGAATTCTTTACCGTTATCTATTTTTATGTTGGATATTTTCATTGAATTTTTACCTGTTTATAGATTTCTTATGAAGCGGAGCTTCTTCTTAATCCCACTTTCAAATTTCAAAAAATCCCCGGGACCGAAAGCCCCGAGGATTTCTTTAATTAATCAGAATCAGTCAGCCTTGGGAGCGTAGAGATCCTTGAGCTTGAGGAGGTGTTCGTATCTGTCAACTGATGTTGCTTCTGCCTTTGTGAAGAGCTCTTCTGCTCTTTCGGGGAAGGCACGTGTGAGTGAAGAATAACGAGCCTCGTTCATGATGAAGTCTCTGTAGCTTGTTGTTGCAGGCTTGCTGTCAATTGTGAACGGATTCTTGCCTTCAGCCTTGAGAGCGGGGTTGTAGCGGAACATATTCCAGTAACCGCAGTCAACAGCCTTCTTCATTTCAGCCTGGCAGTTAATCATGCCGCCCTTGATTGAGTGCATTTCGCAGGGAGCGTAAGCAATAACGATTGAAGGACCGTGATATGCTTCTGCTTCTGTGAGAGCCTTGATTGTCTGGTTCTGGTCAGCACCCATAGCAATCTGAGCAACATAAACATAGCCGTAGCTCATTGCGATTTCAGCAAGGCTCTTCTTTGCGATAGCCTTACCTGCGGCTGCAAACTGAGCAACCTGACCGATGTTGGAAGCCTTTGAAGCCTGTCCGCCGGTGTTGGAGTAAACCTCGGTATCGAATACCATGATGTTAACATCTTCGCCTGATGCGAGAACATGGTCAACGCCGCCGAAGCCGATGTCGTAAGCCCAACCGTCGCCGCCGAAGATCCAAACTGACTTCTTGGCAAGATATTCCTTGCTTGCAACGATAGCCTTGCAGGTGTCGCAATCAGCACCTTCAATAGCGGCAACAAGAGCCTTTGCGGCCTCTGCGTTTGCCTTGCCGTCATCAAGAGTTGCAAGGTAAGCATTTGCAGCAGCCTTTGCTTCTTCTGATGCACATTCAGCAGCAGCTACTTCCTTAACCTTAGCAATGAGGTTATTTCTGATAGCATTCTGACCGAGATACATACCGAAGCCATGCTCTGCGTTATCTTCGAAGAGGGAGTTAGCCCAAGCAGGACCGTGGCCTTCTTTATTAACTGTGTAGGGTGATGTTGCGGCAGGACCGCCCCAGATTGATGAACAGCCTGTTGCGTTTGAAATGTACATTCTGTCGCCGAAGAGCTGGGTGATAAGGCGTGCATATGATGTTTCTGCACAGCCTGCACATGAGCCTGAGAACTCAAGAAGAGGAGTCTTGAACTGGCTGCCGATAACGGTGTTGTCTGCAAGGTCTTCCTTAACAGAAACATTTTCAACCATGTAATCAAATACAGGCTGCATAGCATCCTGGCTCTCTCTTGAAACCATAGTGAGTGAATTTGTGGGGCATACGCCTACGCAGACACCGCATCCCATACAATCGAGAGGTGAAACTGCGAGAGTATACTTATAAGCATCCTTGCCCTTGCCCTTCTTGTCAACGATGATAGCGTTTTCGGGAGCATTTGCAGCTTCTTCAGCTGTGAGAGCATAAGGTCTGATTGTTGCATGGGGGCAGACATATGCACACTTGTTGCACTGTGCACAGGAAGCACCGTTCCATGCAGGAACCATAACTGCAACGCCTCTCTTTTCGTAGGCGGCAGCACCCTGCTGGAATGTACCGTCAGCACAGTCAACGAATGCAGAAACGGGAAGAGAATCGCCGTTCATAAGACCAACGGGCTTCATGATGCTGTCAACCTGCTTAACGAGCTTAGCTGCACCCTTTGAAGCGGGAGCTGCTTCGGCATCTGCGGCTGTTGCCCAGTCTGCGGGAACATCAATCTTAACAAGAGCATCTGCACCTGCATCAATTGCCTTTTCGTTCATTTCAACGATTTCTTTGCCCTTCTTCATGAACTTCTGAGCTTTTTCCTTCATGTAGCCGATTGCTTCCTCAGCGGGAAGAACCTTTGCAAGTGAGAAGAAAGCGGACTGAAGAACGGTATTTGTACGCTTACCGAGACCGATGCTTGCGGCAATGTCGATAGCGTTGATTGTGTAAAGCTGAATGTTGTTCTTTGCGATGTAACGCTTTGCTTCAGCAGGCATCTTTGCGTTGAGCTCATCGAAATCCCACTGGCAGTTGATGAGGTAAACGCCGCCGGGCTTAACATCGTTAACCATCTTGTAGCCTTTTTCAACATATGAGGGATTGTGGCAGGCTACGAAGTCAGCCTTGTTGATGTAATATGGGCTCTTGATTGCCTTGTCGCCGAAACGAAGGTGAGAAATGGTGATACCGCCGGTCTTCTTTGAGTCATACTGGAAGTATGCCTGAACGAACTTGTTGGTGTGGTCACCGATAATCTTGATTGAGTCTTTGTTTGCACCAACAGTACCGTCGCCGCCGAGACCCCAGAACTTGCATTCGATTGTGCCTTCCGCTGCGGTGTTGGGAGCTTCTGTTTCAGCAAGTGAAAGACCTGTAACGTCATCATTGATGCCGAGAGTGAACTGAGCCTTGGGAGCATCCTTGGCAAGCTCTTCATAAACTGCGAATACGCTTGAAGGAGGTGTATCCTTTGAACCGAGACCGTATCTGCCGCCGACAACCTTGATGCCTGTCTTACCTGTTGCGGCAAGAGCGGCAACAACATCGAGGAAGAGGGGCTCGCCGAGTGAACCGGGTTCCTTTGTTCTGTCAAGAACAGCAATCTTCTTTGCTGATGCAGGGATAGCAGCGGCAAGCTTTTCTGCTGAGAAGGGTCTGTAAAGACGAACCTTGACAAGACCGACCTTTTCACCCTTAGCGATGAGGTAATCAATAACTTCTTCTGCTACATCGCAGATTGAACCCATTGCTACGATAACACGGTCAGCATCGGGAGCACCGTAGTAGTTGAAGAGCTGATAGTCTGTGCCGAGTTTTGCGTTAACCTTGCCCATGTATTCCTCAACAATAGCGGGAAGAGCATCGTAGTAGGTGTTGCAGGCTTCTCTGTGCTGGAAGAAAATGTCGCCGTTTTCATGTGAACCACGCATAACGGGTCTTTCGGGGTTGAGAGCTCTCTTGCGGAAGGCTTCAACAGCGTCCATGTCGCACATTTCTTTAAGGTCTGCATAATCCCATACTTCAATCTTCTGAATTTCATGAGAAGTACGGAAACCGTCAAAGAAGTTGATGAAGGGAACTCTGCCCTTGATTGCTGCAAGGTGAGCAACTGCACCGAGGTCCATAACTTCCTGAGGATTGGTCTCAGCGAGCATAGCGAAACCTGTCTGGCGGCAGGCATAAACGTCTGAATGGTCGCCGAAAATGTTAAGTGCATGAGATGCAACGCAACGGGCTGAAACGTGGAATACGCAGGGAAGAAGCTCGCCGGCGATCTTATACATATTGGGAATCATAAGAAGAAGTCCCTGCGAAGCAGTGTATGTTGTTGTGAGAGCACCTGCTGCGAGAGAACCGTGAACGGTACCTGCTGCACCCGCCTCTGACTGCATTTCTGCAACTTTAACTGTTGTGCCGAAGATATTTTTCTGACCCTGTGCCGACCACTGGTCAACATAGTCTGCCATGGGGCTCGACGGGGTGATGGGGTAAATACCTGCAACCTCGGTGAACGCATAGGAAACGTGAGCCGCAGCGTTGTTGCCGTCCATGGTCTTCATTTTTCTTGCCATAGTTTTTTCCTCCTGATAATTTTGTTTGGGATTTCAAAATACCACATGTTATATTACCACTTTTCAAAATGTTTGTAAACACCTAATTATTTGAAAAATGTAAAAATTTTATAAAATTATTTATTTATTATTATTTAAAGAGTATAATTGGGAAAGCTGAGAGTCTTAAGGAAAACTTTTTTTGACTGTATTAACGGTCGGAACGACAGGGATTTTTACTCTTGCTTCCGTCTTGTCATTGCGAGGAGCATAGCGACATGGCAATCCGTTCTTTATATTTATTAGCATAAAGTTCACTTTAAACTTTGAAAAAGGAGTTGACCGCAATGAAACACATCCCTAATATTTTAACGGCATTGAGAATTGTTTTTTCTGCTGTGCTTTTCATTCAGCATCCCTTTTCGGCGTGGTTTTATATCTTCTATTCTCTTTGCGGAATCAGCGACATGGCAGACGGCTTTGCCGCCCGTAAACTGAAGGCGGAAAGCTCTTTCGGGGCAAGGCTTGACAGCATTGCGGACATCATTTTTCTGGCGGTTACTGCAATATTGATTTTTCCTTATCTGACAATAAAAAAATGTATAGTTGTTATTATTTTTTTAATATTTATTTTCAGAATTATCGGGATTCTGCTCGGTATTATACTGCATAAAAAACTTGTTATGCTTCATACTGTTGCGGAAAAAATAACGGGGTTTATGCTTTTTGTTTCGGTTTATTTTGTTGAAAAAATTGATATAAATATTCTTGCAGTTCCGATATGCATTGCCGCTCTTTTTGCCGCATCGCAGGAAATGTTTCTGATAATAAAAGAGAAAAACGGCCTGCCGCAATGACAGACCGTTTTCTGTTAATCTGAATTATTCAGCCTTGGGAGCTTCTACGGGGCAGGTGCCTGCGCAAGCACCGCATTCGATGCAGGTATCAGCGTCGATAACGTACTTGCCGTCGCCCTCGGAGATAGCTTCTACGGGGCATTCTGCTGCACAAGCGCCGCAGGAGATGCACTCATCACCGATTACATATGCCATAGTGTTTTGTCCTCCTTATGATATTTGATATTATTGTAACATATTATCTCAAAAAAGCAAGAGTATTTTTTGTTTATCTTCTATGCCTTTTTATTTATCTTCTATGCCTTTAAGTGCTTCAAGCTCGGATTTGTCGATTTTGATTTTTGCATCCTTAACAAGCTTAACATCACGGCGGTGGAAAACTCTCGGTTGGGCATCGGGATTATTATGAAGCTGAACCTTGAGCTTGCCGGTAAGAAGGCTGAAATCAACAACCGTGCCTGCACCGTCTGATGTTTCAACGATTGCACCCGGCTTCGGCGTGATTTTCAGAAGATGCTCATAGGCATCCTGCTCATATTTGAGACAGCACATGAGTCTGCCGCACACTCCGCTGATTTTTGTGGGGTTAAGCGAAAGACCCTGTTCCTTTGCCATTTTGATTGAAACAGGCTGGAAATCTCCGAGAAAACTGCTGCAACAGAACGGTCTGCCGCACATTCCGAGACCCCCGAGCATTTTCGCTTCGTCTCTTACACCTATCTGGCGAAGCTCGATTCTTGTTCTGAACACGCTTGCAAGGTCCTTTACGAGGTCTCTGAAATCAACCCTGCCGTCTGCGGTGAAATAGAAAAGGATTTTTGCTCCGTCAAAGGTGTATTCAACATCAACGAGCTTCATGTCAAGTGCATGACGCTCGATTTTTTCTTCGCAGATTGAAAAGGCTTCCTTCTCTTTTCTGCGGTTTTCTTTTGCTCTGTTTATATCTTCGTTGGTTGCTTTGCGGATGAGCTTCTTGAGCGGCTTGACAATTTCGCCGTCTTCAATCTCACTGTTATCCATTGCAACAACGCCGCATTCAATGCCTCTGACGGTTTCAACGATAACATATTCGCCTTTTTTCAGCTTTAATCCGTCCGGGTTGAAATAATAAACCTTTCCGACTTCCTTGAAACGGACGCCGATAACTTCTGCCATATTTACCTCCAAGAGTTAATTGGTAATTGCTCTGCGTAAAAGAGTGCAGAGCCTTGTTACCGTGAGATTATGGTTCGCATTCTGACGGATTGATTCAATCAGCCCGTCTGAAGCTTCCGATGCTTCAAGCAATGAACGCTTTGTGAGCTTTGAAGAGAGCTTTTCGGCAACCTCCGAAATATCATCCTCAACATCGCCACCATCAAACTTTATTCTCAATGCCGCCGCAAAGATTTCCTGCATCACCGGGAGCGTTGACTTAAGCAGAGCGGCATCCTTTTCGAATTGACCTGCGGCCTTGACCGTTTCAAAATCATCGGGACTGACGAGCGAATAAGCTATATCCGATGCGGCTGAAACAAGCTTTTCTCTGGGGATGGTATTATCATCCGAAAGCCTTGCCTCGCCGAGGCTATATACTGCCGCTCTTGAAAGAACTGTCGGCAGAAATCCCGATTTCGATGAGCAGAGCAGGATGAAATTGACATATGAAGGCGGTTCTTCAAGGATTTTGAGAATCGCATTCTGACCCTCAAGACCCATTGAGTGGGCATTTTCGAGAATAAAAACCTTTCTGTCCGCTTCATTGGGCAGAATATAAGCTTGAGTTCGGATGCTCCGCACCATGTCAACCCTGAATGCCTTTGCCTTATCCTCGGCAGAAAAAACAGGAATATCGGGATGAGAATCTGCGGCGGCTTTGATGCAGTTTGGGCATATTCCGCAGGGACGGGGTTCACCGCCTGTGCAGATAAGAGCCGCAGAAATCTTTTCAGCAAGAGCCATTCTTTCTTCGGGAGTACCGCCTTCGATTATTGCGGCATGAGGAAATCTTCCGAGGGAAATCTCTGTATATATCCTGCTTTCGCAGCTGTCTTCAGCATTGAAACTGCCGATTCTCATAATTTGATGAATTTATCAACATCAATAACGAAAACGGTTGCACCGCCGACGGTGATTTCAACGGGCTTCGAGAGAATTCCTTCCATTGCATAGCCTATTGACGGAGCAATAATCTGAGTACGCTTCTTTGAATATTCGCCGATAACCGCAATAACATCATCAACCTTTTCTTCCTCAACGCCTATCATAAGAGTAACGTTGCCGGATTTGAGGAAGCCGCCTGATGTTGCAAGCTTTGTTGAATAATAACCGTTTGTTGAAAGAGCGTTGATAACTGCGGAGCTGTCGTCTCCGTTGATAACTGCAATGATAAGTTTCATGATATTTCTCCTTTTAGAATATTAATGTTTCTGTTTATTGTTTTTCTGCCTCTCCACGCAAATGCTCTGCCTTCAATATCGGTGTTTTCATCAACATGGGAAATTGCTCCGCTGATGAATTCTTCAATATCGGTTGCGGACACATTTTTATTCATGGGACAGATTAACTGACATAAATCACAGCCCCACAGACAGCCGCTGTCTGCAATGAGCTTTTTTTCTTTTTGGGATAACTCGCCTTTTTTCTGCGTTATATCCGAAAGACAGCGTGAACGGTCAACACCGTTTTCGCCTATTGCGTTGTTCGGGCAGGATGAAACGCATTTACCGCATTTTATGCATGAATTGATTCCATTATCTATGCACGGAATTTCAAGGTCGGTGACGATTTCACCGAGAAAAACGAACGAACCGTATTTTTTTGAAATGAAAAGTGAATTCATTCCCCTGACTCCGATACCCGCTTTGCAGGCGGTTTCAACCTCGGGAATCGGCGAATTATCCGCAAAGGCGGAAAATTCATTTTGGGGATAAGCATTTTTCAGCTCCTCAACTGCCTTGTTGAGCAGCCTTGCGGTAACCTCGTGGTAATCGGGAACTGCCGCATATCTTGAAACGTTCAGTTCCTCATAGCTTTCAAGAAGATAGGGAAAGCATATAACTATCACCGAGCGTGGAGAGGATGGCAGACGCTCCTCCGCTCTGCATTTTATGAGATGCTCCGAAACCGATTCGAAGGGGCAGGCTCCCCATAGACTGAATAATCCGTCAAGAATGCTTCTGAACATTCCGTCACCCCACAGCCTGCGAAAGTGCAATTAAAACGGGCATGGTTAATATTGAAATCAGACTGACCGAAGCAACCGTCTGCGAAGCAAGTCCTGTATCACGGTCATATTTTGCCGAAAACATAACGGTGTTATTTGCAGGCGGAGCGGAGGATGCAATGGCAAGAGCCGTCAGCAAGGTGCCCTTGACTCCTATGAATCTCAAAATCGAAATGACGATAACGGGAATAATAACCAGCTTCACGAGAGCGGTCAGATAAATCCCCTTTTCTTTGAACATTGTTTTAAAATCGGTGTTTGCGATGAATGTTCCGAAAATAAGCATCGCAAGGGGAGTATTGAGATTTGCAATATGTGTTATCGGGGCGGAAACCATATTCGGAAGCCTGAGCGAAAGCATGAATATCGGCATACCGATGATAACCGCAATAACTCCGGGATTCAGAATCAGCTTTTTTGCATCAAAGCTGAATTCGCCCTTATCGGCGGTCATAACATACACGCCGTAGGTAAAGTTGCACACCTGGAAGGTGATGATAACGGCGGAGCAATAGAAAACTCCTTCTGCACCGAGAACGGCATTCGCAAGAGGAAGACCCATATATCCGCAGTTTCCGAATGCGGCGGCGAACCTGAATATTGCCGCTTTATCCTTAGGCGTGCGTGCAAAAATGAAGGTTACGAGTAAAATCGCAATGAGATGGAGCAATGCTCCGCAACCGAGAGCTTTGAAAAGACCGAGAGCGGTCTCTCTGCTGTATTCAAGGGTAAAGAAGCTTTCGATAATCTTTGCGGGGGTAACAATGTAAAACAAGAGGTCAGTGCAGCTTTTTCCGACCTTTTCGGGAAAAAGACCGATTTTGTCGGCAATTGCACCGATTGCAACTAATATATAGAGAATTGTAACCTGCTCGGCGGCAATCAGAATATTGCTTATCATTTAAAGCTTTCCTTTATTATTCTTCTGTTTTTTCTTCTTCGGAGTATTCCTCGATTTTCTGAGCTTCTTCGGGTTCTTCGTCGGTTCCCTTTATTCTTATTCTTGTAAGAACGGTTGAAAGAATAAACAGAGCAATTCCGAAATCGCAGTAATACGGAACGGAATAGACATACAGAAGCTCTGTTTTTCCTGCAAGAAGAATTACGAACTGCGGAACAAAGCTCAGAAGAGCAAAGAATGCAGAGGGCAAACCGTAGGCAACGAGCTTCCAATCCAATCCCGTGGCGTTGACCTTTGAATTGACCTGTGCATATGTCATGAAAAAGAGAATGACGAAAATGAGCATGAACATTTCAATGGTAAGCTGTGAAACACGAAGATAGCTTATTGTGATTGAGAAACGGTAAACGATTCTTGCAACGCTCCAGAGAACCGGTGCAAGCGAAAGAAGACGGAAATTTTCTCCGACTGATTTTCCCGAAAGGAATGAAAGTGCACTGACAATGAAGAACAGGGCGGCGAGAATTGCCGTCAGACCTTCAAAATTGATAACACTTGTTACCATCTTTTCTCTTGCTGGCTCAAACGCATCGGGATACTGAGGAGAAACAATGAAACCGAGCTGAAGATTGAGAGTGTGATTGAAGCAGCGGAGTGCATCGCCTAAAGTGAGAACTGCTAAAAGAGCGGAAATAATTCCGCAGCCTGCACGCTTTTTATGGTTTAAATCAAGAACAAGCTTTTTGCGGCTGATGAAACCGAAAGCCGGGGAAAAGATACAGATTATTGCCATAAAGGCATATAAAGCCCAGATGCCGATATTCTTTTCAGTAAAGAAGCCTGTTGAGGCCTCGATGTTGGTGAAATACTGAATTGTTCTTAACGGAAGGGCAATGACGGAGACAATTGCAAAGACCATTGCCGGAAGGTTTATTCCTTCAAGAAGAGTTTTTTTCTGCATTCGGATAACACCTTATCTTTCAATCATCGGAACATAAATGCTCTTGGATGATGTGTTTTTATATGCAGGTCTGATTATTCTGCCGCCTGTGAGCAGTTCTTCGATTCTGTGAGCTGACCAGCCGGCAACTCTTGCAATTGTGAAGAGCGGAGTGAAGAGATCAGACGGAATACGGAGCATCTTATAGACAAGTCCGGAATAAAGGTCAACATTTGCACATATCATTTTAGTGTTGCCTTTATTTCTGCCGAGAATTTCGGGGGTAAGAGCTTCAATGTTGCTCAGAAGGCGGAATTCATCTTCAAATTCCGTTCCCTTTGCAAAATTTTCGGCTTTTGCTTTCAGAATTTTTGCTCTCGGGTCAGAGAGCGTATAAACTGCGTGACCCATGCCGTAAACAAGTCCCGATTTGTCGCCTGCTTCCTTCGAAATAAGCTTCGAAAGATAATCCGCAACCTGACCTGCATCGGTAATATCCGCAACATTTTCTTTGAAATAATCAACCATTTCCGCAACCTTTGCGTTTGCACCGCCGTGCTTTGGTCCCTTGAGAGAGCCGATTCCTGCGGCGATTGCGGAATAGGTATCCGTGCCCGTTGAGGTCAGAACTCTTGTTGCAAAGGTTGAATTGTTTCCGCCGCCGTGGTCGGCATGAACCATCAGACAGGTGTCAAGAAGCTTCGCCTCTTCATCCGTGAAGGATTTATCTGCTCTGATTGAACGCAGAACGGTTTGTGCGGTTCTGTATTCGGGTTTATTCGGGTGGATATACATACTCTTTTTATAGTAGTGTCTACGCTTGACCTGATAGGCATATGCCATGATTGAAGGAACCTGTGCAATAAGATTAATGGACTGACGCAGAACATTCTCAAGAGAAATATCATCCGGATTGCTGTCATATGAATAGAGCGAAAGGACCGAACGCTCAAGCTTATTCATGATGTTGGGTGACGGAGCCTTCATAATCATATCTTCAATAAAGCTTTCGGGAAGCTCACGGCATTCAGAAAGCATATCGCAGAAGGAATCGAGCTGTTGCTTCGTGGGGAGCGAACCGAAAAGAAGAAGCCAGACAACCTCTTCAAAGCCGAATCTGTTTTCGGCAATGCATCCGTTAACAATATCAGCCATGTTGATTCCTCTGTAACTGAGAACGCCCTCGATAGGGATTTTTTCGCCGTCATCAATATGATAACCGACAACGGAGCAGACATGGGTAACGCCTGCCATAACACCCGTTCCGTCAAAATTACGAAGTCCACGCTTGACATTGAAGCGGTTGAAATCTTCGGGATTTATGTGGTTATTCACTCTGATCTGATTGCAGAGCCTTTTAATATCTTCTTCCGAAACATGGGATTCAATAAGGTCTATATTCATAATTTTTCCCCCTCATAGAGAATGACCCGATAATATATTCAGCATATTATACACCTTTATTAATATAAAAGTCAATACCTGTGTGACGCAGAGAAAAGAGGTTATATGAAGCGTAATATGATTTTGGTTCTGATGACTTTTCTGTCGCTCGTGTTATGCCCCTGCACAGTTTTTATCGGTAATGAAAATGCTGAGAAAAGTGTTGAGCTTCCGAAGGATGCGGAAAACATATCGGTTATGCTCTCAAAAAACGGAAAATCCGAAAAAACGGAAATGAGAGAATATATTATCGGATGCGTTGCGGCGGAAATGTCTCCATTGTGCCATTCCGAAGCTCTCAAGGCTCAGGCTGTTGCAAGCTATACATATGCAATGTATGTGACCGATAATTCCGAAAAATCAATTTCAGACAGTCCCGACAAGAATCAAGGATATATTTCGCAGGAAGAAAGAAAAGAAAAATGGAAAGAAAATTATGAAAAATATGAAAAGAAAATCGAGGATGCGGTTGATGCTGTGGGCGGCAATATAATCACTTACGAAGGCAGGACTGCTCTGACGGTTTATCATTCAATCTGTATCGGCAGAACGCAGAGTGCAGAAAATATGTGGGGGCAGGAATATCCATATCTTCAGAGTGTGGAAAGTGCGGGAGATATTCTTTCTCCGGACAGAACCTCCGAGCATACATTTTCGGAAGCGGAATATATTGACATACTTAAGAAAAACGGAATTTCAACAAGTGAAACTCCGGAAGAAAATGCAGGAGAAACAAAGGAAAATCCAAACGGTTATATTTCTGAAATAGACATAAACGGAGAGAACATTCCGGCATCGGAATTCAGAAAAATATTTAATCTGGAAAGCACCTGTTTTGAGGTTGAATATTCCGATGGAGAATATATTGTTACCTGTAACGGGAGCGGTCACGGTGTCGGAATGAGCCAGTACGGAGCAGACTATATGGCACGGCAGGGGAGCACATGGCAGGAGATAATAAAGCATTATTACAAAGGAACGGAAATATCGGAGATAATGTGAATTTCCGTCATTGCGAGCGAAGCATGGCAACCCGTAATATAATCGTTCGGAAGCGGTGCTTCCCAAGGTTTTGTAACGCATTTCACGCCAAAACAGACCGAAAAGATGCGACGACGCATTTATTCAGCGTTTCCTTAGCTAAAGCGAAACGCCCCCGGCATTGAGCCGAGGGCGAAATTTTTCAGCCAAATCAGATAGCAACTGTGTAGTCAATCTGACCCTTGAAGTTCTTGAGGTTGAGAGAAATGCCGAGCTTTGCTTTTGCATCGCCGATGAAGATGTTAACAAGATAATGCCATGTTCCGCCGATGATTTTGCCGCTTTCTTCGTTAACCTTAACGGTTATATAAGCGTCATTATATGTAAGCTTAACTGTGTTACGGCCTGAGGTAAGCTCTGCACCAAGCTCCTTGAGAGCACCGTCAATGCTGCCGAGAGTGCCGATACCACGGGCAACCGCACCGCCGTTATGGGGATCACCGTCTGAACCGTCTGTCTGGTCCTTGAGCTTGATTTTGATGGTTGTAACTCCGTCCTTTGAAACAGCTGTTGCTGACTTAACATCAGAAGCAAGAAGGTCTGTTTCGTTGCCGGGAATATAGTCTGTTGAATTTGAGTTCTTGGCAAGAGCCTTGACTGCTGCTGGCTCAAGAATCTTGAGGATAGCACCGACTGCACCGTCACCGTCAAGAGAACCGTCAATGAGCTTCATTGTCTGCTGACCCTTGGGAGCGTTGTCTTTGGTTGCTTTAACAGCCGCATTGTAGTATGCAACAACTGCTTCTGCATCCTCTGAGTTGAGACCCTTGGTTGCTTCGGTTGTTACCTCTGATGTAACCTCTTCTGATGTTGCTTCCTCCGAAGTAGCTTCCTCTGATGTTGCTTCTTCTGAAGTTGCTTCCTCTGAAACGGGAGCTTCAGTTTCGGGAGCTGCTGTTGTGTTTTCTTCTGTTTTGCCGCCACAGGCTGCGAATGCAAATACCATTGTGAGTGCGAGAAGAACTGCGAGAATCTTTTTCATGTTTCTTCCTCCTAGAAATTTGTGTTCGTTTTCTTGGCAGTTTGCACAGAATACTTATGCTCCCTGCAATTAACTTATTTTAAAAATACAACATAATCGTTTTTTTGTCAATAAGAAGATGCCAAAAAAACAACCGAACAGATTTTTTGTTAAATCTTAACCAAATATTTATGAAATTTTTAGTGACATAATCTTTTTTATATGATATAATACCTTCATTATGTGTAATCGGAGGATTATTTAATGTCGATTAAAAAGCTTGTTTCGTGGAATGTCAACGGAATCAGAGCCTGCATGGGCAAGGATTTCATTGGCAGCTTTACACAGCTTGATGCCGATATATTCTGCCTTCAGGAAACTAAACTTCAGGATGGACAGATTGAGCTTGATTTGCCGGGATATTTTCAGTATTGGAGCTATGCCGAGAAAAAAGGGTATTCCGGAACCGCAATCTTCACGAAAGAGGAGCCGATATGTGTCAATTACGGTCTGGGCATTCCCGAGCATGACACAGAGGGAAGAGTTATTACGCTCGAATTTGAAAAATTCTATTTTATTACTGTTTATGTTCCGAATTCCCGTGATGAGCTTGTGCGTCTTGATTATCGTATGGAGTGGGAGGATGCTTTCAGGAACTATATCGTTGAGCTTGATAAGAAGAAACCCGTTATTTTCTGCGGAGACCTCAATGTTGCCCATAAGGAAATAGACCTCAAAAATCCGAAAACCAACCGCAGAAACCCCGGATTTACCGATGAAGAAAGAGAAAAATTCACAGTTCTTCTTGAAAGCGGATTTACCGATACCTTCAGGTTCTTCTATCCGGATATGACCGATATTTACAGTTGGTGGTCATATCGTTTTTCTGCGAGAGCAAAGAATGCGGGATGGAGAATTGATTATTTTGTTTCGTCAAAGAGGCTTGACGAAAACCTTCGTGATGCAAAAATACATAATGAAATTTTCGGCTCTGACCATTGCCCGGTTGAGCTTGATATAGAAATCTGAGGAGACTGAAATGAAAGCAGCAAAAATTATCTCAATTATTCTTGCAGTTGTTATGGTGGCATCAATTGCCGCATATTTCGTAACAAGACCTGAAGGGGAAACCCTTCCGATAATTCCCTCGTCAGACCCCGGAATTTATTCCTATGAAGAGAGCGCCTATACGCAGAGCACTTCGCTGAGCGTCAAAGGCACAAACGGCGAAATATTCATGCCGTCAACGATTGACGGTGTATATTATACCGCCAACCTCAAGAATGAAATCAGATTTTATGAATATGCAAGCGGTGCATTCAATGCTTTCGGCGGAGAAACCAAAACGATTAAGACAAAGATTTCGGCAACCTATGAGAAAATTCCCGTGAGTGTCAGCTATATCGAGAAAGACGGAAAAACCTTCGGCTGCGGAGTTTTCACCTCCGATATGGATTCATCGGTTGATGTTTATGCTTTTGCGTTCGTTGAGCTTATCAACAAACCAAAGGGCTACGGAGACGGTCTGCTTCTTCTTGCGGATTTCAACAAGAATGAATTCTATAAAGTAAATAAAACTTATTCAGACATATATAACTTCAACCTTGCAAAGGGTACGGCTTCGCTCTATGTTTCGAATAACACACGCCTTGTTGACGAAAACGGTTCATTCCGTCAGGATTGGTCAATGCTGACAAATGAATTCATCAACGGTATGGGCGATTCAAAATACTTTTTCTCAAACAGAAATTATTCTGATGACAAGAGAATGGATGTTATGGTGCTGTCGAATGCAGTCAAGCCCGATATTGCAATCAAAGGCATTCTCGGCTCTTGGCTCATCAAGGATGAACACGGAACACACTACCTGAAGCAGAGCGATAAGGGATTTTCAAATGTTCTTTATTCGGGTGACAAGGAAACGGTTCTCGGCGACTTTGAAGGTGATTATTTCGGAGATTATCTGAGAAGCGGAAATTATCTGCTGAACAAAAAGAGCCTTGTTGTTACCGACCTTCTTGTCGGCTCAACAAAGACTCTTAAGGATATTGATTTAAGCAATGCAACCGTATTTTCAGTCAGCCCGGACGGCAATAAAGCGGTAATCGCTTTCGCAGGTGAAAAGAATGAAAACGGTGCAATGATTCAGACCGTTATCTATTGTAACCTTGCGTATGAAACGGCTGAACCTGCAATTTTCAGCGAACCTCTTCTCTTTGCGGAAAGCTGTGATTTTGCATGGCTCGATAATTCTTCCGTTATGAGTGTCAGACCTCTTGACGGAACGGGAAGCAAGGTCGGAAGCGTTGTTTACGGCTTTTAAACCTTGTCGGCTCTGAAATCAATTGTCAGCTCATCGTGAGCAAGAGAAATCTGATGATATTTTACTCCTGCACTGTCAAACATTCGCTTTGAAGCACGGACGCTGACTGATTCGGCGTATTTATCCGAAAGATAGACAACCTCTTTTATTCCGCTCTGAATGATTGCCTTTGCACATTCATTGCAGGGGAAAAGAGCAACATAAACCTTGCAGCCTTCAAGGCTTGCACCGCCGCTGTTGAGAATTGCATTCAGCTCGGCGTGGCAGACATAGGGATATTTTGTTTCGAATTCATCGCCCGTTCTCTCCCACGGAAATTCGTCATCGCAACAGCCTCTCGGAAGTCCGTTATATCCTACCGACATAATCTTGTTGTGGTCATTGACAATGCAGGCTCCGACCTGAGTGCTCGGGTCTTTACTGCGGCGGGAAGAAAGAATTGCGATTCCCATGAAATATTCGTCCCAGGAAATATAGTCTTCTCTTTTCGGCATATTCAACACGCTCCTTTCTGCAAATCTTAACATAAAACAAATCGAATTACAATCATTTTCTTTCAAAATAAATTCTCCACGAGGTGTAAAAATGGGATTTTTAAGCAAAATTTTCGGCGATTATTCAACAAAGGAAGTTAAAAGAGTTCGCCCTCTCTGCGACAAGGTTCTTGCTCTTGAACCGCAGTTTGCCGCTCTTTCTGATGAAGAGCTTCAGGCAAAAACTCCCGAATTCAAGGAAAGACTTGCAAACGGTGAAACTCTGGATGATATTCTTCCCGAAGCATTCGCCGCCTGCCGCGAAGCATCATGGCGTGTTATCGGTCTGAAGCATTTTCCCGTTCAGATTATCGGCGGAATCATTCTTCATCAGGGAAGAATTGCCGAAATGAAGACAGGCGAAGGAAAAACTCTTGTTGCAACTCTGCCTGCATATCTGAATGCTCTTTCGGGCGATGGCGTTCATATCGTTACCGTCAATGATTATCTTGCCCGCCGAGACAGTGAGTGGATGGGCAAAGTTTACCGCTTCATGGGTCTTACAGTCGGACTTATCATTCACGAGAAGGAAGGCAAGGAGCGTCAGGACGCCTACGCCGCAGACATAACCTATGGCACAAATAACGAAATGGGCTTCGATTATCTTCGTGACAACATGGTAGTTTATAAGGAGCATAAGGTTCAGAGAGGTCATAACTTTGCCGTTGTGGATGAGGTTGACTCGATTCTTATTGATGAAGCGAGAACTCCGCTCATTATTTCCGGCAGAGGCGAAAAATCAACTGACCTTTACAAGATGGCGGATTCATTTGCCAAGGGTCTTCGATGCACAAGAATCAAAGAGGTTGAAGCAAAGGAAAATGTTGAAGACCTTGTTGATGAAAACTGCGATTATGTTGTTGACGAAAAGGCAAGAACCGCAACACTTACAAAGAGCGGTATCCAGAAGGCTGAAAAGTTCTTTAACCTTGAAAACCTTATGGATCCCGAAAACATGACAATTCAGCATCATGTCAATCAGGCAATCAAGGCTATCGGCGTTATGCGTCGTGATGTTGATTATGTTGTAAAGGATAATCAGGTTCTTATCGTTGATGAATTCACGGGCAGAATTATGCTCGGCAGAAGATATAACGAGGGTCTCCATCAGGCTATCGAAGCAAAGGAAAATGTCAATGTTGAGCACGAGAGCAAAACTCTTGCCACAATCACATTCCAGAATTATTTCAGACTTTATAAAAAGCTTTCCGGCATGACCGGTACAGCTATGACCGAATCCGATGAATTCAATCAGATTTACGGTCTTGATGTTATCGAAATTCCGACAAATAAGCCGATGATAAGAAAAGATTATCCCGATGTGATTTACAAGACGGAAGCGGCTAAATATAATGCCGTTATCGAAAATATTCTTGAGTGCCACGAAAAAGGTCAGCCTGTTCTTGTCGGCACGGTTTCAATTGAAAAATCGGAGGTGCTGAGCAGACTTCTTAAAAATAAAGGTATCAAGCATGAAGTGCTCAACGCAAAGCATCACGACAAGGAGGCTGAAATTGTTGCTCAGGCAGGTAAGGAATATGCCGTAACAATTGCAACCAATATGGCAGGTCGTGGTACGGATATCAAGCTCGGCGGCAACTCCGAATATCTTGCAAAATCGGAGCTTCGCAGAATGGGTTATACGGAAGAGCTTATTGCGGAAGCAACCGGCTTTGCAGAAACGGATGACGAAGAAATCATTAACGCAAGAAAAGAATATCAGGCTCTTGAAAAGAAATATGATGAGAGCATCAAGGAAGAGGCAGACAGAGTTAGAGAAGCGGGCGGTCTTTTCATTATCGGCACAGAACGCCATGAATCAAGACGAATTGACAACCAGCTCCGTGGTCGTGCAGGCCGTCAAGGTGACCCGGGTGCAAGCCGTTTCTATATTGCTCTTGAGGATGACCTTATGCGCCTTTTCGGCGGAGACAGACTTACCGCTGTTATGAACACCCTCAATGCGGATGAAAATATTCCCATTGAAGCAAAGATTGTTTCGAATTCAATTGAAAGTGCACAGAAGAAGATTGAAGGCAGAAACTTCGGAATCAGAAAGAGCGTTCTTCAGTATGACGATGTTATGAACCGCCAGAGAGAGCTTATCTATAAGCAGAGAAATCAGGTTCTTGACGGAGAAGAGTTAAAGCCCGTTATCATGCGAATGATTGACGGCAGTATCAACGATGCGGTTGACCTTGCCTGCTCCGACCACGCAAAGAGAGCGGAATGGAATCTCGAATCAATCAAGGAAAAATACAGAAGCTGGGGACTTATCGAGGACGGCGATTTCGATGAATCGCTTGATAAAGAGGACATCCGTGAGCTTCTTCTTGAGAGAGCACATAATGCCTATGAAGCAAGAGAAGCAAAATTCGGTGACCTTGCCGATGGCACGATGATTATGAGAGAGCTTGAAAAGAGAATTCTTCTTTCGAATGTTGACAACAAGTGGATGGATCATATTGATGCAATGGATCAGCTCCGCAGAGGAATAGGCCTTCGTGCTTATGGTCAGACCGACCCCGTTGTTGCTTACAGAGAAGTCGGTTCGGATATGTTTGACAACATGAATGAGGATATCCGTGAAGACACCGCAAGAATCATGCTCACCTATGAGGTCAAGACAGAGGAGGACACCAAACGCACACAGACCGCAAAGATAACCGCAACGAGCGGAGCCTCTGACGGAAGCGAAAAGGGCAGAACCGTTCGTAACGCCAAGGATAAGATAGGTCCTAATGACCCGTGCCCCTGCGGAAGCGGAAAGAAATATAAAAAGTGTTGCGGAGACCCTGCGAAACAGCAATAATATACAGGAAACGCATTTATTCATTGTTCCATAACAAAAAACTATCGCAAATGATTTTTTCCATCTGCGATAGTTTTATCTTTTGTGTGCTCGGCACGCACAT
>DCII01000064.1:0-30108 GCA_002315935.1 Ruminococcaceae bacterium UBA1730
ATACTTTGTGTATTTCAAGGTTTTGTAACGCATTTCACGCCAAAACAGAGTGAAAAGATGCGACGACGCATTTATTCAGAGTTTCCATAATCATAAAAAATTGACTTAAACTCATTAATAATTTTGCGGCTGTGAATCGGAATTTTCCGGTTCACAGCTTTTTTCCGCTCTTCATGAGAGAAAATAAAGTTCTCCATGAGAAAAAAGAAAATTGAAAATTGACATTATTGATATTATCTGTTAAAATATAATGACATATTGTCATCGGAAGGAGAGAACACAGAATGAAGGAATTATTCAGACGCATTTTTTCTGCGTTGATGGCAATTATCATTATTGTTTCAGTTCTCTGCCCGATTTGTTTTTTGATTGCCGAAGCGGGTCACGAATGCCCGGGCGAGGATTGCCCCGTCTGCTGTGCCATAAATATTTGTGAAAATGTGCTGAAGCTGTTCGGCTTTGTTTCGTGCAGTCTGATTTCTGCGGCTGTTATCCGATTGATTGCAGTCTTAATCTCGGAAAAATACCGTGAATATTTTCATTGCGATTCTCTTATTTCCATGAAGGTTAAAATGACAGACTGACATCATTATTCTGCATGGGAGAAGGCTGCCCGAAATGACAGCTCAAATAGTGTTCTTCTTCCATGGATTTATTCTCATTTTAGTTTTCGGAGGAATAATGATGAAGAAGTTTATTGCAGTTCTGCTCTCGGCGATAATGATTATCGGTTTGTTCGCCTCATGCGGAGCAACTGAAAAATCAGAAAAAAAGCTTTCAATTGTAACAACAATTTTTCCCGAATATGATTGGGTTAAGAATATTCTCGGCGAAAAGCTTGACGATGCCGATTTAACAATGCTTCTTGACAGCGGCGTTGACCTTCACAGCTTCCAGCCTACGGCGGATGACATAATAAAGATTTCCGCCTGCGATTTGTTTATCTATGTCGGCGGTGAATCCGATTCGTGGGTCAACGATGCTCTTAACGGAGCAGTTAACAAGAACATGAAGGTTATAAATCTTCTTGAGGTTCTCGGCGATTCGGCAAAGGAAGAAGAAATTGTTGAAGGAATGCAGGCAGAGGAAGAAGAGGAAGAGGGCGAAGAAGGACCCGAATACGATGAACACGTTTGGCTTTCTCTTAAGAATTCTGCCGTTCTCGTTGGTGCAATAAGAGATTCGCTGATAAGCATTGACGGCGAAAATGCAGAAACATACAAGTCAAATGCCGATTCTTATATTGAAAAAATCAACGCACTTGATGCGGAATATTCATCTGCAATTGAAGGGGCAAAGCTCAGAACCATTCTTTTTGCAGACCGTTTTCCGTTCCGTTATCTTGTTGATGATTACGGAATAGATTATTATGCCGCATTTGTCGGCTGTTCCGCCGAGAGCGAAGCAAGCTTTGAAACAATTGCCTTCCTTGCAGGAAAGGTTGATGAATTGAAGCTTGGTTCGGTTCTTACTCTTGAGGGCACAGACCATAAGATTGCGGAAACGGTTATTCAGACCACGGAATCCAAATCGGCAAGGATTATTTCAATGGATTCCATGCAGTCAATCACATCTGAGGATGTCGGAAACGGAGCGGATTATCTTGCACTCATGGAAAAAAATCTCGAAGTGCTCAAGGAAGCTCTGAACTAAGGGGGAAAAAGAAATGTCTCAATTGGAATGCCGTGATTTATGTCTCGGATATGACGGCAGAACGATTCTTCATAATCTGAATTTCAGCATAGACAGCGGCGATTATCTCTGCATAGTCGGCGAAAACGGTTCGGGCAAATCAACGCTGATGAAAACGATTCTCGGTCTTCAGTCTCCCATTTCGGGTGAAATAATAACAGGTGACGGTCTTCATCAGAATGAAATAGGTTATCTTCCTCAGCAGACGGTTGTTCAGAGAGATTTTCCGGCAACGGTTCGGGAAATTGTTCTTTCGGGTTGCCAGGCAAGATGTGGACTTCGCCCGTTTTATTCAAAAGAAGAAAAAAAGCTTGCCGATGAAAACATCGAAAAAATGGGCATCGCAAACCTCGGAAAACGCTGTTACAGAGAGCTTTCCGGCGGTCAGCAGCAGAGAGTTCTTCTTGCCCGTGCCTTATGTGCAACAAAGAAAATGCTTCTTCTTGATGAACCTGTTTCGGGTCTTGACCCGAAGGTTACCGCTGAAATGTATCAGCTCATCGAAGGTCTGAACAAAGACGGAATAACGGTCATCATGATTTCTCATGACATCGGTGCCGCTCTTTCCTATGCGGATAAAATTCTTCATATCGGTCAGAATGTGTTCTTCGGCACAAAGAAGGAATACCTTGAAAGCGAAGTCGGCAAGGGCTTCGGAATGAACGGAGGCAGAGAATGATGCTTGTTGATAAATTATCTCTGTATTTTCAGTATCCGTTTGTCAGATACGCTCTTGTGGTCGGCGTGCTTATCTCGCTGTGCTCGTCGCTTCTCGGCGTTACTCTGGTGCTGAAAAGATTTTCGTTCATCGGCGATGGTCTTTCCCATGTTGCCTTCGGAGCAATGTCGGTTGCCGCCGTTCTCGGTCTGACAAATGATATGGTTCTTGTTCTGCCCGTCACGGTTATCAGTGCAATTCTTCTTCTTGCGGCAGGTCAGAATGCAAAAATCAAGGGTGATGCTTCGGTTGCGATGATTTCAGTCGGTTCGCTTGCAATCGGTTACCTGTTGATGAACCTTTTTTCAACCTCATCAAATCTTTCGGGCGATGTCTGCTCAACTCTTTTCGGCTCAACCTCAATTCTTACTCTTTCAAAAACAGAGGTTATTCTCTGCACGGTTCTTTCGGTTGTTGTTGTTGCCGCATTCGTATTTTTCTATAACAAAATATTCTGTGTCACCTTTGATGAATCATTTGCAAGAGCAACGGGAACAAAGGCGGGAATATATAATCTTCTCATTGCTGTTATTATTGCAGTAATCATTGTTCTTGCGATGAATCTTGTCGGCTCGCTTCTCATATCGGCTCTCGTAATTTTCCCCGCTCTTTCGGCAATGAGAGTTTTCAGAAGCTTCAGGTCGGTAACAATCTGTTCGGCGGTTCTTTCGGTTTTCTGCTCATCTCTCGGAATTCTGATTTCCGTGCTTGCAGGAACACCGGTCGGCTCAACAATTGTTGCGGTTGACATAGTTGCCTTTGCTTTGTTTTCACTTATAGGATTTGTTTCGGGAGGAAAAAGTAAATGAAAAAAATAATAAGTGCTCTTCTTATCTTTATATTTATGTTTGGCTTTGCCGCCTGCGGAACGGAAAATAAGGTTGAAACCTCTACCGCCGCACCGGTTGCCGCAGAGCAGGATAATTCATCGGTTGATGTTGACCTCACCCAGCTCAGCAGCACGATGGTTTATTCCGAGGTTTACAATATGATGACTACCCCCGAAAACTATATTGGCAAGGTTGTGAAAATGTCAGGCGATTTTGCACTCTATTCAAACGAAGCACAGAATTATTATGCTTGCGTCATAGCAGATGCAACAGCCTGTTGCCAGCAGGGTCTTGAATTTGTTCTCACGGGCGATAAGAAATATCCTGATGATTACCCCAAGGTTAACGACAAGATAACAGTTACAGGCGTTTTCGAAACATATTATGAGGGCGAAAACAGATACTGCCACCTCGTTGATGCTTCACTTGCGGCATAAAAACATTCGAAAATTTACGCCATAAATATGAGCTGGTGTTGATTTATATTTGATGTTCCTTAATTATGACAAAAGGGGGATGGCAAAATGAAAAATAAAACATTTTCAATTATAGCCGTTATGCTTGCTTCGGCAATTGCTTTGCTGATGTTCAGCGGTTGCAGAATCAAGGATGTTCCGACAGACCTCATTGAAACAACTGAGCAGGAGCAGACCTTTGAAGCTGTCACTCAGGAAGCACCTATAACGGGAGGATGGACCTATGCTTCCGAATTTACCGATGTTCAGATGCCGGAGGATGCTACTCAGGCTCTGACGAAGGCGGCCGCAATGGTTGACGGCGTTATCTATAAGCCTGTTGCGTATCTCGGCAGTCAGGTTGTTGCAGGTCTTAATTATGCTTTTATCTGCGAGGTTACAACCGTAACCGAAAATCCTGTTTCAACTCTCAATGTTGTCAAGGTTTACAGGGACACCGAGGGCAATGCAACCATTACCGGCTCAAAGGCGATAAGCCTTGCGGAATATAATGTTGATTCCGAAGCGAAGGCTCAGGAAACTCCGCTTCTTGCCGGCGGATGGTCTTTCGATGAGGCATCGGGAGGAAAGCTCCCCGAGGATGCCAAAAAGGCGTTTTCGACGGTTAAGCAGGAGCTTGATGGCAGTGAATATGAATCGCTCGCCTGCCTCGGCAGTCAGGTTGTTGCAGGCACCAATTATGCCGTTCTCTGCAAGGATGTCAGTGACGGAGAAAATATTTCTCTTTCGGTGATTATTATATATGCAGGTGTCGGCGGAGAAAATCAGATTGTTTCAATCGGAGCGTTTGCAATGCCGGATTTCCAATAATCCAGTTAAAATGCAAAACAAAGATACCCACTGAAAACGGAGAATTCTCCCTTCAGTGGGCTTTTCTGTTTGTGATAAAATTTTATTTTCTGTTTTCGACCTGCTTTGAAACAACTTTTCTGTTGAACACAAGACAAATAACGGTGAATATTGCTGTTATTGCACAGAGAATTTGCTGACCGCTTGCATGAATACCCATGAAAGAGTTTCCGTTGTTTTGAATATAATTCAGAATGAAGCTTCCGACAAACGATGCTCCGAAGCCGAGAATTCCACGAACGCTGTTGCATACAGCTATGCCGGAAAGAATATATTCATCTTCAACGAAGCAGTATGTCATGTTGAAGCAGTTTTGACCCGTTCCTGCGTAACCCATCTGGAAAAGAACTGTAAAAGGAACAATCAGCAGACCATGCTTGGGAGAAGCGAAAATTCCGATAACGAAGGCGGCGAGATTCAGAAGATTGCCGAGATAGAAGCCGTTTGCATAGCCGTATCTGTCTGAATATTTGCCCAGAGGCTTCGAAATTGCAAATCTGGAAAGGCAGGAAGCAAAATTTATCATCTGAATTCTGCTGACCGAAAGTCCGAGGTCAACTGTTTTGTATGTGCCCATGAAGCCGACGGTCAGATACCTTGCAAATTCTGTCAGCGAAACGAGAATAATTGTGTTGCGGAAGCTTCTGTTGCCGAAGGTGTGGCGGATAATTTCCTTAAAGCTCTGCAATGCGTTGCTCTCGGCAAGAGGAAGCTCCTTCATTCTTGCAAGGCAGATGAAATTGAAAATGCACACAACAACCATCGAAATTGAAAGAAATCCGAAAGCACCGTGAAGATTACCCGATGTTTCAAACCGGTCAACAACATAGCCTGCACCGAGGGTGAAGAAAATTCCTGCGAAGAGCGAAATCATTTCTTTTATTGCGGAATATGTACCTCTGTTGTCGGGCGAAACGAAGGAATTTCCCCATTTATAACAGAGGGTGTTGTTGAGATAGAGTGCAAGATAGCCGAGAAGGATGAGTGCCGTAACCGCAGCTGCTTTTCCCCTGAACGAAATCGGCATGAACGGAACCGTGAAAACTGCCGCAAAGAGAAGCTGACTTGCTGTGTCAACGATTATAATATATTTTTTAATTCTTTTCAGTTTTCCCGCAAGAGGAACGGAAAGAAGCTGAAAAAGAAAGGTTATCATAATGAGAGATGAAATAACTCCCGTTGCCGCATCGCTCAGACCTATATCCTTCAGAAGCTTTGCAAGAAAGGCATCCGAGGAGAGAAGGGCGATGAAGTATTCAAACATACATTGCAGAGAGTATGCGTTGCGGGATGATTTATATTCTTTTGAATCAAATATGTTTTCCATTTGTCAGTCCTCAAAAATTTTTATGATTCATAATACCATATGACTTTTTTAAAATCAACGGCAAACTGTTGATACATTCGGCAAATTGTGATAAAATATTGTTTATAATACATAGTAATATACCTTATCATATGGAATGAGGCAGTTGAGGCTGACAAAAAGACCGCTCAAACGCAAAAAACAAGGATAATGTGCAGAAACATAATTATAAATTGTAATTAAAATAACTGATTTATAGATAATCAAAAAATATTTTTGATAATTTTTTCTGCAGATGTATATGGTATTTGCTTTAAGCGAAAACCGTTGACATATACGAGATATTGAGAATAATTGTTCAATAATATCAGCCAAAGTCTGAAAATATTGTGTAAAATGCAATATTTTTTAAAAAATAATCCTTGACAGAAAGACAAAATTGTATAATAATATAAGAATATTATAGGGTTTCGTATCGGTTTTGCATACAAAATTCGACGGAAAGGAGCGATACATCCCGTAAACAGAATCGGGAGTATCGAAAATGCTCATGGTTTTCAGCAGGAACGGCAGAAATATCGGCGATGTTCTGATGGCGCAGGGAAAGATTACACAGGCTCAATATGATTTTGCGTTAGCAGAAAATGAAAAAAGTGACAAGCCTCTTAATGAGTGCCTTGTCGATATAAACGCCTGTAGTGCCGAAGATGCTGCCGCCGCAATGGGCGAGCTTATTTTCGTTCCGTATGTTTCTCTTCAGGCAATGACCCTTCCGCAGGAGATTATCGGACTTGTTAACGGTCAGGTTCTGAGAAAGCATAATGTTATTCCGATTGGATATGCCAATGAAGAAAACAGCATTCTTATTCTTGCAATGGCAAATCCTCTCGATATGGCGGCTCTTGATGATATTTCAATTATCACAGGTCTTGTTGTTGAACCGAGAATTTCAACTCTTACCGAGATTAACAAGCTTCTCGATAAATATTTCGGCTCCGCAGAAGCGATGTCTGCCGCAGAGCAGTATCAGAAAGAGCGTGAAAGCAAATATGCCGCTCTCGAAGAAAAACAGAAGGAAGAGGAAGAGGATATTGCTTCCGCTCCTATTGTTCAGCTTGTTCGTTCAATTCTTGAGCAGGCGGTCCGCCAGAGAGCATCCGATATTCATATTGATGCTCACGAAAGTCAGGTTGTTATCCGCTTCCGCATAGACGGTGCACTCAAGAATGTTATGGCATACGATATAAAGCTTCTACCCGTTATCGTAACAAGAATAAAAATCCTCGGAGAAATGGATATTTCGGAAAAAAGAAGAGCTCAGGACGGTCGTATTACTGTTATTGTTGACCGAGCTGAATACGACATCCGTGTTTCGATTCTTCCTACATCATACGGCGAAAAGGTCGTTATGAGACTTGCAAACACCGTTGCTCTTACCAGAACAAAGGATCAGCTCGGTATGAGAGCGGATGACCTTGTTCATTTTGACCACATCATTTCAAACCCCAACGGCATTATCCTTGTTACGGGTCCCACAGGTTCGGGAAAATCAACAACGCTTTATACGGCTCTTTCGGAGCTTAATGACGAGTCAATTAATATTATAACGGTTGAGGACCCCGTTGAAGCGAACATTGAAGGTCTTAACCAGGTTCAGGTTAATGCGAAGGCAGGTCTTACATTTGCGAGTGCCCTTCGTGCCATTCTCCGTCAGGACCCGGATATTATCATGATCGGTGAGATTCGTGACTATGAAACAGCTTCAATTGCGGTTCAGGCGTCAATCACCGGCCACCTTGTTGTTTCAACTCTGCATACAAACTCATCGGCGGCAACCATTACCCGTCTTCTTGATATGGGCGTTGAATCATATCTTATTGCGGACTCCGTTGTCGGCGTTATTGCACAGAGACTTGTCAGAAAGCTCTGCACAAACTGCAAAAAGCCGAGAGAAGCGAGTGCGGAAGAAAAATCACTTCTTGGTGTTGACCCCAACGAACCGCTTACAATCTATGAACCCTGCGGCTGCCCGATGTGCTCAGACACAGGCTATTACGGCAGAACGGCTGTTTTTGAAATTATGGAAATTACTCCCGACCTGAAGCGTCTCATAACGCAGAAGGCAAGCACGGAGGCTCTCAAAAAATGTGCTCTCGGTGCAGGAATGAACACCCTTCGAACAGCCGCCTCAAAGTATGTTGTTGAGGGCGTAACAACCATCAAGGAAATGCTCAAGGTTTCGTTTGAATCATAATTTTTTATTCTTTTTTTGAATCCGATTATTTAGGAGTGTTTCAATAAAATTTGTTGATTTCTTCAGAATTTCAATAAAATAATTAAGAAAAACAGTTCGAATTTAACGAAATGTTGCAAAATTGTGACATTTGTTCAAACTTTCTTAACATTTATTTAAAAACTGTTGACACTCTGAAATATTTTGATTATACTTTTGATTAGGAACAGATGAGAGACCCAAAGAATAAGCAATAGGGGTAATCATCGGGTAACAAAATGCTCAGTTTTAACGAATATGTGGACCTTGCACTTGACGCAAGGGCATCAGACATTCACTTCTGTGCAGGATACCCTGCATCCATGCGAGTTGACGGAAGCATTGTTAAAATCAGAGAGGAAATTCTCTCCGGCGAAGAATGCTTCAATCTCGCAAAGCAAATCATGAACGATAAGCTTCTTGAAACATTTGAAGCTTTCGGCGAAGTTGATTTTGCTTATGCATTTCCCAACGGAGTGAGGCTCCGAATGAATATCTATCGCCAGAGTGCTTCGGTTGCTCTCTGCGGAAGAATTCTGAACAATAAAATATTTTCACCTCACGATCTCGGTCTTCCTGCTCCGCTCGTTGATATGCGTGATAAAAAGCGTGGTCTGATTCTCGTAACCGGAATAACCGGTTCGGGCAAATCAACAACCCTTGCTTCTCTTGTTCAGGCAATCAACGAAAGATATAATTATCATATAATTACTATTGAGGAGCCTATCGAATATATTTATCCGAAAGGAAGATCGGTGGTAAATCAGCGTGAGATCGGTTCGGATTCCAAGTCCTTCGGAAGTGCGCTCAGAGCGGCTTTGCGTCAGGACCCCGATGTTATTCTTGTTGGAGAAATGAGAGACCTCGAAACCATGCAGACAGCTATTTCAGCTGCCGAAACAGGTCACCTTGTTCTTTCAACTCTTCACACAATCAGTACCTCCGGTGCGATTGACAGAATTATCGACGGTTTCCCGACTCATCAGCAAGCTCAGATCAGAAGTCAGCTTGCAGATGTTATTGAATGCATCATGTCACAGCAGTTGATTCCGAGAGGAGACGGTCACGGCAGAGTGCTTGCAACAGAGCTTCTTCTTGCAACATCCGCAATCAGAAACCATATCCGTGAAGGCAAAACCTTCCAGATACCGAATGACATCATTTCCTCAAAGAAATACGGAATGATGCTGATGGATGAATCCATTTACGACCTCTATATGCGAGGCATCATTCCCGGTTCAACCGCTTTGCTTTATGCGATGGATAAGGAAGCAATGTCCGCAAAGGTATTTTGATTTTATGAGGTGCTGATTTATGGCAAGTTTTAACTATGTTGCAGTTGACTCAACAGGTAAGCAGTTTAAGGAAACAATTGAAGCGTCAAGCGAAGCTGATGTTGTTGCTTATCTCAGAGCCAAAGGCCTGACAGCTACAAAAATCGAGGCAGCAAATGCCTTGAATTCAAATATTTCGTTAACTTTTCTTGAGCCGAAGGTTACTCCGAGAGATATTTCGGTTTTCTGCCGCCAGATGGTTTCAGTTCTTTCTGCCGGCGTTTCAATCAGTAAGGCTCTTGATATGCTCGGCGAGCAGACCCAGAATAAAACCCTTGCGAATGCAATCATCGGTTGCAGAAAGGGCATTGAGGGCGGCTCAACGATGCATGAATCAATGAGAGAATATCCCAAGGTTTTCAGCGACATCATGTGCACGATGGTTGCGGCGGGTGAGGAATCAGGTTCTCTTGAAATCTCATTCGAAAGAATCGCTGAAAAGAGCGAAAAGGATACAAAGCTCAAGGCTCTCGTTAAGAAGTCAACAATGTATCCCATGATTCTCGGTATTCTCGTTGTTGTTATCGTTACATTCATGTTGACGGTTATCGTTCCGAAGTTTCAGGATTTCCTGAGTTCGCTCGGCGGAGAGCTTCCCGCTCTTACGCAGTTCCTTGTTGATGCTTCGGATTTTGCAAAGAATAATTTCCTGCTTCTTGCCGGAATTGTTGTTGCGTTGATAGTCGGCTTCAAGATGTTCAAGAAAACGGAATTCGGTATGCATCTTATTGATAAGATTATGCTCAAGGTTCCTCTTCTCGGACCTCTTACAACCAAAACAGCGTGCTCAAATGTTATGAGAATGCTTGCAACGCTTCTTGCAACGGGTATTTCCATGATAGATGCAATTTCGATAACTGCTGATACCATGACGAATGTCTACTATAAAGAAGCATTGCAGGATGTCAAAACCGAGGTTGCTCAGGGTACTCCGCTTTCGGATGCTCTCGAACATACAAAGATGTTTCCGCCTATGGTTCACCATATGGCAAGAATCGGAGAAGAAACAGGTGACCTTGTTTCGATTTTCGACCGTTCAGCTCTTTATTATGATGAAGAGGTTGAAGCATCAACCCAGGCGGTTACCGCCGCTCTCGAGCCGTTGGTCATCATTGCGATGGCAGGCATCGTCGGAACGATGGTTATTGCACTTCTCATGCCCATGATGAGCATGTATGACAGCCTTGATTCAATGTAAGCTGTCACCCAAATCAGGTTATAACCGGCACCACTTTTCTTAAGGGGGAAAAGGGGGAAAAGGTCCGGCATGACATATCTAAATTTTAATTTTGGAGGTAATCCACAATGTTAAAGGCAAAGCTTGATTCTATCCGTAAGAATAAGAAAGGTTTCTCACTTGTAGAACTTATCATCGTTATCGCTATCATGGTAGCACTTATCGCTGTTATGGCTCCTTCATTCGTTAAGTATGTTAAGAAGTCAAGAGACGCAGCTATGGACACCGCAGTTGAAGATTTCGTTTCAGCTCTTAAGACAGAGTTTGCTGATCCCGAAAGCGAATGGAAGAGACCCTCTTCTACTGTTACAATCTCATTCGCACAGAACAGTGCAAAGAAGATTGCTATCGAAATCACAGGCACACTTAAGGATACAGCTGGCGCAGCTGTTACAGCAGCTGATATGGCTACAAAGACCGGTCTTGACACCGCAAAGGTTATGGGTCAGAGCGATAGTACTTACACAGTTACAATCAGCTCAGACGGTAATGTAACATACGCTTAATCGTTGACAGTTACTGATTTTTTAAATCATCGTTAAATAGTTTATCGCCCCGATTCCCCCTTTCGGGGCGATTTCTTTTAACTTCCATAAGGAAATATTTTCATTTCTTTATGGAAATTAAAAGACCGATTTCAAAAGGCGTCCTTAAGTTGTATTTTACTCTCGATAGCTGATTTTATAAATTACATAGAGGGGTTTTGACTATGAAAAAGAATTCGGAAAATCGAAGTAGCAAGGGCTTTTCGCTTATCGAGCTTGTTATAGTTATCGCAATTATGATTGCCCTCATTGCTGTTATGGCACCTTCCTTTCTCAAATATATCAAGAAAGCTCGTGATGTTGCCATTTCCGATGCGGCGGAGCAGTGCATTGATTATGTCAAGGCTGAGTATGACCTTGATATAACAGGAGAGGGAACAATCAGAATCGGAAGAGATAAAGATACCGGCTCAGATGCAATTACGCTGACGTTTCAAGCGGTTGAAAACAACAAGGGCGAAACAGTCAATACTCTTGCCTGCAAAGGAAAAAGCGGCGATGATGGTCTTGCGGAATTCAAGAAAGCAGTTGGCTTTGTTGAGGGAAAAATCTGCAAAACCGATTTGGTTTACTATATTCACATTAGAAAATTTGATATTGATAATCATCCGCAGCTCTCATCAAGAGCGGAATTTGAGGTTGAAGAAGAAATCACTCTTGAAAGTTGAGCACAGTAGATAAATTACAGGTTTTCTTGCAATTCCTTCTCATTTTATGGGAAGGAATTTTTAATGAAAGACAAGGACAGGATTTTCTTATGAACAACAAATTGAAGTCATTAACCGAAAACAGATATACGCTGAATGACATTTTTACAAAAAAATATCAGATTTGGGCAATAGTGCCGTTAGTAATATATTTTTTAACTCCGATTATTCACATGATAATCTTTTCAGTTTTCTATAATGATGATATGAGCACGGAAGAATTCTTCCATTATATCAAGACAACTGAGCTTCCCGGTGATAACTATACTTCAATAATTCAGTATTCCTTTGTTCTCGGAATATTTGTTGCAATAATTGCAGTAATTTCATTTCTTGCAAATAAAAAAGAAAAAAATATCAAGAGATTTCCGGATAATATTCCGATTGTTTTTTTCGGAGCATATTTCTTGTTGATTTTAATTTCTACAATCGCAAATAAAACGGCATTTAATCTTATTGTCGGATTTACCGGCAGAGGAGAAGGCGTTATTTCGCTTTTCTGCTATTACATGGTTTATTATCTTTGCGGTTCGTTCGTGGATAAAGAAAAATATAAAAACTTCATAATCATTTTCTTTTTGTTGATTGATGCCGTTATCGGTACGCTGACTCTGATAAACCTTTTATACAAGGATATTAATATTATCGGGAACGCAATGGTCAGCGGTATATTCTATAATTCGAATTTTTATGCGTATTTTCTTGCAATTTCCATCATGATTTCGTCAACTCTTTCTATGCTGCATAAGTCAATGCCTGTCAGAATTTTCAGCTTCATCCTTTTCTGCATTGACACCTTTATTCTTTCAATCAATGACAGTCTCGGCGGCTTCCTTGCCTGCTTCGTAGCTTTCATTTTTGTTATCGTTTTTCTCTCTCTTCGGGACGGAAAATTCTGCTTAAAGGCACTCGGTGCATTCATAGTTTTCAATTCAATTATTTTTGTAACAGGACTTTTTGTTCCGTCATTTTTCAGCGAGTTTTCAGCGTTGATTTTTGATTTGGACAGCATACTTACCGGAAACATATATGCCGATAAGGCAGGTTCAAACAGATGGAAGCTATGGACACATACCGCTCAATATATCAGGGAAAAGCCTTGGATTGGTTGGGGATTTGAAGGCATAGCCGAACGCCTTGATGCTGAAACAGGTCTTGATAAGGCACATAATGAGTATCTTGAAAACATGGCATATTTCGGAATTCCGGCAGGAATTATCTATATAGCAGGTCTTGTTTCCGTATATATAAAAGCAATCAGAAGAAGAAAATATCTTGACAACGCAACCGTATGTTGCCTTGCGGGTGCACTCGGCTATATCGGCTCTGCACTTGTGGGAAATTCGTTTGTTTTCACCGCTCCGTTCTGCTTTATTTTCCTCGGACTTGCAAACAGCTCGCTTGAGAAGATTGAACCTGTTTCGGCTGAAAAAGAGAACGAAGAGGTCAGCTCATGTGAATAAAATTGCATCTTGACCTTCACGAAATTTAATGATAGAATTAGGGAAAAGCTGATTAAATCGGCAAGCAAGATTTTCGAATATATTTTCGGCGAGAAAAAGGCACAAAATCGCAGATATACTTTGTGTAGTAACTTATTTCACGCCAAAACAGACCAAAAAGATGCGACGACGCATTTATTCAGCGTTTCCCAAGTACGAAATTGATTGACAGAAAATTCGGAGGCGGCAGAAATGTTTGATATGTTTGAAATATTGATGGAGGATTATCCCATTGCAGTTTATGCTTTTACCTTCATTTTCGGCCTTTGTGTCGGCAGTTTTCTGAATGTCTGCATCTATCGCATTCCGGAAAATCAATCCATCGTTGTTGTGCCGTCTCATTGCATGACCTGCAACAAAAAGCTTCATTGGTATGAGCTTATTCCGCTTTTCAGCTGGATTTTTCTGCGTGGAAAATGCAGTGGTTGCAAGTCCAAGATTTCAGCTCAATATCCGCTTATTGAAACGGCGAACGCAGTTCTCTGGCTCATAGTTCTTTGGGCGAAGGGCTTCAGCCCGGATATGTTCCTCTATTGTGCTCTGGTTTCGGCACTTCTTGTTATTGCGATTATTGATTATCGCACAAAAGAAATCCCGAATGGTCTTGTTGCATTCTGCCTTGCAGTTTCGGTTCTTCATGCGGTTGTTGATTCCTTCGCTTACACAGAAACTTGGCTTGACCACCTTCTCGGCGGCTTCGTTCTGGGTCTGATATTCTTTCTTGTTCTTTTCATTTCAGAAGGAAGAGCACTTGGCGGCGGAGATGTTAAGCTGATGTTTGCCGTTGGATTTTTCCTCGGAATCAAGGCAGGAGTTCTCTCAATTTTCATAGCTTGTCTTCTCGGAAGCGTTATTCATATTGCTCTTATGAAAATAAAACACATTGGCAGAGAGCTTGCATTCGGACCATATCTTGCGGCAGGATATGCAATTTCCGCCCTTTGGGGACAGCAGATTTTAGCATGGTATTTTGATAAATTTATTGCTCTTTCGTTCTGAAAAAGAAATCAATATTCTCAATTTATCTCGATAATTCTGAACACTTTATTAGAAAAGTGATTTAGTTTAACCTTGCAATATTTTTTCGAAAATGAATAATTATCCCCGTAATTGCTTTCTTACAATTGCAAATCAGAAAATAAATAATTCCAAAAAACAAAGTCGTTCTTTGCTGAAACGGCTCTGTTTTTTTTGGTTACGGAAAGTTGGGACTAAAGCACAGGAATAGGTTTGTCATTACGACCCGGTCCGCAGACCGGTGTGGGCGAGCCGTAATACTCTGCGAAGGGAAACGGATTGCCACGTCGCTACGCTCCTCGCAATGACCATGGAGAGGACGGATTGCCACACTTCGCTGGCAATGACTGAACTTTCTCTTGTCTGCATTATTCATACCGATATTGTTTCCATCCCCAATCTTCCGTGAAGACCTGTTTTTGCTTCCTTCCAATTCCACTTGAGAAATTATTTTTGAAAAAAGCAAGCAATATTTGAAGAAAATTGCCGTATAATGTAAATTTTTAACTCGCAATTGTAAACTTTTTGTTAACAACAATAAATTTTTATAGGTTAGGTATTGATTTTTTCACTTTAAATATATATAGTGTTAACAGGTATAAACTCAAAGGGGGTAGTGCCCCCTTAAGCGAAACGGACTCTCTCAGAGCACTATCAAAATTCTTCAGATAAAGGATGATTTTTATGGCCGCAAAAGTAGTCAGCATCGAAGCCGGAAAGAGGATATGTAAAATCTGCGTAACAGAGAAGAAGAACAAGTCGTATGCCGTTACGGACAGCTTCATTTTTTCAACTCCGGAAGGAACGGTTATTGACGGTGCGATAATGGACCCGATTGTTCTCGGCGAAAAGATTAAATCAGAGCTGAGAAGCAGAGGCATCGCCGCAGCGAACTGTGTTTTTTCAGTCAATTCATCAAAGGTTGCATGCCGTGATGTTGAGCTTCCCGTTGCAAAGGATGCCGAAATCAAAAGCGTTGTAACAACAAACGCTACGGAGTATTTCCCCATTGATGTTACAAAATATTCACTTTCACACAGCGTTATCAGCAGAACGAAAACAGATTCTCATGTTCTTGTTGTTGCTGTTCCCCAGCTTATTGTTGAGGGATATACAAACCTTGCAGAGGTTACCGGTCTTGTCTGCGAAGCCATGGACTATTCGGTCAATTCTCAATATCAGGTTCTCAAGGGAGTCTCAAGCGAGGATGTTACGATGTATGTCAACATTGACCCGGATTCAACCTTGGTAACATTTGTCGGAAACGGCGAGCTTCTTCTCCAGCGTTCGATAATGACCGGCGGAGACGAGATGATTTGCTCCTACATGGCTGAAAAGAACATGAGCAATGACGAATATGTCAATGCTCTTGAAGCTCTCAGTGCAGATGAGCTTCCCGAAGGCACATCGGACTTCAACGATTCGCTTACAAGAGTTGCAGGCGTAATCACAAGAGCACTTGACTTCTTCCGCACGGGTAAGCACGCTGACAAGGAAATAGGCAAGGTAGTTCTCATGGGCAGCTGTTGCCACCTTAACGGCCTTAAGGCGAAGGTTGCCGAAACACTCGAAAAAGAAATCCTTTATCTCGAAGAAGTTCCCGAGCTTGCAGGACTTGCAAACTCAACAAACGGAATTTCGGTTTACATAAACTGTCTCGGTTCAAGACTTGCTCCTCTCGCATTCCTCCCGAAGGAATATCTTGATAAAACAGGTCAGGGTAAGCAGAAGGGCACATTAACGGAATATTACGGCGTTGTTGTTCTCATCGCTTCGCTTTTCATTGCGGTTGCCCTGTGTGCAACTCAGTTGATTCCTTATCTTTCGAATAAGAAAGAGCTTGAAAAGGTTGAAAACGGAATAATTGAATATCAGCACGCCGAGGATGAATACAACGCATATGTTACATATAAGAAGGGCGATGAAGCTCTTCAGGGCTTCGTTGATAATTCAATCAACTATAACGCAGAGCTTCTTGATTTTCTTCTTGAGCTTGAAGCGAAGATGCCCTCATCAATCGTTTTCCTGTCGGCAAACTGCAACGCAGAAGGCGTTAACGTCAATGTAACTGTTCCCGACTTTGCAGAGGCGGCAGTTACTCTGCGTCAGCTCAGGTCATTCGAATCAATTGAAGTCCTTTCGGTCAGCTCGATGACAAAATCCGGAGATGCGGGTGTAAGCTTTACCCTTTCATGCAAATACCCCGAGCCGGAAGTTGAAACAACAGCCGCTCCTGCTGAAACAACAACAGAAGCAACAACAGAAGCATAAGGAGGAATGAAAAATGGATAAACTTAAAAAACTCGTTCTTGGAAATCTTAATCTTGTGCTTGCATTAGTCGGAGTTTTCATCCTTCTCATTTCATATGTTGTCGGTTACCAGAATATTGCAACTCTTAACACCGACATGGAGTCAAAGCTTTCCGAGAGAAGCACCTATCTTACCCAGCTCAAGGAATATTATTCAAACATCGCAATGTATAGATCAAGCATCACGGATGCAAAAAGCAATATTTCGAATAACCTTTCCCGCCTTCCCTGCGGAATTGAGAGCGAAGATTTTCTTCTCTATCTCATGGGTGCTAATGAGGAAATCGGCGGAAAGCTTCTGAGCATAGGCTTCTCAGACCCGGAGCTTATTTCGCAGTTTGAAACGGTTATTGACGAAAAGACAATTCCTGTTTCGGGTTACAGCACAACAACAACAACCAGTGCAACAATGTCTTATGAGCAGTTGAAGAAATTCCTCGAATATGTTTATGACGAAAACAAATCAATCACATATGTTGACAGCGTTTCGGCAACATACAGCGGCGAGGGTTCAACTCTCAACACAGTATGGAATCTTTCCAAGTTCTTCATTGAGTATGGTGGCAGTGAATATAAACCGGTTACCGCTCCCGATGTTGCAACAGGAAAGAAAGACCTCTTCGGCACAAAATAAAATTTTCGGTCAGACGGAGGCTGAATCTTTATGCGAAACAAATTTAACAGAAAAGCAAAAGCCTCCGGAAGGCTTTTGCGGAATAACAAGGGTTTGACTCTTGTTGAGCTTGTGGTTGCGATTGCGGTTCTCGGAATCTTGGTTTCGCCTGTTCTTCATGCGTTTACAACCTCGCAGACGATTGAAACCAAAGCAAGAAGATTGAGCGAAGCAACGGATGCGGCTCATAATGTTATTGAGGTGATTGATTCCGTTTCGGTTGATAATTTCCTCAGAACGGATGATTCAAAGTCGCTTCTTGACTACTCCTCAAAAACGATGGGTACGGATGCGGATACAGGCAATGACTGTGCAATCATCAAGGGCATTGGATCCGGCTCATCAACATTTGATGCAAAGGTTGTTTTCGGAACAAGCTCTCTTGACGGTGCCGCAAATGATATATTCAACACCATCAACAACATGGAGATTGTTGATTACAGTGACCCTGACGGAACCTTTGCTCAGCCTTATATCGACTCCGCAAACCCCGATAACATTGCAGATACTTATTTCAAGGCAGAAACAAACGGAAAATCGTACACACAGAAAAAGAGAAATATCATCATTGATATAACGAGCGAGGGAAGCACGGTGGATGATACCTATAAGGTGTTCATCAATGTAACCTACCACTACGATTTTGAATATCTTATTCAGAATACCAACGAATCGGGAATAGGTCTCGGAACATACAGACCCGCAGAATTTTCAAAGGATATTGTTTATTCGGCAATTCCCGCAGGTGCATCGTTGCATGAAGACGGAACTCCCCTGAGCTGTTATGTTATGTATTACCCCGAATACGGCACACCGAGCAAACCGGCAACGGACAGCATTACGGTAAATAATCTTGAAGATATTCCGATAAAGCTTCTTCTTGTCAAGCAGTGGATGATGACCCAAAGCGGGGATGAATATGTTGAAGTCAGCCCGACTGAGCTTTTAGGCAAAGAGCGTGGTTATCTATGCGATATTACGGAAAACCATTCGCCATCCTTTAACCTTGAAGAAAACAGAGAAAAGCTCTTATACACAAATGCAAGAGTTAATCTTGCTTTTGAAGACGGAGTTGAGGAAATTCCGGGCGTTACCTATAAAGTTATTTCCGGATCTTATTCAACATATAAGACCAGAGACATCAAAGACGGCGGTGTTATAACCACAACGACAAAAAACAGGTTTTTCGATCTTGCCATCTATCTCTATGAAGAGGGTCAGATTGAAGACGGCGGCGAACCTGTTGCCAAATTCAGAGCAACAAAGGCAGAATGATTCTGCGGTTGATTGAAGAAAATAACGGCTTATCGGGAGGCAATAATGAAAAGACGAATCAGTTTAAAATTGAATAACAAGGGTTCGGGCATTGTCACTGTCCTTATAGCCGTAGTGCTTCTTACTCTTATGGGCAGTCTTCTGCTTATGCTCGCTTATACGGGCTTCGAAATGAAGTCCTCTGACCGTCTGGGCAAGCAGAATGTTTATGATGCTTCAACGGCGATGGACGAAATCAAGGTAGGAATTCAGGAAGCGGTTTCGAAATCCATTGAAACCTCTTATGGCTATGCTCTTAAGAGATACAGCGAAAAGGGCACGGAAATTCAGAGCAAATTCGCTGAGCAGTTCATTTCCTCGTTCGAAGCCTTTGAGAAAGGCGGAAAAAAGCTTATCACCAAAAGAGGAGATGGCTATTGGTATTATAACCTTGATGCGATTTCCGACATGATTGTCAATTGCCGTGAAGGCGTTGCAACGGTTAAAACAACCGATGATAATGCAAGAGTGGAGATTGATACCACAAATCTCAAAATCGTTTTCAAGAATATCATTGTTTCATATACGAATAAAGACAGAACAACAACAATTTCTGCAGACATCAATGTTGCGGTTCCGGATATTGGTTATTCGCTTTCGCAGTTCACCGTTTCAGGCGTTCCTTCGTTTGCGGCGATAGTCGGCGGAGAGCTTAAACAGGACGGCTCAACAACCTCCGTTACGGAGATTTCCGGAGGAGCATATATGAGGAGCCTCACACTTCTGAGCAATGCTCAGGTTATTTTCAGGGACGGAATTTTTGTTTGCAGGGAGGATGCAAATATCAGCGGAACATATACCAGCGTTTCGGATGGCGAAGAAATCGAGGGAAGATTGATTGTTGACCCTGAGGCAACCTTCTGGTCGAACAACATCATCATGAATGACAGCTCAACCGTAAGATTACTCGGAAACACCTATGTAAATAATGACCTTAAGCTTGAGGGCAGAGGTTCAAAGGTTACTCTTTCAGGAACATATACCGGCTTCGGAACGGGCGGTTCAGATGGAATGAACGCAAACGAATCCTCTTCAATCATCGTCAACGGCAAACACAACAAGATTGATATGGAGGGTCTTTCACAGCTTATTCTTGCAGGCTTCAGCTTTGTCGGAAAAAGCCCCGTTGCCAATGACGGCGAAGGGGAAGCATATGTTCCGAAGACTGTTACCGAATTCGAAACAGGCAAAGAAGCGAAGGTTAAGATGGGTGAATCCATCTCGGTCAAGGAAAATCAGAAGGTTTATCTTGCTCCCGTTGAATATCTGACCTATGTCATAAAAGAGGGAGACACAAAGAATACTATTCCGAGCACAAATCCGGATGTTTTTCCCGATACGGATTCCTTCATCAAGGAGGATGACGGCACATATACAATTCTTTCTGACGGCAAAAAATATACTGTAACACTTGATACAACAAAAGCACTCTGGGGAACGGAGCATAAGTTTTCGGAATACGGAGCAAAGCTTCAGCCGATATGTATGGTTGCCGCAAACCAGCTTATAGTTTATTATTTCATAGCGTTTACTGACACAGCAGGTGTAACGCCTAAGACGGCAGACGAAAATGCAAGCCAATATTTCAGAGACTATGCTGAGGCTAACCCTGTTGAAATCAACAATTATATTAACAAGTATATCGAGATTTCCAACAGCCAGGTTGCTTCGCAGGCAATGGGTAATTTCTTTGTCGGTAACGGCGAAAATCTGACATTCAGGGATTTCCTTGCGAATAATCAGAGTGCCGCAATAAAATCAAATTCAGCTCTGTACGAAAAATATTTTGATAACATCTGTCAGACACTTTCCTATAACGAATCAAGCTCAGACCCCGATGACAATCCGTTCACATATTTTATTAATGTTGATAAGATTGAAGATGAAATTGAGGGAACTCAGGAATTCAAGGACGAAAACGGAAAGACAATTGCTCTCATTGTTAATGGTAATTATACATATAACGATGCTTCATCGTCTGATATTCATCTTATTATTGCAACAGGCTCCGTTACCGTTAAAAAGACTTTCAACGGATTGATTTTCAGCAATAATAAGCTTCTGCTCGATGCGGACACAAGCCTTTCGGCAGACAGCAAGGAAGTTGAAAAGGGATATGTCTGCAAAGCGACCATTGACGGCGAAGAAAGAATGGTCGGCGATTATTTCAAGGTTCCCATCGGCGAAAGCAGCAACTGGGGAAGCGGCTCCGGTTCGGTTTCGGGCAAGAGCGTTGAATCTCTTGTTACCTATTCAAATTGGAAAAAGAGTTGATTTTAACTTTATTTAAACTCGCTAATACAATATAAAAGGGAGCATCTTTGTTGAAAAAGAGAATTCAAAAACTGAATAATAATAAGGTCTTGCTCGGCAACAATAAAGGTTTATCTCTTGTTGAACTCGTTGTTACTGTTGCCATTATCGTGGCACTTGTGAGCGTGATTATTGCCTCGATTTCCGTTATCTATAAGGCAAGAGCGAAAACGGTTGTTGAAAAAACGGGTTCCATTATTTCACAGTGCAAAATCAATTCGCTCAGCGGAATTGACAATGAGTTCACTCTGAAATATGACACAGCAAAAAAGCACTATGTATGTACTTTGGCTAAAAAAGACGGCTTCGGCGGATATACAAGCGTCTATAAAGAAGAAGTTATCGGCAACTCAAGAGTGGATGTTTCTGTCGACGGAAGGTCAATTAAAGAAGGAACGGTTCTTAAAATCAGATTTTCGAATAATAACGGCAAGGTTGAAGAAATCAATGCTGTAACGGGCGAAGGTGCCGAATCGTTGCTCACAAACTCATCAAATAATATAACCGTTACATCAGGACGGATATATAATCTTACTCTGTATACTCTCACCGGCGAGCACGAAATTGAAGTTGCATAACTAAGGAAACGCCGAAACATACTTGAAAATCTCGCTTGCCGATTTAATAAGCGTTTCCCTAAGAAATCGGTGTTTACTAATTTTAATCAGTTGCACAGAAGGTGGAATCCCATGAGCAAAAAATTTATTAACAGGATAAAGCGATCGCTTTGCAGAAATTCAGGAGGTTTTTCTCTTGTTGAGCTTGTTGTCTGCATTGCGGTTCTCGGCGTTCTTGCAGTAGGCGTTGCAATGATGCTGAGTGCGGGAACGAACTCGTATACCAAAGTTAATAAGAGGGTTAACACCTCATATCGGACCCAGATTGCGTTGACTCAGATGAAGGAATTCTTTATTGACTGCGATGCAATCTGCGAGGATGAAAACGGCGACATCTACATTCAGAATACGGATGAAGGCGGAAACAAGGTTGTTTATCTTTTCACCTTCAACAGCGGCGAGAGCAAGGTGTATCTCGAAACCTTCAGAATTGCCGGAGACCTTATTTCAAATAATGACAGGCAGCCCTTCGCAAGCCATATCTCGGATTTCGAAATTGAATTGCATGAAGCAAGAGCAACCGGATATATTGACAACACAACGGTCAGTATAACATCAACTCTTGATAAAACATCCAGCAGCAGAAAACAGATATTCTCGTTGAAAAATAGGCCTGTGTTTGTTAACAGCACGGATCGGGCGGACGAAACAATTCCGCAAGCATTTGCAAGATTGATAGGAGGTTAAGCTGAAATGAAGAAAAAATTAAGCAAAAAGAAGATAGCTTTGTCAGTTACCTCCGTGGTTCTTGTTGTTGCAATTCTTGCCGCTTTTGTTCCGAGTGCACTTGCCTCAACGGACAGGTCTCTTGAATATATCGAGCTTCTCAAGCAGAAAAATTCCTTTAAAATTCTTGAAATTGCTCCATCGGAGAATGACGGCGTTATAGGCTATTACATCAAGGATTCAGAGCCGATTGCCAACTGGAAGGAAAGAGCGGCAATGCTCACCTCTCCCGATTCGAGAGAATCATATGTTAACAACGATGTCAATAAAAAGCTTCTTGCTCAGGGAGTAATGAGCACGAAAGCAGAAGATGCACCCTTGTATCTCGAAGAATTATATGATGAATACTATCCTTGGGAAATCACAAATCCCGAGAAATACAGCATTCTTGAGCTTGATGCCGATGAATCAATCAAGGTCAAGGGCAGAGTTGAAGAAACAACCCCCGGCGAAGGTGACTATGTTTCGAACGATTCTTATGTTCCCGTTGAAAATTTCTTTGAGAATTATTTTGATTATTCAACATGGAGAACCACTCTCGGCGAAACTCTTCGTGAAAAGCTTGATGCTGATTATGAGGTTGATAAGTTCACAAGCTCAAAGCTTCTTTCCGTCAATAAGGGCGATAAGTCATTGACTGTTTTCGGCTCAACGGAAACAAACTGGTCTCAGCAGTATGCAGTCAGCTCGGCGGCAGTTCTTTATGACCTTGCAGAGGTTTATGAAAATTCCGATTATTATGCAATCGAAATGCAAGAAAATAAGGATATGCCGGGTTATTATCAGGGCGGTTCCTTCGTTCTTTCGCTTGATGCAAAGGTCTGGAACGGCAAGGGTCAGGTTTCAATCGTTCCCTATGACGAAAACGGCAACATTGTCAAATATTCTCCCAATATCTCAAAGCAGTATTGGTTCCGTCAGGAAACGGTCAAGACGGGTCACTATGAATTCAGATATACCGTTCCCGAGAATTCACGCATCAAATATATTCAGATTAAATTTGACATTGACCGCATTGAGGCTTCGGCAACATTCACCAATATAAATGTATATAAATACAACAAGAATTATTTCGATATAACCAAGTGGAACGGCAACGGAGACACGATAACAAAGAAGGACGGCGTTATCACCGTTAAGTCAAATAATTCCGAACCCGAAATTTACAGTGCAACCGCAAACAAACAGAGCGGAAAATATTATATCGAATGCGATAAGCATTCTCTCTATTCGCTTACCTACCATACCGAGATTATGCCCGGAGGCGGCAAATCAAGAGTTTATGTCTATGGTTATGACGAAAGCGGAAATCTTATCGGAGGCAAAACATCCCTTATTTCCGAGGATAAACAGTGCAAAAAGGATTCCGGAACATATACAGTTGATTTTGAAACCGGAAACGCAAAATACCTTGCAGTTGTTTTGACCTTTGATACAAATGGAATTTCGGGAGAACGCAAAGCATACTATTCACACGTTTCACTCACGAAATCGCTTGACTATAAGGAGCAGGAATTAGTTGCAACCCACAGACAGGTTATTGACCATTTCAACAGCGGAGAGGTCGGCCTTGAATACGGAAGCAATATCTTCAATTTCCATGAATGGTACAGCTCCGGAAGCTACAATAAGAGTTCATCATCCGAGATGAGTTCATCAGTTGTTGCCGATGAATCAAACGGAATAATCAATATCACAAATAAAGCTTCAACCGCAACGAGCGATGTTTTCAGAGCAACGAACAATATGTATTATATTCCCGTTGACGATGCATCCGAATATCATCTTTCATTTACGGTAAACAGCAGCACAACGGATGCTCATACAGCCACAATAATTTATTGCGGAGAAGACAAATCAAAAATCAGCAGCGAAACCTTCTATTTCACTCCGAGAGCCGCAGGTCCCGATGAATATTCATGCGACTTCACAACTCTTACGGATTGCAGATGGCTTCAGATAAGCTTCGGAAACACGGTGACGGGTCAGAGAAATGTATTCTCGAGCATCTCTCTTCGCAAAAACGAAGCTCCGAAGGTTTATTATTACAGCCTTATTTTTACAAAGGTTCCCTCGGTAAGCAATATTGAATCACTGCCCACAGGAACTCCGCTTTACACTCCCACATACACCAAGGTCGGAACAGGCGGAAGCTTCACCGATTTTGAAGACGGAGAGAAGTATTATACCTATGACAGCTATTCGCAGGAATATATTCTCATAACAGACACCTCTTCAATCGAGTCCGGAAAAGATATTTATAAATTCAGCGGTGTTTACAGCTATTACGGAAATGTAGGCGACGAAGGACTTACCTACAATATCAAGAGCGAATACTATACCGCAGAAATCAATTATGACGGATTCACTCTTGTCAGCAACCCTTCAAGTCTCGGCGTAGGCACGGTTTACTACATGAAGGATGATGCAACAGGCGAATATTATACTGCGGGTATCGTTAACGATTCAACGGTATTTGACAGCAGCGTGAAATATTATGTCAACTCATCGGTCATCAAGGAAACATATGATGAGCTTCATCCATATTGGGTTGTTGCCGATAAGTTTGAGCCGGCCGATGATGACACAGCTCTCTTCACGAGCAAAAGTGACGGCTACAAATATGTCGGCGAAGGAAAAGGCGATTATAAATTTGTTGCAGACCCTGCCGGCGGAGAAGAAATGATTTTTTCAACTCCTCTTGTCTACTATAAGGGCGGAATGAAAAACAACGAGTGGTTCAAGAAGGGCGTTCTTAACTGCAACGAGGAAGAGCTCAGCAAAATTGCTGTTTCGGTTACAACTGTTACCACCACATATCTTAATTCGCTCCTTATAAAAAAGGCGGACGGAACCATAGATGATGAATCCCTTGTTTACTTCCTTCAGGGATATGAGCTTTTTGTATTCTCATATGGCGGTGTTGAAGGAAACGCCACTTATAAAGAGGATATTGATGTCATAGTCAGAAACGACATTCTCAAGGAAGCAAATGATTCATGGGAAACCGTCGGCACGAGCGGCGAAGAGGTTGCAACCTCGCAGTATAAGATTCCTGTTATGATTGATAACAGAATCTGTAGCATGACCTCCGAAAAGGATAGCAAAAACAAAAACTTTGCCAATCTTCCCGGCCTTGCTAATGACCTGTGCGTGGATATAACCTCAAAGGGCGGCGTTAACAAGTATATCTATAAGTATGATAACGATGACATCGGCATTAATATCAAGTCAATCGTTAACAGTTCGTTCCTTTCAAGAATGAAGGAGCCGTATACGGATGTCAATTCTCCGTATTATGCCGTGTATAAGGAAATCGTTTGCGAAAACTTCATCAGAAGTGCAAATAAGGATAAGTATTCCCAGCTTGACACGGAGGTTACGGAAGCGGCGGCAATCAGATATATTCTGAATTACAGAGGTCAGAGAATTCAGCACTATAAAGAGAAAATCAGAATTCTTGAGATTCAGCCCTATACCGAAAAATCAGACCTTCTTGAGGCCGATGGTTCGCTCAAAACGATGGTTAAGCAGTGGTTCTCGCCAACGGGCGATCTGACCTATGTCAACGAAAATAACGAAGTTAAAGAGATAGATATTGAGGTCACAACAATGGCTCTCGGTGAGCTTGCCGCAAAGAACGGCTCCATTGTTGAAAATAACGATGTTATCTATATCGGTTCATCGCTCAGGAACTTCGATATTGTTGCCAACCACGCAACGGGCGGAACACAGCCTGATGATGAAGGCCATATTGTTCCGGATTATGAGGATAATGCTCTTGACGGAGTTTATTATTCAAGCACGGGTGATACGGTTGCGACGGGTCTTTCCGGCGGTAAAAGAGCTCCCCTTGCCGGGCTTGTCGGAAATGATTATTTTGCATTCAGAGATATAGAAATTCTCGGCATTAAATTGGGAAGTGTCCTCGAAGGCGGAGTGCTTGACCTTTGGTATATTGACGATTCGAACTGTACTCTCAGAAAATCCGGCAATGATATGACCGTCAATATCAAGGAACAGCTTGAGTTATTTGCAGATTCGGGCAGACCGATTATCTATTCCGATGACCTTGTTGAAAACGAATTTGTCGGCGAATTCAAGGTTAATATTACATACGGAATTGAAGCATGGGACGAAGACGAGGATCTTCCGATTATGCGGTTCATCGCTGACCTCGACACCAATGGCGAAGACCTTCCCGAGGGTGTTCAGCCGTCATTCGAATGGTTCTGCCAGTCGGATTCCGGACTTGACAGCACAACATCATCCATCAACAAGGGAATTGTTCTTGAACAGGATATTGACAACGACGGAATCAACGAGAGCATTTATCAGTTTATTTTCAAAGAAGGAACTTCTCTCAGAGGCTACGGCGATTATTACGCAAAGGCAACCTTCAAATTCTCTAAGTCAAAGTATAAAGGTCTGAGAGAGATTGATGACCTTCGTTCTCAGAGAGTCGGTCTTACGAAAGAGGACATAGAATACAGCCTTTATTTCAAGAGCGGACTGAAGCATAATCTTAAAACCGTTGAAGCTGTTTTAGAGCTTAACGGCGATGGATATATGCCTAATCTTAAATCAAACGGCGGTCAGAACTTTATCTTCGATTTCGTCTGGAAGAGCTGTTCACGAACCGGCGGATTCGGCCAGAAGCATACCGAAAGCGTTACATATTCTCCCGACCCGTTCACACCGGGTTCAGGATATAACCCGTATACGGACAGAAAGATTACAACAACCGTAACCTTTGATGAAAGCCGTTATGGTTATGAATTGAGCTTATATGTTGATGCGGCGGATGATGATGATCCGACTCTCCAAATCAACTATTCATCATTAATCAATGCTCTGAATAAGGAGAAGGATACAGGAACAATCAGATACTATAGGTTCAATCCCAAGGGAGACGGCACAACCGTTGTTTCCGAATCGGGTATTGCTCTGAATAAGGATTGCTTTGATAACAGCTCATACACCTACGAGTGCATGACAAATGTCTTCAAGAACAATCAGAATATATTCAGCGAAACGATGCTCAACATGAATAAAAATCTTGAGCGTAACAACCTTCTGAAATTCTCTAATCTTTCCGCTCCTGAAATCGTAGTAACTCAGCAACCGATATGCTATCCGAATACTCTTTCGGGCGATGCACTTGAATTCAAATTCAAGATTTTGAATTATACCGATGATACAATTGCAACGGCAAGATACAGATATGAATTCTATGTCGATAACAATTCAGACGGCAAGTTCAGTGCAAATGAGCTTACCGATGCCAATGTTTTCGGTGCAGGAAATTCCGCAATGGAGGATAACCTCAAGGCATCAACTCTGGAAAAGATAAACGAATATAAGTTCTATAAGAAATTCCCGGCGTCAACCGCAGGCATTGTTCCGTGGAAATTCATAATTATCAAGGTAGGCGATAAGGTTACCGAAGCAACAACCCATAATTCGATAACAAACTATGCCTATATTAAGCCGAGCGAAGCAACTCAGGTTACGGCGGTTCAGATTCTTCCTGCAAACTGGCAGGCAAATTATCGCAGAGTTTTAAGTGTCGGCGATGAGAAAAATCATCAGTATTCAGATGTTTACAGAGGCTCCGTTTTCCTCAGCGATATATTTGTCAGCGATGGCCTTATTGGAGGAACGGATCATCTTCCGTTTTCGAGAATAATCAATTACGGCATTTACAGCGGAAACACATTCCAGAAGAATGTTGCCGGAAGGAAAAATGCAAAATATGATGACGATTTGGCAAAGGTAACGGGCGATAATCCGGGAATGAAGGTTAAACCGATTTCGGTTGATTTCACAGTCGGAACCGACTTCGTGCTGAATGTCAGCTTCAAGAGCGTTTCGGAAATCAATGAAATTCAGGATCAGAAGAACGGAACTGAAATTCTCTATAATGAGCTGAAGATTTATGATATGCTCATTCTCGGCTTCGGTGATTCATACGGACGCCATGAGCAGGACCTTACGGAGGGTGTTGCTCTTGCGGGAACGAATGAAGGCTTCCAGCAGGGTTCGGTTAAAGCGATTGAAAGGCTTATAGACGACGGCAAGGCAACGCTTTTCTGCCATGATACCGCATATTATTCAAACAATTTCGTTTCATATATTGCAAACGATATTGCCAACTGGATTTCTCAGGGAATCACAAAGATTGTTGATTTCTTCAAAACAATGTTCGGCGGAGATGAAACCATTTCTGCAAATCTTCATGCTTCAAGAGTTAAGCAGGGTTATTATCTCAACATCGGTCTTCGTGATAAGCTCGGTCTTGACCGTTACGGCGTAACGAAGAATATCAAGGACAGAATCATAGGCCGAGATAAATATAACACATATAACGATATTGAGTATAATGATAAGAACCTTCGAAACGGTCACGACTATTCAACCATCTATTATGATGCAAGAAAGAGTGATACCGGTGCATGGCATAAGGTCAGCGATACCTTCACCTCTGAAATGATATGGAACCTCGGTGAAACAATGACCGTCGGCGAAAGAGTTCAGGAATTTCTTGACGGCGGCTATGACATAGCTTATGCTCCTAATAAAAACAGGGAGTATGTTGATGTATTTTTCCATGGATATACAGATTTCGTTATCGAAAAATTCAGGAAAGATGATGGCGTTGATGAACAGAAGGTTGCATTGACGAATAAGATTACGCAGGTCAATTCCGGTCAGATAACAAACTATCCGTATGAAATTGATACTCCGAAAACGATGGTCAATGACCGCAAGGAATACGGAACGCTTGATATTATGCCGACCCATGACCAGGTTTATCAGGTTTCGCTTCAGACCGATGAAAACGGCGACGGCACAACCGTTTGGTATTGCCTTGCCAATACGGACACGAAATTTGATAATAACTATAACAGCTTCAGAAACAATGCAACGAACGGCTATTTCATCTACACTCATAAGAATGTAACATACACGGGTTCAGGCCATTCGAATATGTTCACGGAGTCCGAAGCAAAGCTCTTTATCAACACAATTGTTGCCGCTTACAGAATTGTTGCGGATAAACCGATGATGAATTTTGTTAAGGAGGATGGTTTGACGATCATAACCCATAAGGCTTTAACAACTGTTAAAGACGGCGATTCAATGAAGATTGAAGATGATAAGCTTTACTTCAAGGTTAAGGATACAAGCGTTGATTCAGAGGTTGTCAAGACCCTCGGTGTTAAATTCTATCTGACCGCAACGCCGACAACAGTCAACGGAGAAACAACCTACACCTATTCGAATTGCATCGCAGAGATGGATAATGTCAGAGGTAACAGAGTAACAACAATTGATATAGTGGATAATGACGGCTTAGACAGAAAAGATGTAATCTATAAGGATGCCCTTAAGCTTACTCCCGAAGGAGACGACGACTATAACGAGGTTGTTATTTACGCCGTTCCGTCATCAACATCAACGGGATTTGCCGGAGAGGAAAAGGCAGAAACCGTTTACGGTGACCACACAACAATCACTCTCCGTGAGCTGACTCTCAGATCTCTTGTCTAAATCAATTGCGGCAATGCAAAGCAGAAAACCTGCTTTGCATTGCCCGCAATGACGAAAAAATCAATGCTCAGAATTTAGTATTTAATTAAATTAAGGAAATGCTGATTAAATCGGCA
>DCII01000064.1:30150-57392 GCA_002315935.1 Ruminococcaceae bacterium UBA1730
GTGAAAAAGGCACAAAACCGCAGATATACTTTGTGTATTTCAAGGTTTTGTAACGCATTTCACGCAAAAACAGACCCAAAAGATGCGACGACGCATTTATTCAGTGCTTCCTTAAATATTAAATCGTGACCATTGAAAAAACGACTTTTTAAACATATAACAAAACACCAATTGGAGGAATAACCATGAAAACTTCATCAGGATACGGAATTGGAACAAAGGCTCTGAGCCTGTTCTTATCTATTCTCATAGCATTCTCTGTGGTGGCTGTTGGAATTGTGCCTGCTACGGAGACGGTTGCCGGTGCAGCTTATGCAACTTCATATCCGAAGACTGCCAACCGTCTCAGGGAGTTTTACTATCCTGCCGACACGAAGTTCGTCTATGAGCTTGCCATGTATTATTCGAGCAAGGATAATAACACTGCAAGGAAGGGACTTGTCAACGCCGGTTATACTCCCGTAGGTAAAAACTTCAACACCGAGGATAAGCATAACAGTAACTATGTCTGGCTCGGCGTTAAATATCAGGATAGCCCCGTTGATACTGTCAGAGCGTTCCGAGTTGAGGTTAACGGAAGCCGTCCGAATTCATATTATTCAGCAATTAACGGCAATAATTCATATTTCTATAAGGTCGGTTCGGGTGAAAAGACCTTCGTTCCCAATGTTCTTGACGGAAGCGTTGACCTTAACAGCGGCACGGGCGACACCGCAAACCTTACTCTTTATGCAACAACCGATTTCAATGCAGGTCCACCCATAACCGATATTGAAATGTTCAATGATGATGATGCATCTTACGCAAAGTCTGCACTTGAGTTTCTGGGCTATGTATCTCCGAATGGTGCATTGGTCACAAGCTTTGATAAAACTGCCGATTGTATTGACATGAATAAAGACTGCAGCAATGGTGACTATCTTTACATGGGTTATAAATCATCCGTTCAGCTTGTTTCAACGGATGCGTTGCGTGCAAAGATGGCAGAGGTTGCTCCGATGATTAACAACGGTCAGACGAGCGACGAGCTTAACGCTGCCATGAACTATGCTATTGGCATTATCAATGACTATAATGAAGAGTCTTCAACACGCAGAGAGGGCTACAGTACGGTATACGACCAGGAAGAAATTGACCGTGCCTGCGAAAATCTTAAATATCAGAAGGAACAGGTTATTGCAAATAGCTTTTCATCGGACTTTTCATTTGTTGTTCCCGAAGCAATCTATCTTGATCCGAACAGCAACACATTCCGAACCTATATCAATAATAATGCAGATGGTTCTGTAACTCAGAACACAAATGGTTCAACCGGTAAGATTTATTATACATATTCAGGTGCAGATACTGCTTCAATTTCTTATCAGTTTTATGATACCAGCTTGACTCCCATCACAAGCGACTGTTCAATTTCTCTTTCAAGCTCATCTATTGCTTCCGGAGATGCCAACGGCGTAACAATCAATTCAGGCTATACCAAATCAATTGAATCCGGTTATATTATGTGGACTCTTAAATATAATGATAAGCATGACAATAATGTTGAGAAGAAAGCTGTTGCATTTACATATATCTATGCTCCGTATATTACATCTGTTGCAACTGCGAGTAAAATTGAAGACGAACATGGTAATCAGATAATGGCATGGTGGTCCGGAGTGCATTCGAGCAGCACATCAAAGCCTACGCTAACAGAAAGCGGTTCGGATTCAAAAATAACGATGTATTACGGAAAGAGATATGACGCTTCATCAAACCCGACAACATATTTTGCACCTATGGTAGATGGAGTAGGTGTATACAGCACATCTTCCAGCAAAAATTCCAACAATAAAAATATAACGGAATGGTTTTCTGCAGCGACTGTCAGCGGATTCGAAAAAGCCATTTACTATTCCTATAAAGGATATGAATCCTCGACTGATACATGGCGTACAAATGCCGTAACCGGATATTCAGCATTATTAACGGTCGATTCATCAAGATATACAAATACCAGTTATATTCCTAATTTAAAGGCCGGTGTTATGTGTACTGACTTTTATGAAGCACAGACACAAAGAGTAGGATTATCAAAATCTTTCTATAACGTTAATAAAACCGATAACAATTGGCATAACAATACTCTTAAACCTGCAATCGATAATGTTACAACTCTTGTTTCAAGTCAGGGAAATAAGAGAGGTAAAATATATGACAATACCGTTTCTTACACTTGGGAAAAAAACAGTACCGGTGATGAAATGTTTGCTTTGGCGGCAGAAAACAGCGATAAATGGTCAAAAACTTGGCATACTACAAGGTATTCCTGTTCAGCAGTTTTTCAGCCGATTAAGATAACAAAAATAGACAAAGATAGCCTTCGTAAATCCGTTCGGACTGCTATCAGCCTTATGCCGCAGTTCGGCGTAATCGGCTATGAAAATGACTACCTTAAGTCAATCTATTTCGGATATGACGATACATGGAAGGATTTTTCAAATGCTTTCAAGAATGCATCAAAGGCTCTCACAAAGCTTGACGGTTCCTGCAAGGTAGCAGATCTCAAGAAGGATCTTGAGGATGCAATCACAGGTCTTAAAACTCAGGTTTATTTCAATGTTAACCATGATAATATCGGAACAAACCTTTTCGCTCCCGTCATCACTCCCAGCGGAAGCTCATGCGGTCTTACATGGTCATATGATTCTGCTTCAGAAGAAATTACGGTTAACGGCACTCAGTCGGGTGACTTCGGCACAATGATTGCTTCTCCCTTCATTCCCGAAAGCGGAGCAACATATAAGATTACTGTTACCAAAAAGGGCGGTTCATACACTCCCAAAGGTTGTCTTGTTATTGAAGCAATTGATGTAAAAGGCTCGAATATGCCGACCCGTACATATATCGCCTTCAGTTCAAGCACAGCAGCAACATGGACATTTACCGGCGATAATCTCAAATATTGCAGAGCTATCAAGCTCTGGTGCTGGAACAACGGCGGAAATTCCTTCACAAATTTCAAATTTACGATTAAGGTTGAAAAAACCAACAGCACCGCTTATTCGTTCGCCGCTCGTCAGTTTATTATCGGTCCCGCAACCACAACCAATTTTTCAAGCCTTCCCGACGGCTCAAGGATTGCCGCCAGAACAGGCTATACCTTCAACGGCTGGAGCACAAGCCCTTATGCAGAAAGCGGTTCAACATCATCCGTAAGAGTCGGAATAAACACAACGGTTTATGCATCATGGCTCAGAAACAGCAGTAAGCTTACGGTTAATCCCAACGGCGGTTCATGGAAGGGCGAAGCGGGAAATACAACAATCGAGATGCAGTATCTCGATGAGCTTACCATACCCGAACCGTATAAGGAAGGATATAACTTCAACGGATGGGAGGTCACAGGCTCAAACGGAACCCTGACTTCGTCAACAGGTGAGACATATACATATGTTTTCGGTCCGACCAAGGATGCTGTTGATACAATTAAAGCTAAGTGGACTCCGATTACCTATACCGTTTCGTATAACGCAAACGGCGGTAGCGGCACAACCGCAAGCTCGAGCCATACCTATGACACGGCAAAGAGCCTTAACGCAAACAACTTCACAAGAAATTATACCGCAACATTCAAATATAATGACGGAGTCACCGCCGATTCAACAGGAACGATAGTATCAAAATTCCTCGGCTGGAACACGGCGGCAGACGGCACAGGCACACTCTATGGTAACAACACCAATCAGGGTGCGGTCTCCGTGACGAATTTAACAACTGTTCACGGCTCAACTGTTCCTCTCTATGCAAAATGGGAGGGTGCAAAGCTTGCAGCTCTTCCTGCTCCCACAAGAACGGGTTATACCTTCGACGGCTGGTATCAGAATCCGGAATTTACAGGCAGTAAGGTTACAACAAGCACGGTATTCACCAAAGATGCAACCCTCTATGCAAGGTGGATCATCAACATCAACGGTCTTTATATTGACTCGCATTCGGGTGCATCGCAGAATAACCTTGTTTATTTCAAGAACGGTGCAAACAGTGCAAGTGACGGCTCAACAACGAATCTTTATTTTGAAGGCTCCTATGAGGATGATAAGGACCTTACATTCAGTGTTCAGGCACAGAATACCGGCAAAGAGAAAACAAAACAAACAGATACACTTGAGGTATACCTTGTTAAGGGTCACAAGTATAAGATAACATTCTCAGCTCCCAATGACGGAACAGACTTCTATGTCTTTAAACAGGGAACCGCAATGGATGTCTGCTCAGGACGACTTAAAAATCCGGTAAAGAATAACACAACGGGTCTTTATGACTATTCTGCAACATTTACCGTCGGCTATGCTTCGGGTGATAGTGATGGAGGCGACCGCACATGGCATGATGCAAAATATAATAATGACACTTACCAGCTCACCGGTATTTATAATATGCGTATGAGTGTTAATGCGGAAACTTACGGAAATTTCACTGTTTCCAACATGAGAATCGTTGAGGTTTCTCAGGATGACGGTGCGGATAACCATATCACTCAGCAGTACGGCACAACGAGAAATATCCCCAACCCCATCCGCACGGGCTATCATTTCGTCAACTGGACTCTGACGAGCGGTGCAGGCGGTTCGCTCAGTCAGACAACAGGTTCAAACGGCAGAACAACCTCGTCCGTTTATACCTTCGGTCCCGATAAAAATAAGTTCGACACCATTACCGCAAACTGGACTCCCGTTACCTATTCTGTAAGCTATAACGCAAACAGAGGTTCGGGCACTGTTCACGGTTCGGGCACAATGGCTAATTCCACCCATACCTATGATACTGCCAAGAATCTTACCGAGAATACCTACACAAGAACAAACACCGTCACCTATGTTCTGAATGGCGGTTCATTTGCCGCAGGTGTAAATAATCCCGAAACGGTTTATTCAATCTTCAGCGGTTGGAACACCAAGGCAGATGGTTCGGGAACATCATATGATGATTTACAGAGCGTCAAGAATCTTTCGTCAACTCAGGGTGCAACAGTGCCTCTCTATGCCAAGTGGACCTACAGCGGTGCTGATTGTGAAACTCCGAACAAAACAGGTTATATCTTTTCAGGTTGGTATACCGGAGATAACGGTACCGGAACGCTGGTTGAAAGCGATACACTGATAAGTCAGGATATGACCCTTTATGCAAAGTGGACTCCTATCATCTATTATATCTACTTTGATTACAACAAGGGCTCAGGCTCTTCCACTCCCACAGGCAATACCGGCTATGTAACCGCAACCTACGATCAGTTTGCTACGCTTACCGCAAACGGATTTTCAAGAGCGGGCTACACCTTCAACGGTTGGAATTCAAAAGCCGACGGAACGGGAACGAGCTATACCGACAAGCAGAGCGTTAAAAATCTTGCTTCAACTCAGGGTGCAACGGTTACTCTTTATGCAAAGTGGACGGCAAACACCTATTCGGTTGTCTACAATGCAAACAGAGGCTCAAGTGCAAACGGCTCGGGTTCAACCGCAACCTCAACCCATACCTATGATACCGCAAAGGCTCTTACTGCAAACGGATACTCAAGAAGCAACACCATCACCTTCGATTACAAGGGTGCAGACGGCGGCAACAGCGTTGCTTCCAGGACTGCAACATCAACCTTCAACGGCTGGAATTCAAATGCCGCAGGAACGGGAACAAGCTACACCAACAAGCAGAGTGTTAAAAATCTTGCTTCAAATCAGGGTGCAACGGTTAATCTTTACGCAAAGTGGACTTACGGCACTATAACTCTGCCCACTCCTACAAAGACAGGTTACCTCTTTGAGGGTTGGTATAAGAATTCCGATTGCTCCGGTACGGCAGTTACCGCAGAAACAACATATTCAACCAACTTAACCCTCTATGCGAAGTGGAAGGCCATCCGTTACAGCGTATTTTATGAAGGAATCCGCACAGACATCGGCGATGCTTCAACGGTTGCAGGTTCAACAACTTCAAGTACGGATAAGGCGTATGATGATACATTCTCGCTTTCCGAAAACGGCTTCACGAGAACAATCAAGCTGACTTATGATACAAAGGGTGGCGATGCCATTACCGCAACAACCCATTCAACCGAATTTGCACATTGGTATGGCTTGACATTTGACCCGGTTGCAAAGCAATACACTTATTCCGTTTATGCGGCACAGGCAAGCGTCAGCAAGCTCAACAAGGATAATAACGGAGAAACAACTCTCTATGCAGAGTGGGAGGATGCAAAGGTTACTCTGCCCACACCCGTCAAGCCCGGTTATACTTTTAATTACTGGTGCACGGATTCCGGCTGCACAACAGCGGTAACTCTTACTGACGGCAAGTATTCATTCAACAAGAATACCACTATCTATGCAAAGTGGACTGAAAATACCTATAATATTAGCTATACCTGTGACGGTGCAAAGGACGGCTCTTCAACCGCATCCCAGACCGGCATCAGATATACGGAGGCCAAGAAGCTCAACGCAAACGGCTTCAGCAGATATTATGTAATCACCTATAATGTCAATGGTTCTGCAGCTGATCCGGTTGATGCATTCACACCGTCAGCCGCAAGCACAAAGGCAGTTCAGAGCTTTAACGGCTGGCAGGGTTCTGTTTATAATCCCTCAACAAGAACATATGCGGTTCAGACCTTCTCAACCTCTGATATTGCCAACAACACATATTCAAAGCTTGCGGAAGGCACTTCGGCTCATAAGACCGTAACCCTTAAGGCAACATGGTCAACGGGCAAGATTTCTGCTCTTCCCACAGCTCCCACAAGAACCGGCTTCACCTTTGACGGCTGGTACACAACTCAGAATTTCCAGTCAGGAACAAAGGTTTCAACCTCAACTGAGTTCACAAGCGATACAACCGTTTATGCAAAGTGGAATGAGAATACCTATAATATTTCATTCAACGGCAACGGTAACACAAGCGGAACCACAGCCGCAATGAACGGCGTCAGATATACCGAAGAAAAGACGCTTACCAATGGATTCAAGAAGGAATACACAGTCACATTCAGACTTAATGATTCCGGAACAGATGTCACAGCGGCTGACACTCTCAGTTCAACAACCGCAACTGCAAGATATGTCTTTGCAGGCTGGAAGGAAGACGGCTCTGCTAACGGAACACCGCTTCTTGAAAACAACGCAAAGGTTTCAAGACTCCGCACGGGTTCGGGAACCTCAACAGCTGTTTCGTTCACAGCTCAGTGGACACCGGCTTCAATCACCCTTCCCACCCCGACAAGACTCGGCTATGTTTTCGGCGGTTGGTATAAATCGGCAACCGATTTCTCAGAGGAAAATAAGATAGGAAACGGCGGAGCTTCGTATACTCCTACATCCAGTATTATCATCTACGCAAGGTGGACTGCGATAAATTACACAATTGCCCTTGATTTCAACAAGGCATCAGTCAGCCCCGCAACCAACCAGCGTGGAACATCCGGAACCGTTACTATGTCGGCAACATTCGATAAGGCAAAAGCTCTTACTGAAATTCCTTATTGGAGAGTTGGTTATAAGTTTGCCGGCTGGGCATTGACCCCTTCGGGTTCTGTTAAGTTCAGCGACAAAGAATCCGTAAAGAATCTCACAGCTCTCGTTGGTGCGACCGTAACAAAGTCAGACGGAACAAGTGTTGTTGTGACCGCAGAAAATGCAAGGGAGCTTAGCCGTGACGGCGTTACAGTAACGCTTTATGCAAAGTGGACTCCGCTCAGTTATTACATTCATTATAACGGAAACGGAAGCAGCGTTACCGGCACAATGGAGAATTCTGCTGTAAACTACAGCACAAAGTCAAATCTCAGAATGTGTTCTTTCGTCAACACATTCACGATGGATTACAATCTGAATGATGCAGTCGGCGACACGAAGGCTGTTCTTTCGGAAACGCAGAGAACCTGTAGCTATGGATTCAAGGGATGGGCATTGACTCCCACAGGAGCAGTTGTTTATACTGACGGCGTCAAGGTTAACGGACACCTCGGCAAGAGCAACTTTACGGCTTCTCATTATCTTGAAGGAAACGACAATGCAACAATAGTTGTTAAGGATTCAGACAGAATCAAGGTCAATCATGACGGAGTATGGATGGAGCTTTATGCCGTTTGGGATTATGCGGAAATAACTCTTCCCACCCCGACAAGAACAGGTTATGATTTCCTCGGTTGGTATGATAATGCCGGATGCACCGGCGATGCTCTTCCCATGCGGTATACTCCCACAGCAGGAATAACACTCTATGCAAAGTGGGCTGCACATACCTACACAATCGAATATAACGGCAACAAGGGCAATGGTTCAACCACCGTCAACGGCACGATGAATAATTCCATTTCCGCAACATATGACATATATTCAACTCTTGAGCAGAATGCTTTTTCCAGAGACGGATATACATTTGCGGGCTGGAACACCAAGGCAGACGGCACGGGAACTGCCTATGCCAACAAGGCAACAAATGTCAGAAACCTCACAACTGAAAACGGTGTAACAGTTCAGCTCTACGCTCAGTGGACACCGATTACCTACACAATAACATTCCATGACGGTACGGCTGAGGATAAGACTAAGGTTCAGACCTTCACCTTCGACAAGGCTCAGAATCTTACTTATTTCGATAATCCCGTTACCATCAAGCTTACTCTCTACATAGAAGCTGGCAGAATTCAGGAGAGCGACGGTGCAGTTGCCAACCTCGACCATTGGAAGAATCAGAACGGCACCTATGCCTATGCTCCCGGAGCTTCCGTAGTCAATCTCAGAACAGCTCCCGGCAACATTGACCTTTATGCAGACTGGGGTACCGGCGGATGCGATCCCGACCTTATGCTTCCTGCTAAAACAGGTTATGTGTTTGAGGGCTGGTATGAAGGATATAATCCCGACACAGGTGTTTATTCGGGAGCGGTTCATGCGGCTCATTCATCCTTCTCGTTTGTCGGCGATGTTACTCTCTTTGCAAAGTGGAGACCCGCAAAATATAATGTTGCTTTTGACGGCAACCATCACACAGGCGGAACAGCTCCGTCACAGATTAACAATCAGCTTTATGACGGCACAAACTTTACGATGCCGGCAAACAGCGTTTCAAAGAGCAATAAGATAACATTTGAAGAGAACGGCGGTTTCGCAATTGCCGACAAGACCTTCAATTATGTATTTGCAGGTTGGAACACCAAGGCAGACGGAACAGGCACAAACTATAACGCAGGTTCGGGATATAACAATATCACAACCGATGATGGCGTAACGGTAACCCTTTATGCAAAGTGGACTAAGCAGAGCTATACTCTTCCGACGCCCGTTAAACCCGGTTACACCTTCAAGGGATGGTATGACACCGAAACAAGCGGCAAGGTCGAATCTGTTGATTTGCTTGAAAAGAATATTACTGTTGAGGCAAAATGGGAAGCAAATAATTATTCCGTAACCCTCAACGGCAACGGAAACACCAACACTCCGGCATCAACGGCAACAACCAAGTCATTTACCTATGATGCCGCCCAGACGATTGCAAATCCATTTGAAAGAAGCTTCAGCTTCACTCTCGATTATAATTATCCGTCAGGTTATACAAATACTACCGATTCGGATGACTATGATTCGGATTTCCTCGGATGGACAGAAGACAGCACAAACACAATAAAATATTACAGCTCCGCAACAGCAACATCAGATTATGCAGCTTCTGCATTCAATGCCGCATACTACGCAAATAAGTACGGCACAGAAAAATACAACAAGTATGCCGCAGTTGCTCATTACGCCGCAAACACCGGAAATTCAAAAACCGGAACAGATGTCAACAATTACTATGTTGCTGACAGCAATGGTGCAGTAACCTTCAAGAATATGTCCACCGCAAGCGGAGCGACTGTCAAGCTGAATGCGAAGTGGCAGGATAAGACCTATGTTCTTCCTGAGCTTTCGTTGAAAGGTTATATCTTCGGCGGATGGTATGATAATGTCGGCTGCACAGGCACAAAGCATGAAGCAGGCGAAATAATTACCATCAACGCAAACAAGACCTTCTACGCAAAGTGGACTCCCATAACCTATACAATTGCATTCAACGGCAACAATTCAACAAGCGGCTCAATGAACAGCATAACGAATGTTGCGTATGACACCACCGTTAATCTTACAAAGAATGACTATTCAAGGACCGGTTATGTGTTCGATGGCTGGAATACCGCAGAAAACGGCTCCGGAAGAGCTATTGCTGACCTGGGCGAAGCAAGAAATCTCGCTTCAACGCAGGGAGCAACAGTAACCCTCTTTGCTCAGTGGGTTCCGATTACCTATAAGGTTGTTTTCAGCGGAAACGGTGCAACTGAAGGCAGTACCGATGAAATCAATCCTGTAACCTACGATGAGAACTTTGTTCTTTCGGATAACGGATTCTCAAGAAAGATAACGGTAACCTTTGCATATGACAATGCAACGGGCGGCAACACAAATGCCAATGCTGTTGCTGTTGCAACCTTTGCAGGTTGGTCAAAGACCGCAGGCGGAGCAGTTGCTTTCAGCAACCTTCAGACCGTTGAAGAAAACCTGGCTTCAACGCAGGGAGCAGTTGTTACCCTCCACGCAAAGTGGAATGACGGCACAATTTCTCTTCCCACTCCGACCAGAATCGGTTATACATTTGACGGTTGGTTCAAGGAAGCTGATTTCAGAACCGAGGTCAAGGCAACCGACACTTATTCTGCAAACACAACCATTTTTGCAAAGTGGACTCCGATTACCTATTATGTTGCATATGACGGCAACGGCAACACCAACGGTGCTATGCCCGATAAGACAACGGTAACATATGACAACGAGTTTACTCTTGCATCAAACGCTTACGGCAGAGTATTTGCTGTTTCTTATGAGCTTAATGACGAAGGAACAGATGTAACTGCGGCAGATGACCTTGTTCTTACCGCGGCAAACACAGTTGCAACGGCTACATTCGCAGGTTGGGCAAAGACTGCCGGCGGCAGTGTTCATTTCAGCACCGACGGCGGAAGAGTCAATGAAAACCTTACAACCGTTAAGAACGAAACGATAACCCTCTATGCAAAGTGGATTGATGCTTCCGTAGCTCTTCCCACTCCGCACAGAACAGGTTACACTTTCGACGGCTGGTATACTGCACCCACAGGCGGAACAAAGGTCAACGGCTCAACCTATAAGCCTACAGAGGATACAATTCTCTATGCACACTGGACCGCAATAACCTATACCGTTGCATTCAACGGAAACGGTGCAACAAGCGGTTCAATGGAAAGCATTACTCCGGTCAAGTATGATGTAACAGGCACTCTCACGCCGAACGCATTTGGCAAAACAGGTTACACCTTCACGGGCTGGAACACCCTGTCAGGCGGAAACGGAACAGCATATTCAGATGGTGTACCATTCAAAAATCTCACCGATGAGCAGGGCAAGACGATTACCCTTTACGCTCAGTGGGCACCGATTACCTACAGCATTGTTTTTGAAGGTAATGGTGCAACAAAGGGCTCAACCGCAGGAATTAATCCGGCAGTATATGATACGGAATATAATCTGACTGCAAACGGATTTGCAAGAGAATTCAAGGTAACATATAACTATAACGGTGCAACAAGCGGCACAAGCCCGGCAGAAGAAACAGCGAAGGCTCAGTTCCTTGCATGGACATTCAATTCGAATGAATATTCCGATGGTAAGCTTGTTAAGAATCTTGCTTCAACGCAGGGTGCGGTTGTTACTCTTACTGCAAAGTGGAAGGATGGCTCCGTAACTCTTCCGAGCCCCCATAAGATCGGTTATAAATTTATGGGCTGGTATTCCTCGGCAACAATGACCGATGCAGACAGAGTCGGCGGAGCAGGCGAGCCTTATACTCCTGCAGAAGAAACCAATCTCTATGCAAAGTGGGAAGCAAATCCCTATGTTATCAATTATCACGGCAACGGTGCAACCAATATGACTCCGGAGGAGTATTCGCAGAACCGTACATTCGATGACGGCAGAAGCCTTACCCCGAACGAATTCGAAAGAGAATTCACCGTATCTTACATTTACAATGACGGTGACATTCCCGTTGACCCCGATACCGCTCCCGAATCGGCAAGTGCTCCCAAGTCTTCATTCGAAGGTTGGTCAACAACTGCCGGCGGCGAAAAGGCCTTTGAAAACGGTCACACCGGCAACATGATTACCGATGACGAGCCGGAAGTAAATCTTTATGCAATATGGGATGATTCAAGCTCGTTCGTCATTCTTCCTCAGCCCACCAGACCCGGATTTGAGTTCCTCGGCTGGTACACAACCGATAACTGGACTCAGGTTGAGCTTGATGAATATACACAGCTTAAAAAGTTTATTTTCAATGACATCAAGAGAAAGATTGATGACCCGACTTACAGATCAGACCCCAAAGAGCTTGACAGCTATACCATTCCTGCCGGCTATACCCATCCTGCACAATACAGCGAATCATGGGTTATTCCCGATGATTGGTATGAGCTTCCCGTTGGATTTGTAGTTCCCGAGAGCACATATTATGTCGGCGACAGACATAATTTCGATGAAGACGGAGACGGCACTGCCGACAGATATGAGGAATGGTATTATCCCAAGAGCGATATTACTCTTTATGCAAGATGGAGCGATACCGAGGCTCCCGATGTTGAGCTTGTTTCGGTAACCCGTACCTCTGAAAACAGCTATAATATCAAGTTCAATTTGTCTGATAATGAAGGAATAACAAGATATTTCTGGGGCAAGAGCTCATCATTCTATGGCAATGATGAAACAAAGGTTCCCGAAACTGTCAAGGGCTCAGGCATCTATCCGAAGCAACTCAACAATATCGAGTTTACGGTTGATGAAGCAGGTATTTACTACATTACCGTTCTTGATAAGACGGGTAATAACTCTTCGAGAACAAATAACTATACATTCTACACAACAACCTTTGAAGCAATCGGCGGCACTGTTTCCGGCTCCGGAAAGATGCTCACATATTCGGCAGAGGCTGAAGAAAACCTTCTTCCTCTTCCGGCAACAACGAAGGCAGGCTACAGCTTCGGCGGCTGGTATTCAAAGGAATATAACGGCACTGCACTTGACAGCAATTCTTACAGACCGTCTTCAACATCAACCATTTATGCAAAGTGGACTCCGAAGCTTGCTGAATTTGACATCAGCTATAAGAAGAACGAAGCAGATGTTAAGGTTGCAACGAACATCTTTGCTCCGAAGAAGGTCAAGTCAAGCTCTTCCGGCGTTGATGTCAGTTATGATGAAGCAACGGGCATAATCACCCTTGACGGTACTGCATGGGCAAACACCGAAGCTCTTATTGAATCTCCGTTCAGACCTGCGGCAAACTCAACATACAGAATTACCTATGAGTATGTCGGCGGCACGGCATCGGGTGCAGACCTTGTTCTTCAGCAGGCAACGCCTCTCGGAACAACGATTGTTGAGAGCCGCACTCCGCAGACCATTGAATGCAGATGGACTGCCGCCAACGAAGGCTCTGCTTCGCAGAACTTCACTTACAGCAGGGTCAACGCAGATTCAATTGCATGGCTCCGCCTTGTTGTTGAAAAGAACAGTGCACCGGACTTTGATAACTATCAGATAAGAATCAAGGTTGAGGATATAACAGACGGCGAAGCTGCATATGAATTCTCGCCGGTTGCAATGCTCCTTGATAATGCGGAAGCTGTTTCAATTCCGAGTGCTCAGCGTACCGGTTATCATCAGACGGGATGGTATACAAAGCCGGATTCAACAGGAGTTCTTGTTGAAGAAATCGAGCCGGGCAGCGAACCCATGATACTCTATGCCCGTTGGGATGCAAACAGATATAATGTTGTTTATAACTTCAACTCAACGGCTCACGGTGACGGCTCAACAACCGTTTCCGACAAGGTTTACACATATGATGTAAGAGATTCTCTTGCAGAAAACACCTTTACAAGCAGATGGAGAGTCAATTTCTATCCGCAGTTCCCGGACACAATGAATATATTAGAAACACCGCCTTCATATATTGAAGCATATGCAACCTTCAAGGGCTGGTCAACAACTCCCGACGGAGCAAATATTGTTGCTGATGCTTATAACCTTACTGCGGAAAACAACGCTACCATAACGCTTTATGCAGTTTGGGAGGCCGGCAAGATTGAGCTTCCGAATGCCGCCAAGAAGGGACTTACTCTCCTCGGTTGGTATGATAAATCGGCCGACAATCAGGGCAACAGAATAGGCGGTATCGGTGCAGAATATGTTCCGACTGCTGACATCAGTCTCTATGCTCACTGGATTTCTCTCGGAGTTACAGACAAGGTTTTTGTGTATGACTTTGAAAACGGAACAATCGGCAGTGTATTTGACACGGAGCTTGACTCGCTTGAAAAGGGTATTTATCAGATACAGCTTATCCTCGGTCAGGATGTTCTGGACCATAATTATGTTTCAACATCGTCTCCGAAATCAAATATTGATTGGGGATTTGATGGCTGCGATTATGCAGTTAAGTATACTCATCTGAATACCGACGGTCTTCTGGTTACGGCAGGATCATTCTCATCAATTGATGCCGATGATCTTCAGGAGGAATCAAAATTCTATCTTGAGCTTAACAACGGATGCTTAAGTACGCCCATTACATTCTATTTTGAGCTCAGATTCAAATTCTCCTCAAGAGAGAATTTCCAGTATATCAACGGCAGAATTACCGTTGTTCCCGCAAACTCTGTTTATTTTGAAGAGGATATGTTCAAAACATATGACACAATAAACAAAGAGGATGCAGGAGAAGAATGGTATAATGTCGGTGCTACATGGTCAACCGATACTTCTTCAGGCACCGAAAACACAGGAATCACAAGGAAAAACTATTCAGTTTACGGCTTCAACACAGATTTAGACCGTTATATTGATAAGGGCGTCAGAGGAAACGGCACAAGCAGATACGATCCGTATTATTACACTCCTGCATATTCAAATAATACTGCTCTCAAGGCTACGGTGGATGAAAACACCAGATACAGCCAGATGAAGGAATTTGAGTTTGAAGGTAAGGGCTTTGAGCTTGTTTCCGAATGCGGACCCAGCACATCGGGACTGATGATTTATGTCTGGAAAAATAACGGTACGGATTATAAGCTTATTTCGAATACTCTTGTTGATACCCGTCTTGTTGATGATGGTGCTTTGACCGAAATCAAGTCAAACAGATATGGTACGGGAGAAAGCTTCCTTTGCCAGGTTCCCGTTTATCATTACAGCTCAGCAGTAAGAGGAAAATATCTCGTTCAGGTTCAGGCGATATACCTTGATGATATTCAGCTTCAGGGCTCGGCTCTTGAAAGCGAGAATAATCTTCAGATGCTTGCCAATGAGCTTGAAAGCTCCGGACTTGAGGTCAATGAAGAGCTTCTCGATGTTCAGTTCGTTGACGAAGAATCCGTTCTCAACGGCGGAGAAGCAGAAAACGAAAGAATATTCGATAACGGCATTCTTGCTCCGGTTTCGGTAAGCGAAATTCTTGTCGGTGCATCTGCTCCGAACTATGGATATATCGACGGCATCAGAGTTTATAACCCGACAACCGAAGAGAAGTATTACGCAACCAATGAAAGAAATGCGAAATTCTTCAATGTGGTTCAGACTGCGAATATTGATTACAGGTATAATGAATATACTGTTTCGAATTCGGGAGCACATGAGAACAACGGCATGAACGAAGTTTATCTTGCTCCTCGCACGGCATTCGACAGCGATTACAGTGCAACCGCATTCTCTGTTATCGGATACAATAGCAGTTCAAATCAGAGAGTAATGATTTCTCTTCGTGCGGCGAAGGGCAGTCCGACGGTTTATGTCACAAACTCGCAAAAGGTCGGAACGGGCAGTTCTCCCACAAAGGTTATGGAAATTGTTCTTAACCATAACACGGAAATGTATTATGATGTTACGAATTGTGTCGGCTCCGACGGCTCGTTGATTATCATCAACGCCAGCAGAAAGAGTGATTTGTATACTGGCTTTGCCGCAGTATGCAATATCAAGATTACAAATGTCAGCGACACAACAAACGGCATAAGCTATCTTGTTTCCGAATCGGTTGATGATACTCTTCAGATGCTCAGTGCAACAGACGCTTCCAAGCTCAATATTGTTGAATACGAAGCTCCTGTTTATTCACGCTATGTTGAGGGCGAAGAACCGGGCGAACCCGATGTTCCCGTAGTTCCCGATGAACCATCAGAACCCGATGAACCTGTAGGACCCAGCATTCCGTATGTTCCCGACGAACCTGAAAATCCGGATGAACCTGATAATCCCGTTGTTAAAACTCCGGCTATCAGCATTTCAACGAGCAAGACAACATATGTTGTAGAATACAGGTCAAAGGTCAATTTCTATGCAAATGTTGAAAATCTTCCCGTCGGTGGAAAGGTTATATGGTATAACGGAACAACTCCTGTTGGCGAAGGCACATCATATACAATTGATGAAGCAGTTTCCCGTTCCGAAATAACCGCAAGAGTGCTCAGAGCAGACGGCACATTCGCCGCCTCAACCGAAACAATAACGGTAACCGTAAAGGGCGGATTTATCCGTGAGCTCATAGCGTTCTTTAAGAAGCTCTTAAGGATGCTTCCGACAGTTAATATCGGCAAGAAACAATAAGCGTTCACCCGTCTGTTCATTGAGCAGACGGGTGATTTGTTGAAAAGTGATAAAATCCAACGCAATTCATGTTATTTATATATTGATTTTTTATTTTCCATGTTGTATAATAATTCTGTTATTTCACAGAAGTGAGAAAGGAATTTTATTATGAAGAAGCAAATCAAGCGCATTCTCTCAGTAATTCTCTGCGTTGCTATGCTCGTTCCCATCGCATCGGTAGTCGGCAGTGCAGCAGAAACCGGCTCAGAAGCAGAATATCCCATCGTTTTTGTAACAGGTATAGGTCAGTCATACAGCTACTATTATGAAAATGTTGAAGATGCAAAGGCGGATATTGCCGATAATGCAACAGACAGAGCAAACGCTCGCTGGAATCTTTTCTGCAATGATTTCAGCTTTGCATTCAAAGAGCCCAAAACCATTCTTTCAATTATAGCCGTTGCAGGCGGACTTTTGGGCACTCTTTTCACAGGCTTTAACCTTCTTCCCAAAAAGCAGGTTGATTCACTCGTAAAAACACTTTTCAGATTCAACACAATCAACGAAGAGGGTTATCTTCCCGAAAATGTTGTAACTCCCAGAGCGGATTGCAGTGTTGCCGAAATGACCAAGGAGCAGAAAGAAAACTTCTACAGAACCATTCCCTGCCAAGAAGTGGTCGGAGATGTCGGTGAGGATATGCTTTATTGCTTCAATTATTCGGCATTCTCATTCACATTCAACAATTCGGATGACCTTGACAAGTTCATTGATGAGGTTGTTCTTCCGCAGACAGGTGCAGAAAAGGTTGTTCTTGTTCCCATGAGCATGGGTGCGTCGGTAGTAAGTGCTTATCTTCATGATTACGGCACAGAAGGCAAGGTTGCCAGAGTAGTCAGCATCGTCGGTGCATGGCTCGGCAGTGACATTCTTGCTGACCTTATTGAGCTTAAGTTTTCCGATGATTCAAAAGAAAAGTTCTATAACGGCGTTCTTGCAGACCTTATCGGCGAGCCTTGGGGCTATCTTGTAAATATCATTCTTCATTTCTTCAGATATGAAGCAGGCAGAGGCATGGTTGACACAATTCTCAACTCAATAGTTGAAAATCTTGTTATGAAAACTCCCTCTCTCTGCGGACTTGTTCCTCCCGACAGATATGAGGCAATCAGAAAGGCAAGACTTGAGGGCAAGGATGATATGGCTTATATTATGGAACAGACCGACAGATATTACCATGTTCAGAGCACTCTTGAAGAAACAGTTACCGATCTTCATGACAACTACGGCGTTGATTTCTTCTATATTGCAGGCTACGGTCTCGGCTTCGGCGATGTAAGCAGTGACTATGAATTCTTCAAATTCATGAATACCGCAAACACCACCAACTCCGATGAAATCATTCAGATTGAATCAACAGCAACAGGTGCAACCTGCGTTGCGGCCGGCGAGCAGTTTGATTCAGCTTATCTCAACAGTCATGATGCAAAATATATCTCTCCCGATAAGTCAGTTGATATTTCAACCTGCTATTTCCCCAACAGAGTATGGCTCTTTGAAAATCAGAAGCATGAGCTTGAAAACAACAACACCGCTCTTAAGCTTGCTTTCGAGATTGCCTGCGGCAAGATTGATAATAACGAGCAGAACACGGAAAAATATCCTATCTTCAATGAATCGAGAGACCTCAAGAAGCTCAAGAGAAGCTATATTCCCGACCTTGAAGCATGGCTTGAAAAGAACACACCGAATGCAGAGCAGCAGAAGCTTATTGATGATAACACAAAGGCTGTCAATGACATGATGGCAAGAACCGTCAATGACAGAGATGCCGATGATGCGATTATTCAGGATTATTATGATATGCTTGTTGAGCTTGGCGTTTATTCTGCTCCCGAAGAGCCGAGTAAATCCGATGTTGCTCTTAACAACATTCTTAAGAAGGCAAACGATTTCGTTTGGAAAACATGGGGTCCCAAGGGCTTCCTTCAGATTTTTTAAAAAGCAAAAGCCTTTCTCTTCGGAGAAGGGCTTTTCTGAAAAAGAGGATAATAAATGAAACTTAAAGTTGCATCCTTCAATATTCTTCATTGCGAGGATTTTCAAAAAGAAAAAATTGATTATGATGCTTTTGCACAGCTTATTTCTTCTCTTGATGCCGATGTTATCGGTCTCAACGAGGTTCACGGAAACGGAAGCTGGAAGGATTATGACCCGCAGGCTGAAATTCTCGGAGCAAAAACGGGTTACAACAGCTTTTTTGCAAAGGCAACGGAGCTTGACGGCACAAATCCTTTCGGCAATGCGGTGCTCACAAGGAAAGAAATCAGAAGCGTTGAGGTTATTCCTGTTCCCGACCCGGAGCCGAAAGGATATGACGGATATTACGAAACACGCTGCGTTCTGAAAATGAAGATTGCAAATCCCGCTCTTACCGTGCTGATTACTCATTTCGGTCTCAATCCCGATGAGCAGGAGAATGCAGTCAGGATAATTCTTGACAATATTGAGAACGAGAGATGTATTCTCATGGGAGACCTCAATGTGAAGCCCGATAATGAAATTCTCAATCCCATCCGTGAAAGAATGCTGGACACCGCCTATGCAAGCGATGATGCTCTTCTTTCATTCCCGTCAGATGCTCCCGACCGCAAGATAGACTTCATTTTTACAAGCAAGGATATAAAAACAGTCAGCGTTGAAGTGCCTAACAAGGTGCTTTCAGACCACCTGCCGATAACGGCAGAAATAGAATTCTGAAAAGGAGAAAAAGATTATGTTTTTCTGGAGAATAATTTCAGCAATCGCAACCTTCGGAATGCTTATTTACGGCGTTTTCGCAGGAACGAATTTCAATGATTACACATCGAATTACAAAAAGAATGTTGAAGCTGCGGCCTATGAAAATGATTTTGATTCGGCAATTCCGCAGACTGAAATTTATAAGATGATTGATTCTCACCTCAAATCAGGCGGTACAAAGGAAAAGAAGGTTATTGTTATCGGCTATGACGGATGCCGTGCAGATGTTGTTTCGTTGTATAAAAACAGCGAAAAGAGTGCAATCAAAGCTCTTCTTGCAGACGGCGGTCATCTTAAGCTTTCTTATTGCGGCGGTGTAAACTATCCTGTTATCAATAAGCAGAAGACCTCAACCGCTCCCGGCTGGTGCTCAATGCTTACCGGTAAATGGGCAGCGGAAACGGGAATAACGGATAACAGCATCGTCAAGTCAAATGATTATCTCACTCTTCTTACAACAGAGGTTGAAAGCAAAACAATTGATTCATCTGCTTTCTATGTTTCATGGAACGGACATTTTGTTGATGAAGACAGCACATATTATCTCGAAAAGAAATATGCTGAGGATAAGAATCTTGATGTCGTCATGCTTGATGCAGATAACGATGCAGGAACCTATGCAAATGTTAAGGCAGATATTATGGGCACAGAATGCTCCGATTTCATTTTCTCAATCTTTGAATATTGCGATCATTACGGTCATGACACAGGCTTCTGCATCAATAATCCCGATCAGGTCAAGGGATTTGCAGAGCAGGAGAGCGATGCAGTTGATATAATCAACGCCATCAAAGCCCGTGAAAATTATGCAAACGAGGATTGGCTTATCATTCTTACATCCGACCACGGCGGATATAACACGGGTCATGGCGGACCGACAATGCAGGAGAGATACACATTTATCTGCACAAATAAGGATTTCTGAGTTTCAGAGCCGAAAAAAGCTGTAGCTTACCGAAATAATATAATCCCCATATTGCAGTCTTGATTTTTGTTGTTTCAAGTGCGTGCTCTATGGGGTTGTTTCAGTTTTGAAACACAATTGATTCTATTTGACACATAATATTCAAAGTGATATAATAACAAATAAAATTGCTAAATATTCGGGAGGACATATGAAAAAGTTTTTATCGGTTTTTCTTATAATTTCAATTGTTTTCGCTTTTTCTGCCTGCACGGGCAAGGAACCCGAAAACGAATCCACAACGGTTGAAAACGGCTTTGAGGTTGTTGATAACAAAACAACCGAAGCAACATCCGAAGCCGGCGAAACATCAACCGAAGCTGTCAGCGAAAGCGAAACGGCAACTGAGGCAACAACGGTTGCGGAGGAAAAAATGCCCGAAACAATCGAAGAGGTTGTTGCAAAATACAAGGAAGTTATGGACCAGGCAAAAATGAAGGATAAGCCCGGATTTACAAGGCTCGATTATCAGGAGCTTCTTTCAGATTCGGAAAACAGAGTTATAGCATCGGGCGAAGGTCTTCTCAATGCCGCTCTTACTCTTGCAGGCAACTTCATGAAAACGAGAAAAGAAGCGGAAAAGAAGCCTACCGTCGGCGAAAAGGGCGGAGATATGGAAGCCTTTCCACTCAGAGGAACATCGCACGGTTGCCTTCTCAACGGAGCAAAAGGTGTTAAGAACGCAAAATGCGAAAAGCTCAACAACGGCTATTACAAAATAACGATGGTTCTTGAAGCCGAAAAGAATCCCGAACCCACTCCGGCAGGTTCAAATGTTGCTCCGAGCATCACGGGTTCGGTATGCAGTCCCATTTCAAAGGCTGAAATTGATGCAGACCTTGCAACGGGTCTTTTCAAGGATATAACCTATTCGCTCACCTATCATGACTGCGAAACGGTTCTGATTTTCAACCCCGAAAACAACCATGTTTATTCGCAGGAGCAGACAAACCATGTTACAATCAAGGGTGCAGGCACAATCGGCTTCGTTACCCTCGATATTCAGAAGCAGGAGCTTGTTAACCATGTTGTTATCAAGGACCTGAAGTATTAAGGAAACGCTGAATAAATGCATCGTCGCATCTTTTCGGTCTGTTTTGGCGTAAAATGCGTTACAAAACCTTGAAATACACAAAGTATATCTGCGGTTTTGTNNAAAACATACTCGAAAATCTTGCTTGCCGATTTAATCAGCGTTTCCTTAAGGAACCTCTGACAATTCCTTTGGTTTTACAACCGCAAAATTATTTTTTACGGAGTGTCAATATGAAAAAGGTTATTTCACTTATTCTCTCAGCTGTTATGATTTTTTCTGCACTGTGCATCTCAGCTTCAGCCACCTCGGGCATAGCTTACTATATCGACAGCGAAAACGGAAATGATTCCAATGCAGGCACGAGCGAAGGCTCCGCATGGAAAACGGTTGAAAATATCCGCTCTCTTTCGCTTAACGCAGGCGACAAGGTGCTTTTCAGAAGAAACGGCATTTACACCGTTAATGCTCTTTCGCTGACCTGCAAGGGAACGAAGGAAAATCCGATAGTCATTTCATCCTACGGCGAAGGAAATCTTCCTTTGCTCACAACTGTAGAGCGTTGCGATATTCTTGACCTTGTTGACTGCTCATATGTTACGGTTTCGTTCCTTGAGCTGACCGCTCACAACGGCGGCGGAATATGGGTCAACACTTCAACCGAAGCATCAACAGGCATAACTCTTGATAACCTTAAAATTCATGATATTCAGAATACTCTCATGAAAAGCCGTGACCATCAGGCAAATCCGACTGAAGCGAGAGCCTGCGTTGTTGTCAAATGCCTCTCCTACCCTTCACCTTCTCCCTATCCCGTCAATGATTTCACCTGCACCGACTGCGAAATGTATGACTGCGGAAACGGTCTTCTCATGTGGGGTGCTTTCGCCGCAGACAGCACAAGCCCATGGGCAGATATTTCCGACAATTGCCCGAAAATGATTTATAACAAGAATTCATATGTTGCCGACTGCTATTTTCACGATATGGATGCAGAGGGCATGATTATCGGAATAACCGAAAATGCGTTAATCACAAACTGTCGCTTTATCAACTGCTGTCAGGGAGTTGGCGTTGACGAAAACGGCGAAGCTCTCTATTATACCGCTCCCGTGTGGTATTGGGGCGGACTTGAAAGCACGGTTGACCATTGTGAAATTTCGGGAGCAAAAAATCACGGCGACGGCATGGCTTGCGATTTCGATTCATGGACAAACTACTGCACCTATCAGTATATCTATTCCCATGATAACAACGCATTCATCTGCAACAATCCCTATGGCTGCGGTCAGACGGGCAACACGGTCAGATATTGCCTTTCGGTCAATGACAACGCAATCCGCAACAGCTTCGGCGTAAGAAAATACGAAGAGAACTTCAGCTTCTATAACAACACTCTGATTAACTGCCCGAATACCATTGCGAGCTGCAACAAGGATGCTTTCATTGCAAACAACATTTTTGTCGGAAGCATCGTAAGCGACTGGTATCTCGGAAGCAGAGAAACAGGCTTCTCGGGCGAAATCACCAACAACTGCTTCTGGGGAATGGGTTCTCCGACCGGAAGCAAAAACAGCTGTAACCTTGACCCGTTGTTTGTCGGCAACGATGCAACAAACCCCGAAAGCTACAGGCTTTCAAAGAATTCTCCGCTTATCGGCAAGGGAATCGGAATTGACGATGAGCTGACCGAGGATTTCTTCGGCAACCCCATCAGCTCTCTGAATATCGGATGCTATGCGGGAGAAGGCGAAGAATCAAAGGCGGCATTCAACCTTGTTGATTTCATCACTCATTTCCTCGGCTCAGCACTCGGCTTTGTCTATCAGAGAGTTGCCGATTTCTTCAATTCCTTCTTTGATTGATAACAATACATAAATCAAGCGGTCTGCCACTCAGAGCAGACCGCTTGGATTATGTGTTGTTTCTCTCCGGCACAACCAGATAATCAATTGCAGATTCCATATTGATGAATTCGAAAATCATGTTTGAAATTTCCTCGGCGGATTCCTTCATCCCCTCGTCAAACCACAGACGGAAAACCGAGAATATTGCACCGACATAGAAGTGAACCGCATATCTGCCCGAGGTGCTTGCACCTGCAACGGGGAAATAGTCATAAATTCTGCGGCTGAGCATATTCGACATAAGGTGAGCAAGACCCGCTTCGTAGGTTGCCTTGATTACCTCTGCGTTTTCCTGAAAGAAAACGGAAACATAGTTTATAACCGTCTTTATGCTGTCTGCCTTTTCGCCGCCGACCTTTTCAATCAGCTTTTTTTCCTCTTCTTCAAGGCGTTTGATGAGAATTTCATCCTTGCTTTTGTAGTTGCGGTAATAAGCCATCCTCGAAACGCCTGCAAGAGTTGTTATATCGGTGATGGAAATGCTGTCATAGGGTTTCTCCTGCATAAGGCGGAGAAGGGCGGTAACTATGCATTCCTTCGTGAGAATATTGGATTCATTTTGCTTTTGCATAACAATATCAACCTTTTTGTAACATATAAAAGAATGTTATTGATTTGTTCATAATCTTCTGTTACACTTGCAACAGTTACAATTGTAACAGAATGGAAAATATTTGTCAAGTGACCTGAAATTATGGTTTTAAATACAAATTCAACGAGGTAAAAAGATGCTTAAACTCAGAAATATCGTTAAGGAGTATCCGACAGGTGATACTTCTGTTGTTGCCCTCAAAGGCGTTGATGTTGAGTTCCGCAAGAGCGAATTCGTTTCAATTCTCGGCCATTCCGGATGCGGAAAAACAACCCTGCTCAACATCATCGGCGGTCTTGACCAATACACAACGGGCGACCTTATTATCGAAGGAAAATCCACAAAGGATTTCAAGGACGGCGATTGGGATACTTACCGCAACCATTCAGTCGGCTTTATTTTTCAGAATTATAATCTGATTCCCCATCAGACGGTTCTTGCCAATGTTGAGCTGGCTCTTACTCTTTCGGGCGTTTCAAAATCCGAGAGAAAGCAGAGAGCGATTGAGGCTCTTGAAAAAGTCGGTCTCGGAGACCAGATAAATAAGAAACCCAATCAGATGTCGGGCGGTCAGATGCAGAGAGTTGCCATTGCGAGAGCATTGGTAAACAACCCCGAAATTCTTCTTGCCGATGAGCCGACGGGTGCTCTCGACTCTGAAACAAGCGTTCAGATTATGGAAATTCTTAAGGAGATTTCCACAGAAAAGCTCATTATTATGGTTACCCATAATCCCGAGCTTGCAGAAAATTATTCAACAAGAATTATCCGCCTTGTTGACGGAAAAATAGTTGATGATTCAGACCCTTACACAGCAGAGGAACAGCCCGAAGAAGCAACAAAAGAAGTTTCGAGGGCCGACAAGAAGGCGTATAAGAAAGCCAATAAAAAGCGTTCAATGTCTTTTTTCACCGCTCTCTCTCTTTCGCTCAACAACCTGCTTACAAAGAAGATGAGAACCTTCCTCACTTCGTTTGCAGGCAGTATCGGCATTATCGGAATTGCACTTATCCTTTCTCTTTCAAGCGGATTTCAGGCATATATTGATGCCATTCAGCAGGAAACACTCACCTCTTATCCAATAACCGTTGAGAGTGCAACGATGGACCTCAACAGCATGATGACAAGTATGGCAGGTGCATCATCGGGCGAAGTCGGCCACGGCCACGATAAGGTTTATTCAAACACTATGGCGGCAAGCATGGCAGAGAGCTTTACCTCGGAAATCTGGGCAAACGACCTTTCAAGCTTTAAAGAATTTCTTGAGAGCGGCAAAAGCGGAATTGAGCCTTATGTCAGCAGCATTCAGTATACCTACGGCGGAAAGATGAATATTTTCGCAGGAGATACCTCAAAGAGCGTTAATCAGGTTTATCCCAGCCCGATTATTGATATGATGACATCCATGATGGGCAATATGAATTTCGGCAATATTGACACTTCAAGCTTTGCAAGCTATGAGAAATATTATAATTCGTGGCAGGAAATAATCAACAATGATGAGCTTCTTGCATCGCAGTATGATGTTATCACGGGTGCATGGCCGAAGAATTATAATGAGGTTGTTCTTATCATTGATAAAAATAATGAAATCAGCGACCTTGCAATTCAGGGACTCGGTCTGACGGACCAGCAGGATATGATTGATTCCTTTATGGCGATGCAGAGCGGCGAGGAATACGAAGCAAAGAAATATGAAATCGAATATAAAGATATAATCGGCAAGACCTTCAAGCTTGTTCTTGAGCCGGATTATTTTGCATATGACGAGGATACCAAAACATGGACCGATATGCACGAGGACGAAACATATTCGAAGATGCTTGTTGATAACGGCGAAGAGATAAAAATTGTCGGTATCGTCAGACCCAAGGAAGGCTCCCTTATGGTCGCAACAACGGGTGCAATCGGCTACACCTCCGCTCTGACGGAATATGTTGTCAAGAAGACAAACGAATGCGAAATAGTCAAACAGCAGAAGGCAAATCCCGAAACAGATGTTTTCACGGGAATTCCTTTCCCCGTTGAAGAAGGAACAGATGCAGAAGCAAAAGCCGAAGAAGCCAAAGCAGAGGAAACAACTGCAAAAGTAACGGATGTTTCCCTTTCATGTGAAATTGAAAAGCCTGAAGCTTCATTCCTTATGAAGGATGAAAAGTCTCCCGAAATAAAGGCAACCGCAAGCATGACCGATTTCAGCAATGTTGAACCTGTTTCGGAAGAAGAAATTTATGCAAGTATTGATGCAACTTATAGCGGAAACGATGCAAAGCAGATGAAACGCCTTGTTGAGTTAATGCTCAAGGACAGCCTTTCAAAGGACGAAAAGAATGAGCTTATCGGCTATCTTGACGATGCACTCAAGGCAAATCCTATCAAAGGAATCAATGTAACGGGTAAGCAGGCATATAATCTTTATCTCTCAAAGATGAATAAAGAGAATAAGCTCAAGATGCTTTCGGCAATGATTCAGGAAAACGGAGCTTCACAGCCTGCGGAGGAACAGCCTGAGGAGGTTCCTGCCGAGGAAGAAAAAGAACCTGAACCTCAGCCCCTTGCCAAGAGCTACAAAGAGGCTCTTGAAATGCTCGGAGCAGGCGATATTGATAATCCGCTCACCATCAACATTTATCCTCTTGACTTCGAATCAAAGGATGCAATTGCGGGAATTATTGAAAAATATAATGAAGCGGCAAAAGCGGCAGGCAATGAGAAACAGCAGATTAAGTATACGGATTATATAGGACTTCTTCTTTCGTCGGTTACGAAGATAGTCAATGTAATTTCCTATGTTCTCATTTCGTTCGTTGCAATTTCGCTTGTTGTTTCATCAATTATGATTGGTATTATCACCTATATTTCCGTTCTCGAAAGAACTAAGGAAATCGGTATTCTCCGTGCCATAGGTGCTTCCAAGAAGGATATTTCAAGAGTGTTCAATGCGGAAACGCTGATAGTCGGATTTGTTTCGGGTTCGCTCGGAATTCTGATAACGGTTCTGATGAATATCCCGATAAATATGGTTATTCAGCATCTGACAAAAATACCGAATGTTTCGCAGTTACCCCTTATGGGCGGAATCGTTCTCGTCTGCATCAGTATGTTCCTCACTCTGATTGCAGGTCTTATTCCCTCGGGAATTGCATCAAGAAAAGACCCGGTTGTTGCCCTTCGAACTGAATAATACAGCAGAAAAGACTGTTCAGACGATATGCCTGAGCAGTCTTTTGAATTGTGTGCTCGGCACGCACATTTA
>DCII01000071.1 GCA_002315935.1 Ruminococcaceae bacterium UBA1730
TCCTTTGAATGAAAACCTTATATCATCGTCATTCTCATTGAATCTTTCGGAAAGAGGAATGATATTGCCGTTGTCATCGTAGGTTACAAGGTCAGCGGATTTAATCTGATTTGATTTTCTTATGACATACGAATCACCACGGTAAACAGGTTTGCCGTTTACCATATCGCCGCCTTCATCAAGAACAATTGCATCATAATCAAGTTCGTTTTCATCAATAAATTCAGATAAATCATAACCATCAGTCCAATCAGGAAGACCTCTCTGACCGACTTCGCTCAGACCGTATTCCTGTCGGGCTTCATTGAAGATTTTTAAATCATCTTTGTTTCTTGTGTCAAAGAGGTTGTTGATTTTGACATATGATTCATAAAGCTTCTTGCCGGCATATCTTTCCGCATAAGCTTTGTTTTCGGTAAAATATTGCCAATCTCTGAACACATTAATATTGTCGGATGATTTTGAACCGTGATACATAAGGTTTGAATATCCTGCATTCTTCGCCGCTTCATCAACCATCTTCCGAAGCTCGGCTTCGTTCTGTTCGGGATTTTTTGCAAGAGAGAGGTATTCTGAATCTTTTGTGGAGAATTTGTTGACATTTGATTTGGAATCTGATAATATAACATTCGCAGAACCGATGATTTTAGTACGCTCGGAAGTTTGGATTCCGACACCGGCTAAGATTTCATCGGCTCTGTTTTTGTTTGTAATTATTAAATCAGAATCTAATCTTTGAATACGCTCTTTCAAATTATCAAGAGGATATATGCTTTTTATCAGATTTACCGTTTGCCCGTCCATATCAACATCTTTGTGAACACCTGCAATGATAAGAGATGGCTGATTTTTTGTATCGAACATCATATTGTCGGTTATTATTGTAAGTTCTTTACCTCGGTCTATGAACATTACAGACTTTTTTATATCATTAGGCAAATTACGAATAATTTTTTCTTTTACTCCATGCTTTCTCTGCATGGATTTCTTTATATCCGACTGATTCATCACAAAAGGTGCTGATGAAAGTCTAAGTGCTTCCGGTGATTCAATAATGTTTCCGAGATAAACACTGTCACCGTGGTTGAGTTTATTTCCGAAGTAAGCATCCATTTGTTGTTCATACGAAAGTTCTTTTGTATGCTTAATGCTGAATTTGATTTCTCCGACTTTGCCTGATTTCTCGGATTTTGCCCATTTCTGTGTTGCAACGGCAAGTTCTTCCTTGAATATTTCGTTGATTTCCTTGAGGTCTTCAACCTCTTCAAGAAGTTCCTTTGTCAGTCTGTCTTTTTCCGCATATAACTTGATTGAGTTTTCGTAAGCAGTAATACAATTGTCAAGCGTATCGCCGAGACTTTCGGCAACCTTAGGGTCATTCTTTGCAAGGTCTTTTATAAAATCACGGTCATAGACAGAGAATAACGCATCACAGATTAATTCTTCGTCAATGTCACCGTCTTTATATCCCTGTAATTCAAACTTCTTGAGCAATCCGTTGACATCGCCTTTTTTCTGAAGAGTTTCTTTAATCTTCACGGCAAGTCGGTTATAACCGGCATGATTATGTTTGCGAAGAAAATGTGTCTGCTCATGTGCAACGGTTCTTGTGAGAAGACCGCTGTCTGAATCGAGCGAAAGAAGAATCCTGTTGCCGTTCTGATATGAACCGTTATATATTGACAATCCGTCTTCACCGAGAGTATCAAAAAGAAAAATTTCAAATCCTGTTTTTTGGGCAACCTCATCAACTATTTTCAGTTGAAAACTTAATTTTTCTTTTTTTTGAATGTTGGTTGAAAGATCGGTCAGACCTGCTCTGAATTCTCTTGAATCAAGACCTGCTTTGAGAATTTTTCCTGCGGCATCTTTGGTGAAATAATTATAAGCATCCATTGTTGAAATGTTTGCTATCTTATCAGCTTTACCGCCAAGTTTTCCCCACGCTGATACAACATTAAAAGCTTGCTCATATTCGCCGATATCCTGGCCGTCATAATTATCTATATAGAGGTTGGCGAGGGGAGTGGTCATTTCATTTGCTTTTGAATAAAGTCGCTGAACATCCGCATCGGAGAATTTTGCATCAGACAACTTAATTTCCGCTCCGGATGAAAGTTTTATATACTTCGAGCCGTCTTTATCTTTTATTGCATTAAACTCACCGGTGCCGGCGTTGATATGAGTTATCTTGCCGTTATCTATGAGTTCTGCATTTGTCAGATTAAAACGGTCTATATCAGAAATTTTCCTTTCTGAAAGATATCTGCTGTACGGATTCATAACTGCATTAACTTTAAGGTTTGCTGAAAGAGCGTTCATAAATCTTGAGTTTTCATAATCTTCAACAATTTTAGAAACAGACTTATCGTCTTCAATTATTTTTGCTTCTGAAGATGATAGAATGTCTCCGTTTAGAAACTTATTTGCGATTTTTGAAACTCTTCTGATATAACTGTCGTCAACCTTTTTATTGTTATTCAACTTGTCGGAAGCAATCTGATTTGCAAGAGTTTCTGATGATGGTGCTTCGCTTTTGGCTGATTCAATAATATCCTGTGCAGTCTGTCGCTGAATTCTTCCGATATTTATTTTGCCTTTCAGATATTCATCAGCAAGGCTTTGGGTTGATTTGCTTCCTTGTGATTTGGCGTTATCAATAACCGCCTTAACCTGGTCGTTCTTGATAATATCTTTGCCACGGGAATAATCGGAAATGGTATTTTTCGCAACATTTATTCCTTGACCGACTCCACCGAGAAGAACACCCTGAATATATCCGCCTACTCCGGCTTCGACAGTCTGCCACGCACTATCCATAATTGCGTTCTTTGCGGCATCCTCATCCGACATTCCTGCCTTAAGATATTCAATCTTCTTCTGATACCAATCACTATTGTTTCCGTTAATTAACGCGTCAGCAATAATGTTTGATGCCTCTGTTATTGCTTCTTCAGACATATTGGGAATGCCTTGCTTAATAAGAACTTCAACCAATGCATCTTTGATTGAGTATACTTGCTTTTCGTCAAACACATTAAGGTTTCCGATTGAAACAGACTCCCACAATCCCTCAAATATTGCCGCCGTTGTTGCGGTTGCAATTGTTTTAAGAGTGTCAGACTGCGATGGGTCTCTCATAACATCGGATGCGGCGTTAACGCCGAATATAGAACCGCTTATCGGAGCAATTTTGTTAAGACCAACCTTTTCAAGCACTCTTGCAACTCTTGGATATGTGTTCGGAAACTTTGATGCTAAAGAACTTGCCACCGACCCGGATTCTTTTACAGCAGACAAGTCTATGACAGCAGGAGAATAGAACTTTGAAACGCCCATAAGAGCGATAGTATCAAGTGTTGACATTAATCCGTTATATATCTTGTTCTCTGTTTCAGACATATTATATTGCTCTGCGGTTGTACTCCTTATATCGGATTTCATCGCACCGAACTGCGTATATCTATTGTTCGGGTCAGCGGTCAAACCCATATCGTCATAAAGGTCTTTGTTTGACAGCTCCTGAATCATTCCGATAATTGTAGCGGGAGTGTTGGTTATTCCTGCCCCAACGCTCGCAACTTGTGACAAGAACGGACTATCTGCCACAGACTCCTCATATGCAGGTCTAAGAACCTCGTTATTAAACTTTACGTTCTGCTCCCTTGAATAAAGTATATTAAAAGCGTCAATATTTTCGTCTGTGTAACCTTTGGATTTTAACTCCGCTCTCGCTCTTGCCGATGCAGATGAAGTATCAAACTTGTTGTTAATTACGCCTTGCTGATACTCGTTCCATTCGTCTTCGGATGACTTGCTTGAACCTTGATAAGCATCATAATTGTTATACAATTTGAAAGCATTGCTCATCCAGGAATTTTCTTCTCTATCGTTGCGAATTATCTCAAGGTTTCTTTTGTCTTCTTCTGTGAGATTTTGATACGCAATTACATTTTCGTTGGTTTCGTACTTCTGCTCACGCAGATTCTTTGACCTCATATCAGCGAGAATCTGAACATCCTCTTTGGAGTATCCCTTGTTGATAAGGCTCTGCTCCGCTTCTTTTGCCGCCTTGTGAGAGCCATCCATTTTACCGTTGTATTTGTCGTTGAAAGTGTCAAGCAGAGCCTTTGTGTTATCATCGGTATCATTGTATTTCTGCTCATACATTGAATCGGACTCCATCTGCCTGTACTGACTTTCAAGTTTCTTTGAGGTCTGTGAGCTGATGTTATGCTCCTTCATGTAACTGCTTCTCTTGATAGGGTCATTATTAATCTGCGATATAGCGTTCCAATCAGGGTTGGCATCAATATCCTGTGATGAGATTTCAATTGCTTTTATTGAATTGTATCCGTCTTTATAGGGAGTGTTCTTTGCAACCGATGATGTTGAATTGAATCTGCTTTCGGCAGACGACTTATATTTAACGCTCTGTGTTGTGGACTTGCCGTTAACATATGTTTTATTTGACTTTGAATTAGCGTACTGTGTTGCAAGGGATGGGTTTTGAGTTACTGTTTTGCTATATGACTTTTGGGGATAGTTTTTCTTCACATAATTGGGGTTGTTTTCAACAAACCCCTCAAATGAAGAGTTAGATTTTTTCTTTGAAGATGAAGTTTTTGACGACCTTTTTGAAACAAATTCATCAAAATCACTTGTTATTGACATTAAATCACCTCAACCATAATACTCAAGTGCGTTTTTAAGATATTCAGTATACGAAGAATACTTTGAAGTTTTCTTGTGCTTGTTCCAATATTCCTCTGTCTGAATATGACTATAATCCTTGCCTTTGCTATCAAGAAAATCTGTAACATTTTTATATGTATACTTGGTGTTATCGACAGGCTCAACTCCAACCCCTGTGTATTCCCATTTGCCTGTTTTGGAATTGTATTCATAGCCGGATGTTGAATACTTATATGCAAGTTCCTGATCAAACTGTTTATCGGCATTTGTTCCCGTATACTTCCAATTGCCGTTGGCATCCTTTGTGTATCCGTTCATAGCATACTGATATGCAAGGCTCTGCTCATTTTGTTTGTCGGAAACAAGGTCACGCTCTTTCTGATAATTCCATTCCGTATTGTATCTGTCATCGGAAACCTTATCTCTATCTTTCTGATAGTTATAGTTCTGTTGCCACTGGCTATCCGAAACCTTATCTCTTTCCTTCTGATAGTTATAGTTCTGTTGCCACTGGCTATCCGAAACCGCATCTCTTTCTTTCTGATACGCCCATTCATCCGCATATCGTTTGTCGGAAATCGCATCCCTTTCCTGCTGATAAGCATTTGAATACATCTGACCTGCCATCTGGTACTGATTGAGCAGATTGTCGGTTTCCATCTGGTAACGATTCTGTGCAGCGTTTGCGAGGTCAAGAGCCTTTTCGTTCAGACCGTTCATTGCCTGGTTATACATAGCCTGTCCTGCGGTCTCTGCATAAGAGTTTGAATAACCACCCGAAAGAGCCGCTGCCTGTCCTACGGCATTATCCTGTGCGAGTTTTGCGTTTCTCTCATACATCTGCTGATATTGAAGATATAAAGGGTCTTCCTGCTGATTATAGGAGAATTTGCGGTTGCTGATAGTGTCGTAAAGAGAGCTCAACTTGTTTGCCCATGTGCTTGAAGCCGAGCCTCCCGATACATAACTGCTTGACCCCTGAGAAGAATTGTATCGGTCAATTGTGCTCTGTCCGCCGTTAATGTTTCTTTTAACTCCGTAAGTAAGTGCCATTTATATTCCCCCTTTAAGGCGTTGATGAAGTGTATCTAAATTTTGGTGCTGTGTGGAATGAAACTGTCGCCCATATATCCCCTTCGCCATTGTATGCGCCATGACTCGAATAAAAATTTAAAGTGTTGTTTCGAGAGTCTTTACTTGCGCATACCTGTGCTCCAATAGAGGTTATATACGCCTTTGGAGTTGTCGTTTGCCATTGACCGGTTCCTTCAACAACATCAGAGTTTATATAGAGACTCGTGCTATATCCAATAACATGCGATGTTATTTGCGTAAGAATATTATCGCTGCACGGGTAATCGGGGTGTGTTGGTATGGCTGTTCCATAACATAAACTGGGTTCGCTGTGGTCGAAAACCTTGATTCTAAAATTCCCATTATAAACATACTCTTTTTCGTAATGTTCTCCGTATGTGGGATGGTATGTTTTATATCTAATTTCGATAACTCTGTAAGAATATGCCGCGTTAAATTCGTCAATCCCAGAAACCTCCGCAACAACCTTTATGGCTGGAGTTTCTATTGTGGGAGTGGGGATGTCGGGTATCTGTGATAGTTTCGCATACTCGCTCAATTCAGGCTTTTTGACATATTCCTTTAAGTCAACATCTTTTATGCCGTTTATCTTTTCTGCGAGAGGGGCTGAAAGATTGCAGGTGTCTATGCAAGACAAAACTCTGTCAAGAGAATCACGGAGCATTTTATTATAGGCAATCAACTGATTAATTTTTTCTGATTCGTTTCTTCCGGTTATCTGTAAATACGGTAAATCAATCATATATCGAAGCCTCCTCAAGATATTTTGAAATTCCGAGCAAACGGAAATCTCCTTTGCCTTCGATTCTTATTCTGAAATGGTCGCAACGATGCGGAATTAATGCAAGAGGAACACTGACTATTCTTCCCATCGGACGAAGAAAGCTGATATGCTCCCATTCGCTATCATCATAATTAATCATTACAGCCGCATTCGTATCTCTGTTAAGCCATAAACGCATAACAAGCTTAAGAAGCCTTTTTCTGGTTGGCATTATGAATCCGATATTGCCCGATTCGATATACCATTCGAAATTATCCTCCTTAACTCCTCTTGTGCATTCAACTGCAAAAAGCTCATAATCGCTTGTGAGTGCATATTTTTCGTCAACATGAATTATGAAATCCGTTATATCGGTTGCGTCTTCCTTATGCCACTGCTGATAATAATCGTTGAAGCAGAGAACAATTGGATTGTTATTCCTGTCTTTGCACGATATATGCAGAATATTGCCGAGAGAACCTGCAACCGCATCATGATATATTTCATTTCCGAGGTTTTTTGAGATATTAACGGGTATTCCGCCGGAATATGCCATAAATCCAATCGGAGAATGATAATATAGAACCTCATTGAGTATTGATAAGCTCTTAGATGAACCTTTTTTAACTCCCTTGACACGCATAGTTGACAGCTGAAAATTTGACGGATATGAGCCGTATATCCTATGAAAACAGTCTTCACGGAAGAATATCGGGTTATCCTGATAGGTGATAGCACCGGTGAACGCACCATCATCTCCGAGAGAAACATAATAGCTGTCCACTGTTGTATTTGAAAAGTAATGCCAGTTCTTCGGGTCGCCGAGTTTACAAGCAAAGATCTCGTTGACCATTTCACCATCGTTGTTATTACCGTAACGGCATCCCCATAGGCGGTTATTGCATTCGACTATATAATCCATTTTGGGAATCGAACGCTTGAACGTGAAAACACCTATTCTGCCGCCCCAAGTGGAAACGCTATTAGACGAGCATTGAAACTGAAGGAAAGAATATAAACCCGTGCCCTCAACGCCATTTTCGTCGCAATCTCCCTTTTTGGCAATCACAAAATACTTCTGACCTCTTGCACATTGCAGAATGTTGTCTTCATACACTCTGTGTTGAGACCCTGTGTTTATGAATATTTCGGCAGCATCGCCTTCGCTCCAATCCAATACACCGCTTCCCGGTGTGCGAAACCATATTCTGATATACGGAGTAAATTCTGTCCAAGTTGAAATGGATTCCGACCAGACCTTCGGTTGACTTGGATAAACGGATGTGTCAAGCCATAAATATCCGTCTGTAGGATTAGACGGAGATTTCGCTGATGCGGTTCCTGTATCGTAAAAGTTTCCGTTATAGTCGCATAATCTCCATTGTGCAGAGGGCAAGTCTGTGTTGACATCAAGATTATCTATCTCCGAATAATTTCCAGAGCTATTTTTAACCGCAGTATTAACCCTTACAAGTTCGGGGAAAACTATAATATACGCTCCCATCTCAACAACCTGATGTTTTCCGCTCGTATAATCTGAAAGCTTCACACCATGAGTAACTTTTTGTGTCTGAAAATCATATATTCCTATCCACAACTCATTCTGTGAACTTACTGTACGTTTAAATATTATATTGATATATTCTTTTGGGCAAATTCCGATAACCTCTGAAATTGCTTCGGATGTGCTTCCGTTTTGATATGTAAAAGTCAACTGTCCTCTGTGTTTCCTTGTTGATGCAACGGGATATTCGTAGGAGCTGAAATTCTTCATATCATAGAATTCGTTTTCGTTGATTATGTTGTTATGGTTATATCCGCCGAATTCAGCTATCATGTTGGTTGATTTCGCTTTTGTTCCGAGATACGGCATTATAGGCATTTATAAAATCCCCCTGTCTTTATATGCTGAACTCCTGCTGAACGGTGAGTTCTCTTATACCAACGCTTAAAATTATCAAGTGCCTGCTCAAAGAGTGCATTGCTTCTGTCATAATCATCATCTCTTGCCTGAAGGTCAATTTTGCTCATGAGCCAATAAACATATAAAATCGAATAAGGTTCTTCGGCAATAAGCTCATCCGTTTCGGCTCTGTATTCATCATATGTTTTAAATTGAAGTTTTCCGTTGACATTATGCCACCAAACGGACCCGACAGAATGAATATGATTGAGAATAACATCGTTATACAGAAGTCTCTCAAGTTCATCAATCCATTCCTGCATTATATCATCAGATGATGAATGCCCGTGTCTCATTTGATTTGCTTTCTCAATTGCAGTCTGAATATTAATGTTTTTCACCCCCGTAATAAAAAATGGGGGAGATTGCTCTCCCCACCTGCGTTATCTGATTGCCGATGTTCTTATATAATCATCAGCGTAATCATTAGCTCTGAGCCAACGCTGAAGAGCATCAAAAAACTTCCTTGTTATCTCTACCTCGGCACCACGCTGAATCTGAATTGTTTCGCCGTTTACAGTGAGGATAACATCATCCTGTTCTTTCTGCCCCGGTATTCTCGGAATATATACCGAAAATCTTTCAACTGCTCCGGTTGAGTTATCTTTTTTAGCCATAATAAGCTCCTTTCGTAAAAACGGGAGACGGAATATCCGCCCCCCCGAAATTGATTAATCGTTGGAATCTGCCGCAATAGATGCCTTGCAATAGAATTTGAGTGTGTAATCAGGCTGTGTGATTGCCGCAGCATAGCCGTTTACCTTCCAACCGACACTTGCCCTCTGGTTGAGTGGGTCATCGCCATAACCAAGAGGCTTAACAATCATTTCAACATTCTTATCGTCAAGTGCAACCTTCTTGCCAACCTTTGCACCAAGACAGATGCAGGTGAAGTAATCCTCGCCGTCGAGAGCGTTTTCTACATCGGAGAGGAAAACAATATCACCTTCAGCAGGAGTGATTGACGGTGCCGCAGAGAGAACAAGTGTTGATGTTGTTGTATCAGATACAGTTACCTCTTCAATAACTATTCCATCGGCGCTTATATCGTGAATATAAACCTTTTTGTTGTTAAGTTCATCTGCAACGAAAGTGTTGTCGGCAAATGTAAGAGTATATGTGCTCGATGCTGTTGAATAAGAAACAACTTTTGCCGATGTACATTTACCCGCTGTTCCGTTACCAAGAACCTTTGCCTTATTAACCTTTGCTTCGGTTGATTCGACAAAGCGGATTCCGAAAATCTTACCTATTTCTCCCTTGAATATGGCTGTTGCATTGCTGTATTTATTTACATCAATCCACAGGTCATCGGTAATGAGGTCATATGTGCATGAAGGATGAACAATCATTACATATGAGCCGTCAATCTTCGGTGCGTTTTTCTTCTTAAGCTCTGCCTGAATTCTTGCGGCAACCAAAGGCGTAAGCTTTCCGTTAAGCTTCGCCATAACATCAACATCGCCTGCAAGAAGCTCAGCTGTTATATCGGCAATCATTGCGTTTCTTGTAACAGTGTCCATCGTCAGCTTTGCATTCTCTGAATGTGCCTCGGTCTCTTCTACGATGCAGTTGTCGAGAGCCGTCATTGAAAGAATATCCGTGGGCTGAGACCAGTCACCGTACTGATTGGTTGAGCGGATGATTGATGTTACCGTAATAGTATGCTTATCGGGGGTAACGCCTTCGGTAAGCGGCGTGGTTGCTTTCTGAAATTTTGATCGTTTTCTCCATTCAACCATCTTACCGTTATTCTTCGGAAGCGGCTGATCATCAAGGAACTGTGCATGAACAAGTTCCGGACCGACACTTTTGATAAGCATAGTTGAATAGAACATCTTCATTTCGGGTGAAAGCCCGGAGATCGGAGACGAAGAATCAACGCCGGAATAAGGTGATGCAATATTCGCCGTTGTCTGCATATCGCCGGCGAAACGCTGAATGTTGAAATCAATTTTGAATTTCTTCATGTTTTTCTTCCTTTCTTTCGGCAGGAAGAACCGGAATTAATCTCTGAATGTGATTTTTTCTCCCTGCCTTGCTCTTTTGATATAATCGTTTAACTGTTCGTAAGAGAGATTTGAAATATCTATCTTACTGACTGAAGCAGCAGCTGAGTTAAGACCGTTTTCGGCAGGTCGGTTTGCATTTGCCTTGATGCTGTTTGTCACCTTTTCTGCCGTCTTCTGAGCGGCAACGGTCATTGCATCGGCTATATGTTCGTCTCTGTGGGCAAACTCATATGCCGTTTTCATGTCAACGCCGGCGTCCATCATACGGCGAAATGTTTCATTCTGCATTTCGGCTCTCGGGTCAAAATTCGGATAGAATTTTTTGACATCTTCCGACTGTCTGTCCCATTCGGCAAAAACAGCCTGCCTGTTGCGTTCTTCAAGGTCTGCCTTAAGACGTTCATTCTCACGTTCAAAGGTTCGTATTGAACGCAGCTGTTCAACAGTCATGCCTCTTTCTATGGCTTCATTTTCAAGCATCTTATCGTCATTCTCAAACGCCTTAACAAGAGCATCATAATCAGACGGGTCAACATTATACTGCTTTGCCATATGATTAAGAATAGGAGCGATACTCTTTTCCTTACCCTTGAGTTCGGAAATCTGCTTTGAAGAGTTTTTCAGGCGGTCCTTAACAATGTTCTGAACCTCTGCATCGAATTCTGCCTTGAAATTTGTCTTGAAGTCGGAATACTGCTTCGCTCTGTCGTCAGGAGAGGTCTGACCGCCTTCGGCTACACTCTCATCGGCACCGGGGACTGCCGTTGCATCTGCCGAAGCTGATGCATCGCCCGATTCAGCAAATCGCTGAATATCAAAAATAAACTTTGACATAAAATGTCCTTTCTCCCGTCTGTCCGGGGTGTCATTTTTATAGTGAACAGATTAATTCTGTAACACTCTGAGATTGATGCATTCGGGGTATCTGCTCTGAATCATTTCAAAAGCGGACAGTGCATAACAAAAATCGTGGTCAATCAGATATTCATATTCGCTTTTCGGAACTGCCCATATCGTAGTAACTCCATGTTGAGTTAAGAAATTATCTGCAATTTCAAACTTATGGAACGTCGCTTTCTGATCATATTGATTCAGGAAATTCGCAAGACTATAGAATGTTGTTGATATTGCGGCACATATAATGTCCTTGCCTTTTTCTGCGTATTCCGCATGACCTTTGATTCTGAGAAGATGCTTATCGGGATTATAAGTAACTGTAACCATCATTTCACCACCTTACGCCGGAGAAGTATTCTGAGCATTTTCGCGTGCTCTCTGAACCCATGGATGCTCATTTGAAACAACATTACCATTCGGGTCGGTTTCTTTTATGTCCGAATCTACCGAAGGCATAACGGAATTGGTTACGACCCCTGCCTGAACGCCTATTTGCTGAAGAGCGGGGACAAGCATTGGTTCAAACCTTGAAGCAAGTCCGATTGCGGTCTGATACAGCTGCATGAACATACTCAGAATAGTGCCGTTTTGTTCGATTGTCTTCATAATCTCATTTTTTCCTTGGAAATCCATACCCTTCATGCAGGCAATAGTCATTGTTGCCTGCTGAGGATTGAAGAATCCAAGTTGATAGAACTGAAGCATCAATTCATTCTGTGCCATCTTTGAATAAGAAGTTTGCTTGGCAGCCTTAACATCTATATCGAATTCAGGCACACGGTAACCCATATCAAAGCCGTAGCCGTTTCCCTGATATATAGGCTTGATATTGCTGTTGTTATATGAAGCATACCGGCTTTTGCCGTCTGTTCCGGTTATTCTGAATTTTCTCGGTGCATCATAAAACTGTCTTATAAGCTCTATGACCTGATAACATATATCACGATAAGCCTCATACATATGAGACACTATATCTCTGCTGCCCTTGTTACCCTGCTCCTGCAATGCGGCAATTGCAGAAGCGGCAGTTACTCCGCTCTGCGTACCGCCGTTGTTTACATCTCTGTTTCCGCTCGTTTCCTTGAGCATCGAAATCTGATTGTTGAGAAAGTTTACATATATTGAACTCAGCGGATTAGTGACTATCTCTTTAATTCCGTCTCCGGGGTCACCGGTGCAGTGAACAACCTCACATTCAATGTTGGTAAGTTCTTCCTCATTGCAATTTACACGGTCTGAAACATATATTCTGCGGCGAGCTCCCTCTTTCGTGTTTTTGACAATTGCTCCGTTGATTTCGTCAATTGAAATCTGAGTATCCTTGAATATATCTGTGAAGCCATATCCGAAAGGTGTGCCCTCAACATCATATAGAGAGCAAAAAACAAACGGGTATTTTCCGTGGTTATACCATCCCGTTTCGGACAAAGCCTCGGATATAATATTGCCCTCGGAATCGGTCTGCGGCTCAGTTTCATTCTCAGTAGCAAAAAGCACATGAGTGCCGGTAAACTTGCAATAATGAAGCACTGTTTTACCGTTGATTTTCTTTTTATAATAAACATCAACAACGGTGCATTTATCCGAAGTATTGACATTATCATCATAAAGATATTTTGCAACATATCCATCTTCACTTAAATTAACATTTTCAAGTTCGGGATATTGAGATTTGATAATGTCAGAATCAATAAGCTCCGTATGAAATAAATATCTTGAATTCTGAATATTAGTAATACCGGGTTGCCAGAAGAGATTAAGAGCATCAACCTTCTTGATGGCAATATCTCCGAGCGGTGTGGAATTATCCCAGAAAATTCCGAATATTCCCGCCCCCTGGCGAAGATAATACCAACATACATCATCATAGATTTGCTTGAAATCGTTCTGCTCTAATATAACAGGCAGAATTGAAGAAAGCGTTTCGGCTTCCTGCTCATCATCTGATTCTCTCGGAAGTATTGACGGCTCAGGATAGGAATCCATCATATCAGCGTGTTTCGAGACAATAGTATTCCAAAGCCAGGCGGTCGCAGGATTACGCTTCACTATTCTTCCGTCTTCATCCTCATAATCCCAGTGACGAAGTTTCCAGAACTGCTCATTCGCAATAATTTTAAATTCAAGATTTTTCTTGCCGTCTTTGTATTCCTGCAATATTTTAATAAATTTCTTGATTTGCTCTTCACCGATTGCTTTAACAACATTGTCCATTGCATCACCTGTTTATTATATAGACTTTCTTTTTGTGCATATTCAGAGGGTCGTCTCTGGTTATAAGCTCTTTCTTGACATTCTGCCTTGCGGAAATTCTCGACCACATCAGACCGTATCTAATTGCGTCATAGGCATGGTCTTCCGTATCAGAATCCACATCTTCAACATTAGATTCGTCATATACCAACGAGGGAAGTGTTCTGATAAGATTTCTGCAGGTTCTGAAAATATAAATCATCGGAATTCCGTTTTCGTCAAAGCCGAGATGATAATGCCACTGCATTTTGCCGGGTATTCTCGGATGGTCTCCGGGATTCCAATTGAGGAAGAACGGAGATTTTTCCATCATTTCGGCAATTGATTGTCCGTCATCACAAGCGAAAACGGCCGGGTCGGCAACGCCGAGTATCTTCCTGTGCTTAAGATTATCGTCTTCAGCTTCGATTTCGCATATTTTTGCCGCAACCTCGGCAGGATTCATTTTCAGACCCACATTCGGAGTACCGTTTGTTCCGTAATATTCACGAATGATATATTTTCTCTGCTCTTCATCAATAGCCATCCAATATACTGCAAAAGGCTTGGAATATCCCCAGTCCATAACCCGTATTACCTTCCAATATGACGGAATGCGGAAATTCTCTATGACATGGGTCCAGGTGCGGTCTTCATAATGATTCGGGTCATCGCTGAATTCGGTAAAAACCTGACCCTCGAAGCTGTTCCAGGAGCCGTAAAGAAGTGCATCTCGTTGAGCCTGAGGCATCATTGCAAGAGAAGCAACATAACTCGGATTGTTTTTTAAGAGTTCCTGATTATCAAACACCGTTGCAGGAACGAAAACTCGGTCACGCCACATTTTTTGTACCTTTCCATTTGAATCCTTAACCTCAAGGCAGTCCCAGATAGTTGTCATGGGCGGTGTTTCATCAATTTTGAATCGTTGCTTTACCCAGTTATGACCGACCGAACCGGGGTTCGTCGCTCCTCGCATATAACAATCAGTCCCCGGACCTGCGGGTCTGTTTCGAGACATCATAAACATATATTCCGAATGCAGAAAATGAGTTGTTTCATCAAATGCTATAACATCAAATTGACGGCCTGCATACTGATGCTTTGAGGATTCATGCGGCATTGAGCCGAAATATACTTTTGCTTTGCTGGGGAAAGTCCAGCAGTGAGCCGTTGAATTATAAACACATCCGGGATATATCTGCGGATATAATCCCTGACTGCGGTCTATAAGCTCCGCCAGTTGTGGATAAGTCTTTCGGAATATAATGGCTTTGTAATGCGGAGTTTTTATCTGACGGATAACATCCATCAAGAGTGCATCGCTCTTTCCACCGCCTGCCGCTCCACCGTAAAGGACCTCATATTCAGACCTCTCCAGGAACGCTTTCTGCCTCGGCTGAGGATTCCAAATTACATTGCTCATTTTCTGTTTCTCCCGGTGGTTCGTTCTTCGGCAATTTTTCGGGGATATATGCAAGGCGAGGACCGTCTTCATCGGGCGTTTTCTCTTCCGATTCGCCTGTATATTTTATAATCATATCAATGGCAGTAAGATTTCCTTGCTGTCCACGCTTCAAAAGTTGCCGTAAAACCTTGTCTAATTCGTCGTCTGTGCAGAGATTTTTAAGGCATTTTCGGGCATTTGACTGATATTTTCGATTTTCAGCCGATTTTTTGCTTGCTTTCCTCGCTGTTTCGGCGTTAAACGGCTTTCCTTTTGTCAAATTCTCCTTGCTTTTCGGATTTTGGCCTCTTGGCATGATTAATCACTCCAATTCAGCCCGAATTTTTCAATTATTTCGTGAAATTCTTCGATGTCGTGAGGCACAAGAAAATACTTTTCTTCATCTGAATCGCAGTCGATTCCGATATGTTTAAGTTCGTGCCAGAGAAGTATCTCAAGTTGTTCATCGGTGAATTCTGAAATATTCGGAAGATAAACCGTAATGAGAAAATGATAATGACAAATCCACTGCATATTATCCGGAACAAGTCTGCAATCCGCAAAGACCGTTTTTATTCCGTGACCTGTTTTCTTTTCTTCCTGCGAAGTCAGATATCCAATTTTTACATTGCTGTTCTTTATTTCAGACAAATCCGCTTTTTCTCTGATAAGTCTTCTGCTTATCTTTGCAATATCTTTATCTCGCCTAATTTCGTGACGATTCATTTTCCCACCCCCGATCCCTCTCCCCTTTTAACTGCTCAGGAAGCTCCGTTTATAAAATCAAGAGACCCGCTCAAGGCAGGTCTCTATCTGTCTATTATGATAAACCTATTTTCAGGCTTTTTACTATCATAAAAAAATCATAAAAACGCACATTTTATTATCTTTCAACTTTGCCGAACATAATAATTTCGCAATGTTCAAGTGCTTTTTTCTTCATCCTTATCAAATGAGATTCTGAATACCCGAGTTTATCGCAAAGATTTTGAACTGTTTTTCTGTATGTTTCAGCAGGATGGAAGAAAAAGCCGTCAATGATTTTTAGTTCCAACTCACTGAGATTATTAAGCAATCCGTCATCAATCAGGTTGATTTCATCTTTTGTTATCTTTATCTGCTTTTCAAGAACATCAATATACGAAATAAGTTCATCAAGCATTTCTTCTTTGCTGTTTCCGTTGCCTTTGATACAGATATCATCGAATGATGATGTTTTAATCATCTGCATTTTTTCTCTTTTGATTTTGATAATCCGCTCCATATTTGAGAGTGAAATCATCATTTTTTTATAATCTTCAAGACACTTAATTAATTGTGGCATAAACTCTGACATATAGTCACCCCGTTTATATTTAAAAATTGCCGCACCCGGAAGGATGGTCGGATGCGGCGTAAGGATGAAACAAAATGCAGAAGCATTTTATATCTTAATTATATTATTTTGTTGTGCCCCTGTGTGTCCTATTTTGGGTAAGTCTAATTTTACTGTGCTTGTCAAAACTTTCGGAGTTGGAGTGTTTTTTCGGAATGTAGGTTTAACTTGCCTGTAACTTGCCGGTAACTTGCACGGTTATTCCCGTTTTTCAGAGAGGACGAAGAAGAATTTGCGACGTAGGTCATAAAACTGTCGTCGGCCAAGCGGAACCGAGCCGAGCTTCTCATAAGTGAGACCCCAGCGGATATTTTTCAAAAGGCAGATTCTTGTGCTCTCATCGGGAGCAACTTCATCAAGCACATCATCAATTATTCTTCTGTTTTCAGAATTATCCTCGAATTTGTCATATTGCAAGCAGAAATATAACAACTCAAGATATCTTTCCTTGCTGAGTTCATATCGGCAAGGTATATAAGTCCGCATTTGATTTCTTCCGTCCTTTCGTCTTAAAATTTTACACATTTACAAGGAGAGCTTAAAGCAACCTCATCTGAATATCGTTGCCTTTGTTTTTTCTTATGTATTTAAAGTATATGAGACCGAATGTTGTTGAAGTGCATTCGACCAATTCATAACCTTTCGGTGGCTTCGGCGGATTGAGCGAAGAATAATTACGCTTAACTTCTTTCGGCTCCTCGATAACCGGTCTTTTATAATTATTTGAAATCTTGTAATAATGTCCGCCCTGTTCGGCGGTCCAATGATTGAACAGATAATTTGCAAGGCCGGTATAATCCGCTCCGCAGTTGTTTCCGTCGTATATGTTTTCGCTTCGGAGTTTAGTGCAATGCTGAACTATCCCATAAGTCCATTGGCTGATTATGGATGTTTCGGGAATACCGTCGGTAACAAGGTGAAAATGAATTCTGTTTGTGCTTTTGCCTCTACCCATATATATGGCAATAACCGCATCCGGGTAATGGTACCTTAATCTGCGGTAAAAGTTATCCCTTACCTTGCGTGCTTCCTTGAAGGTATGGACCTCGAATTCATCAGCAAAGGTAAGAGTTGAGTAAATTGATTCTGTTGTGAATGTTTCGTTAAAAATTCGAGCGTGACGGCGGCGGGCAATGCCGATACGGTGTGACGCTCTCTCTTCATCGTCTTTGAAGCGGAGAACAGGTTTTCCCTTCGCTCCGGCACGGTCAGAAACCGAATAAATAACCTGCTCGCAGACTGCTCCGGCGAAAATCCTTCTTTTAACTTTCATCCTTTATCATCCTTCTCGGCGGCCAACCGTGAAGTCGACCGCCGTTTCATTACTTTTTTGACTCGTATTTTTTTACAATTGTCATAAAGGCATCGCCTTTGACTTTGTGTCGGAGTTTTGCGGTACCTTCTGACTGCCGTGCCTTGCGATATTCAGCCTGAGCCATGTAGCGAATATCCTCAAGAATTTCATTAACTGTAACTTTCATTCAGACATTCACAAGCCTCACAATACTTGCCGCATTGACAAATCATTTTTTCGACCGAGATGATAAGAATTTTGGCATTGCTGTCAATTTCGTCAATAATCCGATTGAGCGAATCCTTGAATTCCTCATAGCTCTTATCAATGTTAATTGTTTCAATCATATTCACACCTCCTGATTCAGCCACCATTCAATGATAGTCATATCGTCAACATCGCAATCTATTTCTTCTTCAATGCATTTTTTACAAACATTTCCGCAATAGCCGAATTCGAGCATATCGTTATTAATGAAACAAATAAACTCTGCAAGTTGCTTGTTGTCCATAGAGCGAATAACATCCGCTCGCTTTGGATTCTTCTCGCACTCTTTTAAATTACATCCGGGACAAACCTGCCTGCCTTCGGGAATATCCGTTCCGCAGCATACGCATATGTTATTCATTATCCTTCACTCCTGAATTTTATAAATTGTTTATCTCCTTGCATATTTCAGTTGCTTCATCTTCGGTATAACCGACTATATAATCATCCTCGGTGGCGACAAGTATTGCCGTGCCTCTGATGTCTTCATCAAGCGGAATATCAGCATAATAAGTTGCTTTTTCATTCACATTACCGCAATTCCACTCTTTGACATAAAGAGAAGATTCTTTTTCGGTGTGATTAGATTTGATACGCTTAACAAAACTATCAACAAATCTGTGAATTATCTCATACAGATTTTCGACAGAATTAAACTCAATTACATTTGCCGGATTATTTGCATATATAATTACTGCATACCTTTTTTCTTTTTTGGGGTTCATACTGCTTTTTTCTTCCTTTCGTATTTCAATTCTCCGTGAATTGAACGATTAATAAATTCATCTATGTCATAGCTTGTTGTCTTTGCTTCGGCTTTTTGGGGATGATTTCGGCGATTCCAATTCCTTGCGGCAGACCTCCAGTCCTTCATCGGGTTCTTCCCGACCTTCCATCCGTTACTCTCGTAATAATCATAGAACTGCTCGATATTAATATTCAGATTCGCTTCCCGGCAATAAATCTGGATATCTTCAATAGTTGGCTTGATGAATTTCTTTCGTTTTTCTGCGTTAACTTCATTTTTGGGGGCAATAATCGCATCTACAGTTGTATTTGTTACGGATTTGTCGGCTTTGGTCCTCTCCGAAAGCGGTAACTTGCCTTTAATTCGATTTTCTGCATTTTTCTGAATACAGTTTTCACTCATTCCCTCGAACTGTTCGATTATTCCGAGTGCCGAAAGAAATAGTTCTTGAAAATCCGCATCCGGGCCGACCTGCTTCATCAGGTCACTCAATCGGGTGCTTGCGGATTTTATGTTGTTCTGATAAGCTCTATAAGCCTCGAGAGATAGATTCTTCTGATTCTTCAGGTCGTCAATAATATAACCGAACCTTACTTTATACGAGGATGCCTCACTCTTGGTTATAATCCGCTCACCGTAAGCCTTATTCAGACCATAGAGAGCGAAGTATGCAAGGTTATCCTCGATGTTACTCAACTGCGGTCTCTTGCATTCGACTGCAATTCTGTGAATTTCGTTGTAATCCAAAATCTTCACCACCTAACCATATTTCGAATTCTGACCTGCACTGAGGGCAGAGGTTAATTACTTCGTTATCTTTTATCGGCTCTTTCGGTATAAGAATTATAATGTGATTCGGCAACTCGTATTCTTCATAAACCGCTCCGCATCGTCCACAGGTTTTGATGTTCATTTTGTTCATCCTTCTTTTGTTCATTGTTTAATCTTCATCACGAAGAAATCCGATTGGTTCATGAGTTGCAAAATAATTGCTCATAACTCTTGTGAGGTTTTCGCTCATTTTCTTAAGAACGTAATCCTTCTCTTCTTTAGTAAGGTCATCCATATTCTTAATTGTGCCATCGGGATATTTTATAAAGCTTCTGACTATCATATTTGATACCTCATTTCATAAAATTAATATCATATTATTCATCCTGTGATTGTTGGTTACTGCAAATCTGATTCAGTAAACGGTTTGCCGATGTAACCGGCATTCATCTGACTGAGCATCCACGCCGTTCTCTCCTGCTGATGCTTCTCAACACGCTTCTGTGCTGCCTTGCGGTTCTTCTGCCGTTCAAGATGATTTTTGATTGCGTGAACTATAATGCGACCGATGATAAATCCGAAAATACAAAACCAAAGATTTCCGATTGTAAGCAAAATTGTAACTTGTGATAATGTAAGGTTCATGCTGTCTTATTCTCCTTTCGGTCTCGTAAAAGTTTCTTTGATATACTTGTCATAATCTGCAACCGGAAGGCATCGCCTTTGACCGATCTTGAGTGTTGGTGGGCTATCGGGTAGTGCCATAATGTCATATATAGCATTTCGACCGATTCCGTAACGCTTTGCCGCATCTGCGGGAGACATATAAATTGTTTCCATTTCCTTCATCCTTCCATTCTGTTCACATTGTGTGAACTTATTTGCTAAAAAAAAGAGACTCAAGAGAAACCCCGAAAAAAACTGCAATTTTGTACTTCATTTCGTCTCTTGGTGTTCTTTCTCCATTTTCGTACATAGCAATCGCCGATACGCTTGCTCCAAGCTTGCCGGCGAGTTCTTCACGAGTAAGTTTTTGGGATGTCCTTAGTTCTCTAAGTTTTTTACCAACATTTGTTTTGTTCATTTTTATCACTCCTGTTCACACTTTGTAAACCTATGTTAACACGGTTTTTTTATTTTGTCAACACATTTCGTGAATTTTTTCTTGATTTTTTCACAAAATGTGATATAATGCGGATTGAGGTGATTAATTTGTTTTGTGACGCTCTAAAATGTTTAAGGAACAAAAAAGATTTAACGCAAGAACAACTTGCGAAAATTCTCGGTATAGCAAAAAGCACAATCAGTATGTACGAAAGCGGAAACCGAACTCCGGATTTTGAAACAGTTGAATTAATTGCGGATTATTTTAATGTGTCAATTGATTATCTTATCGGAAGAAAAAATCTGGTTGGTCCAAAAATAACAACCGAAACCGTTATTTTTCCTGTTATCGGCGAAATCGCCGCAGGATATGAGCATATTGCAGTTGAGGACTGGAGCGGCGAAACTGTTGAGGTTCCCGTTTCTTATCTTAAAGGAAGAAAACAGGAAGATTTCTTTGTTTTGTCTGTCTGTGGAAATTCAATGTATCCTCAGTTTCAGGACGGTGACAAGGTTTTAATTTTAAAGCAGCAAGTTTTTGAAAACGGGAGCATAGCCGCCGTGATATATGACGGCGAGTGTGCAACCTTAAAGAAAATCGAAAAGACAAAAATCGGTATATCTCTCATACCTGTTAATCCCGAATATATGCCAAAAGAGATTTCGGGTTCCGAACTTGAGAGCTTCTATGTTCTCGGAATTCCCAAATATTTAATAAGAGAAATATAATAACTCGGCTTCAGATATAAAAAAATAGAGCCTCTGAAGAGACTTGAGGATGTTGTTATGAGAAAAAGGATTTTTGAAATAATTGAAATATCGAAAGATGATGATACATTAAGCAGTATATATGATTGGTTTATGATGCTTGTTATCATAATAAGCATTATTCCGCTCGCTTTTCGCTCGTCAAATAGTTTTTTTGATGTTGCGGAAAAAATTTCAGTTGTAATATTTATTTGTGATTATCTGCTGAGATGGTTCACTGCTGACTATAAACTCGAGAAAAAGACGGTATCGTTCCTGTTTTATCCTGTTACTCCGATGGCAATAATAGACTTAGTTTCGATTTTGCCGTCATTAACTTTTCTGAACCAGGGCTTCAAGCTTTTGAAGATTTTCAGACTGTTCAGAACATTTAAAGTGTTTCGAGCCTTCAAGTTTATCCGTTATTCTAAAAGCATTTCGTTAATCATTAAAGTTTTCAAAAATCAGAGTCGGATTCTGACAACCGTCGGCATTCTTGCTTTGGGATATGTTCTTGTGTCTGCTTTAATAATCTTCAACGTTGAGCCCGAATCGTTCAAATCATTCTTTGATGCTGTTTATTGGGCAACCGTCTCGCTTACAACAATGGGATATGGCGATATATACCCTGTGACTACAATCGGAAGAGTCGTTACGATGTTGTCTTCTATTTTCGGGATTGCCATTATTGCTCTTCCATCCGGTATTATTACGGCCGGATTTATGGAAGAACTTGACAAATAAAAAAAGACCCCCGAAACTGGTACTTTCGGGAATCTCAGACACCGTTCCTTCGCACAAAGGAGTTGGTATATTTATTATATCCGCTCCTTTATTTAAAATCAATATTTTTTATAAAATAAAGGAGATTTTATGCCGATTGCAAAATATAAAAGAGAGAAACGAGACGGAAAAGACCTGTATTACACTTACGAAAAAACAGGTCTGTATCTTCCAAACGGAAAAGTCGAGTATAAGAAACTGCGTTCTGCTACCATTGCAGGTCTGGACCGGAAAGTAAGAGAATACAGAGAGAATGCAGCATTCGGAGTTGAACCGACAAGCATCACGGTTGACGAATGGTATATCCGTTATTTTGAAAGTTATAAAAGCGGATGCAGACCTTCAACTAAGAACTTTTACGAATCCTTGTATAATAATCATATCAAAGAAAAAATCGGCAAGATGAGGCTGTCACAGGTCAGAGAGTTCAACTGTCAGAAGATTCTTAACGATATGTCTGCGGATTATAGCATTAAGACCGTGACTTCGGTAAGGACTCTCCTTTTCAGTCTTTTTGATAAAGCGGTTAAGAATAAGTTGATTGTTGTAAGCCCTGCATCAAGTCTCACAACTGCAGGTAACCCCGTGAAAAACTGCCGAGCACTTACTCTTGAAGAAAGAAAAAAATATCTCAAAACAGCCGAAACACATCCGTTCGGTGATTTTGCTCTTTTTCTCTATTTCTTCGGTCTTCGAAGAGGAGAAGCTCTTGCACTTACAAGAGATGATATTGGAAAGAACGAATTAACTATTAATAAGCAGTTTACCTATGCGGATAATAATCAACCTGCTCTCTCACCGCCAAAAACAGCCGCTGGAGTTCGCAAAGTTCCTATTCCTGATAAGCTCCGAAAAATGCTTGACTTGGATTCTTACGCTCCCGGTCTTCTCTTTGTTGATGATGAAGGTGGAGCACTGAGTTATTCGCAAGTTACCGACCGATGGAACAGCTTCATTCACACAGCCCTGGGCGATGATACGGAAATAACGATGCATTATATCAGACACAACTTTTGCACCATGCTTTTTGAAAAACAGGTTGACCTGCTCACGGCCAAAGAATTAATGGGTCACGAAGATGTTGAAACGACCCTTAAAATCTACACTCATTACACCGAAAGTCTAAAAAAGAAAAGCGAAAATAAAATTCTTAAAATCGGATAACTGTGTATCCACCAAGTAGTTAACGGAAAATTTATTAGTCACTTTGTAGTCACCTGCAAAAATTAAAAGCCTTATGTAAAAACGGAAACCGTTGATGCATAAGGCTTTTGGCTGGTCGGAGTGGCGGGATTTGAACC
>DCII01000050.1 GCA_002315935.1 Ruminococcaceae bacterium UBA1730
AGTACTTCACCGTTAAAGCAGTCAACGAATTTCACGCTAAAACAGACCGAAAAGATGTGACGACGCATTTATTCAGCGTTTCCTTAAATCTTAATTTCCGTTATCTTATTCGGAATTTGCCGGGATTGCGTTTTACTTGCAAACTGTGTTTCACGAAGATAAATCCGCCGCCTTTCCAATGAAAGACAGCGGATTTTCGCAATGGGTCAGTTTATTTTATACCGTTTTCATAAGCCTCGACCATCTTCTTAACCATCTGGCCGCCGACTGAGCCTGCTTCCTTTGAAGAAAGGTCACCGTTATAACCGTTCTTAAGGTTAACGCCAACCTCTCTGGCAGCTTCCATCTTGAACTTATCAAGTGCATCTCTTGCCTGAGGAACTGTTGCCTTGCTCTTTGACATTTCTGTTACACCCCTTTGCTGTGAAATGAGCGTTTGCCTTATTATTGTTGCATTAATCCGTTTCAATATTAATGTTAATTTTTTGAAAATCGTTTTCTAAAAGTCTCATTGTTTTCTTTTGAAAATAATCGGGCGGTTTCTTTGACATTATTCGTTAAAGCTTGAAAATTCATCTAAAGAACTTCAAATGGCTGCGACAATTTTTCGTTTTGTCACATCCCCTTGAAAGTAGAGACCTTGGTTCTGCAAGGAAAAACTGGGGATAGAAATCGAAGAGAAGCTTATGAGATGATTCAAATATGCTATAATATCTTGTTTAGAAAGAAAAAACCGTAACGAATTAACGAACGATAAAATTGTGCTAACCGATAATTGTGACACAGAGCCTTGTTTTCAAAAACGACACGCATTATTTATGAAAAGCGTGAAGAAATATTGCAATTTTTAGAATAATGGTTTATTATATACACGCGCGATGCAAATATTGCGTGTAGAAAGCGGGTGGCAGTTTGAATAAGCACGATATTGCAAAAAATGTTTTTGATACAGTGGGAGAAATTGCCCAAAAATCGGATTTCATTTCTGCCGGACTGAAAGAGCAGGATGTTTACTCTCTTTTCAAGCAGGGATACATTGAACGCGTAAAACACGGTTATTATAAGTTGTCTTTTGCGGATGAGCCCAAGGAGGAGTTAATCCTAAGCAAATTGATGAATCAAGGTATCGTGTGTGTTGAGTCTGCCCTGTTTTATTATGGATATACCGACTTTTCGCCTCGAGAATGGACAATTGCCGTACCCCGTTCATTTTCCAGAACGGTAAAAGCTATACAAGCAGAAATCCCTGTTAAGGCATATTATGTTCAGAACAATGTATATCACTTGGGCGAAACAAAAGGAACATTCAACGGTGTAACACTACCCGTATATGACAGGGAGCGTACAATATGTGACTGTTTCAAATATCGTACAAAACTTGACAACGAAATTTTCAATAAAGCTATCAATGCCTATGTAGCAGATTCAAAAAAGAACCTTGCTAACCTTTCCAAATATGCAAAGGAAATGGGTGTTTACAGTAGAATGATGAATGTGATGGAGGTGCTTTTGAATGGCTGATATTGCCGCCTCTGTGCTTACAAGGCTGAAAAATAAAGCGAAGGAAAGCGGAAGAAGTTATCAGCTTTGTTTACAGTTGTTTTGTCAGGAAGAATTTCTCAGAAGGCTGGAAAAGTCAAAATATGCAGAAAACTTTGTATTAAAAGGCGGCCTGTTTATTTATTCAATTACTGATTTTGATAGCCGTGTTACAGTTGATATAGATTTTTTGCTTAGAAGACTTCCGAATACCCCAGAACAGATTAAAGAAATAATTGAAGAAATTATAGCAACAAAAACAGAAAATGATTTTATCACATTTGAAATAAAAGATGTTGCACCCATAGCAGTAGCAAAAAAGTATGCAGGAATCGGTGCTTCTCTTGTTGCCAAAATCAAGAACACGAGAACTCCTTTCAGCATTGATTTCGGCGTTGGTGATGTGATTGTTCCAAAACAGAAAAAGCGAAAAATTCCTACACAGCTTGATGATTTCAATGCACCAACGGTCAACACATATTCGCTTGAAACAACTGTTGCAGAAAAGCTCGATGCCATACTCAGCTTGATGGAATTTTCAAGCCGTATGAAGGATTATTATGACATTTATTACCTTGCAAACAAGTTTGATTTTGACGGTGCAACGCTGGCGGAAGCACTGAAAAAAACCTTTGAAAACCGTGGACACCACTTCACCGTGGAGCAGTTTGAACAGGTTATGACTTTCGGCAGTGATGATGCTATGCAAAAGAAATGGAAAGCATTCTGCCGGAAGATTGATACAAAGACCGATGATTTCGATACGGTGCTTGTAACTATAAAAGAGTTTTTGACAGAGCCGTATAATGCAGCGGTAGAAAATAAAGAACATTTCAAGTGTTAGCCTACACATAACTGCCGCTGGCAGTAGTATCACTTTGAGTATTAAAATCCTACAACGGCAACAGTTTGGCTATAGTAGTATAAAACAAAGTATAAGATAAGGCGGAAAACAATTCGTGACACAGCACTTCTTGAAACGACCTAACATAGCAGACAGAAAATGCATCGAATTTCTCGATTTGAGAAACCGGTGCATTTTTCATCGAAACAAGGCTGTTGTGATACTGATTAATAATAGGAGACTTGATGAATTCAATTGATAGTTATTTCAATTTGTCCAAATCAATTTCATACAGAATAGCTTTTCCGGATGTCTCCGAGCGAATCATTTTCATTTTCTTTAACTTTTCAATTGCTTTTTTTATTGTATTATACGAATTACGGGTAATCTTTTTCAGATGACTTATCGACAATCCCTCGTTATCAAACAAAGCGTTCAGCACAAGATAATATGCTATGTTTCTTTCGATACCGGAAAAAGAAATACTTTCGATTTTTTCCAGATAGTATTCCATTTTGCAAAACCTGTTTTCTATTTCTTCGCACAATTCTTTTTCTACTTCCAGAACAAATTCTGAAAACTGCAGAATAAAAGGAGTTAAATCTCCCATATTCCGCTTATCATTGGTTTCGATGAACATTTTATAATATTGGGACTTATGCTTCTTGATGATATAGGATAACCGATAGGCAACCAACGGGTTTAGGTATTTCGCAATGTAATAACTGCTGATAAAACGGTCTGTACGGCCGTTGCCGTTGTAGAAAGGGTGAATATACGCAAACAGATAATGAAAAACCGCAGCAGAAACCAAATGGTTAATCGTATCATCGTTTAATATCTTCAAAGCCGAAGACAGACTTGAAATGATTTTTTGTTCGGGAAAAACTCCTGTATGGATTTCTTTTCCTGTGTCAGAATAAACACTGACAGATTCCTTTCTGAAAAGAACACCGTCAAGTGCATCCGCCGGATCTTCTTCCAGAACCTCGGGAAGTGCTATTTCATCATAAAGCTTTCGGATGTCCTCGCAGGATTGCAACGGAATCTCCTCTTTTTTTGCCAACATTTGATACTTGCAGATAAGTCCGTTGAATCTTCCGTTAAAATCTTTCTTTTCTATTTTTTGCATTGTATTTTTAATCTGCTTTTTTGTGGAAAAAACATTTTCAATGTCATTGGTCTGCTTTATTTCATCCACCAATGTTTGTTGCATATATTGTCTGATTGCTATGGTGGGTAATCGGGAAATCTTTTCCTCCAAAGCCTTATCCATACTTGCAATTTTGGTAATCAGCATCAGAAGTTCGGGATTGGTTACAAAAAAAGCCTGATTCCCTGCAATTTCAAAATCAAGCAATGTGGTACATTCGTTATTGATTCTTGATTCATATACCTGCTTATACTTTTCTTTGTCTGAAAAGCTCATGGCCAATAACTTTTTATATTCCATATCATACGCCTCCTTATATTCTATTATATGCACATTTTAATAAATGTAAAGACCTTTTGCGAAAGATATATTTCAATTTCACTTGTTTTTGAAATATAAGCAAGTAATTCTTAACTATCAATCTTCAAAATCATGACTTTTTCACATATACAGATTAATTATCTGATTCTTAAATTTTGTTATGTTTGATTATTTGAAATTTTCGAATTAATGTGTTATAATCCCAAGTTTGACAGTCAAA
>DCII01000043.1 GCA_002315935.1 Ruminococcaceae bacterium UBA1730
CACGGCCTCTTGGTCCCGAACCAAGCGCGCTACCAACTGCGCTACACCCCGAAATAATGTTTAATTTAAAAATGCGGTTATGCTTCGGTTTCTTTTTACGAGCCGCTACGCTTCCCTCAGAAACATAGTCGCCTTGCTCGCTTGGAGTGCTTCGCAATTCTCCTTGTTTCTTCACCTCACCGCCATTCCTTCATCCGCCACCGGCGGCGGAATGTCGGTTCGCCCAACTGCGCTACACCCCGAAATAATGTTTAATTATTTTATGAATTGAGCATAAAAATTGACAAAATGCATTTCACGACACCCGTCAAGTTAAATGACTTAATGATTATATTACAAATCATTCAAAAAATCAAGTCTTTTTTAGTGCTATAAAAATTTTTTGCCATTATGAGATTTTTTCGTGAAAAACAACATTATCATTTTGAATTAGCAAAAGCACGCATCACATTAACCGAACAAGCAATACTTTGTGTATTGCGAATGAGTGCAACGAAGCAGATGACTGCTATAAAACGAAAGAAAATTGGTTCACTCGGTTAAGCGGTGCGTGCCCTGTAAGGAAATTATTTAATTGCAAAAAAGAGGTAGGTTGTGCCCATGTTATTGAGTCTTACTCTGTATCCAAGACCTGCATACTCTTCGGTATTCCTGACTCTGAATCCGTTGTCTGTCAGTTCAAGACCCATTGATGTTCCCGCACTGCCGCCGACTGCGTTTGTTACGATATTCATTCCGCTACTGTATTCTGAAATAGGCAACCCTATTCTTGTGATAAAAATGAATTTCGGTCTGTAACCGAGAATAAGCTCTTCGCTGCTATCTCCCGAGCCGAAATATGTGCCGCATATCACTGGAGCACCGAGAAATTCCTGCTGAGCGGCTGATAAATGGATGCTGTTGTTGCTTATATGCGAGCCGCAGAGCAAATCTTTTGTAAAGAAGGACGGAAGCGGCAGGTCGGAGGTTGCCGCAGGGCAAAGATTTGCTTCAACCTTAAGCCATGCACGCAGAACGAAAGCATCCGTATCCCTATCGGAAACAATGTCATCACATCCTGAAGTGAGAATATTAAGACTTGATTCAAAAGTGAGACAATCCATGATATTTGCAAATGCTTCATGGCAGGCTACGCCACCCGAGGAGAACGGAGCATGAATTGAGAGCCGAAGCGTTATTTTTGCCGTTCGGCAGAACTCTTCCCTTTCAAGAATTCCATCATCACTTTCCGAAAAAGCATCAACAATTTCCATGTTTTTTATTCCGACTGCAACCGTTGTGTGCTTAAGCGGAACAGCTTTTTTTATTGCCGGAAACTCGGTAAGAAATTTAATACCCTCAAGCTCTTCTCTTTCCTTAAGCCAATCAACTATGCCCGAAGGCAAAGCACTGATTTCGCTCATTAATCATCATCCTCCTCTTCAATTTCAACCATTTCACGGATGATTGCCCAGATATAGAATACCGTGCTTCCATTATACACCTTTTCGGCACGGTCAATTCTGTATTTTTTAGAGTCGCAGAGAATATACTGACCGTCTGAAACGGCTGTTATATCGGGATTCGGCGGTCCGATATAAAGATAATGTCCCTGCGAATTGTAACCGATGTCGGTGTTAACGCCGTAAAGATACATTTTATTCTTATATCTTAAAGGACTGATGAAGGCATTCATCGTTGCTTCGGAAACGCCGAGAGCCGTGCAGAGCGAAGCATTTCTGCCGAACTTTTCAAATAAGGTCTGTAAATTCATATGCTCACCTGCCCGAAAAAGAATCCGTTATCCATGAGCAGGGGTAAGGCTTTCTGAATAGCTTCATCTCTGTCTGCCTTTGCCGATGCGATTGTCTCCGAGCCTGAAATGTTGAGAGAAACATCGCCCGCCTTGAATGAAGAAATTCCGTTTTCTGAATATATGTTCTTTGATTTCAGACGGTAATTGGCAATTGCCGCAGCGGCACATACGAGTCTGAAATCGTTCGGGTCGGCATCCGGTTTTGTCATAGCGGAAAGCTCCGAGGAAGCCGCTTCGCAGAACGGAAGCAGCTCCTCATCGCTCATCTGCGGAGCATAGTAATCTTTAAGCAGCGAGAGAACGCTCCAACTGTCTGTCATGCCATACTCCTCCTTTTTGATTAAAGTGAAAGAACCTGAGAGGCATCGTCAAAGAGCTTTGCGAAGCCTGCGGTGCAGCTGATGACCGCTCTTTCAAGCTGACGGTCAATGAGCTTGTCATATTCGGTTGAAATGTCACCTGCCTTGACCATTTCGAGAGCGGCAGTTTTGTCAAGACCGATAATCTTGCCCGAGCCGACGGCTGAAGATTTAAGAAGCTTTGAGCCGAAGGGAGTAACCATCTTGCCCGTGCCGTGAAAATCAAGTCCTGCGGGAGCATCTCTGAACTGCTGAAGGTTGAGAATTTTTGCGGTCATGTCAGGGCTTGCAATGATTGTGTTAAGCTCATAGGGGTCAAAGCCGTTCCAGAAGCCGACAAGGTCTGAATATGCAAGAGTGTTTGCAGTTGCACAGCTTACGGTTGCGGCGGCGTTGTTGTTGCCGTCACCGTTTTCAAGAACATTGATTGCATCCTTGAGAAGAGTTCTTGCAATGTATGCACCGATCTGGCGGAGAGTTACCGTAAAGAGGTCAAGACGCTGAAAACGGATTGCCTCATAAGAAGCAACAAGACTTCTGCCTCTCTTCTTGAGGCTGACGAGGTTTTCCTTTGTTTTGATACCCGTTTCGGGAATGAACGCACCTTCTCTGACGACCTTAAGCTCCTTTTCATCCTCCGAGGGAACGGAAGAAATCGAACGATAATCAAGACCGTTGATGAGGGTTGTTGAAGCAACAATTCCGGGAAGAATATCGGCCTGTTCAAGCCCCTGTTTTACAGCTCTCGAAACATATTCGGGGAAGAGAACTGCACTGTCTGATGTTTTGAAAAACTTATCAACAACATCACTGCCTGCACCGCTTACTCTGATGTCAAATCTCTTGAGCTGACGCTGATAGGCATCAAGACCTTCAAGAGAAGTGCCCTTATAGTTTTCATCGGGGTCAAGGCTTGCAAGAGCCTTGGTGAAATTGCCTGAGGAATAGAGACCTTTTTCAAGTCTGATGTTATCAAAATCTGCCATATTGTTTTCTCCTTTCGTCAGATAAGAAATGTAACTTTGCTTGCCGTTGAATCAACAGAGATAACAAGGTGTTCTCTGCCTGAGTTGGAGGTCTTTACTCCCGTGCCGTCTGAAACAAGATTGGCAAAGCCGACTGTCGGAGCCGTGCCCGTGTAAGGAACGGTAACAACGCCCTTAATCTGAATTGCGGCGTAACTGCCGTCGCCCGAAACAACATATCCGCAGAATTTATCGCCGTCTGTGCAGGCGGCAACTGTGTTGTTTGCACTGATTTTTACAAGCTTGCCGGGGTCTATTGTTGCTGCTGTTTTGAATGTTGCGGTGCTTTCAAGAAGACCGCCGAATGATACTGACATATTTTATGCCTCCTTAAATAAGATAATCATTTATTTCCTCTGAAGAACTTTCAGAACGTACCTCAAGCTGTCTGACAAGAGGAAGCTTTTTCTTCGCTTCAACCGAAAGAGCATCTCTCATATCACGAAGCTGACTCAATGTTAGCACTGAACAGATGCTCTTGAGAGTTTGCGGACTGATTGACGGAATAACATTTGCACTGTCCTTGACAATGCAGGAGGTCATTTCCTCCTTGTATTCAGCCGCAAGAGCTTCAAGATTCGGGTCAACCTTTGAGCGGACATATGATTTTGTTACTCCTGCATTTTTCTGTGCAGGAACCGCAACAAATGACCACTCATAGGCATCCGCAGGCTCCGTGAGAAGATAACAGCAGAATTTTCCGCCGTAGGTGTTGCCCTTGATGTGTTCGCAATGCTCGGAGCGGATATTCTTTCCGCAGATTGAACAGACAACGCTTTTTACGCTGCAACCGACACTCGTTTCCTTCTTGATGCCCGCATCAATTTCGGCAATGAGGTCCTTGTTTTTTTCGGTTCTGACCATATAAGCCTTTGCCTGAACAAAGGTGTATGGCTCGCCGTCAGCGGTTTTCTTTGTGTCATCCGTTCTGATTTCGGTTGAATAAATTCTCGCAGTCTGGTCCTTGCTGCTCATATCGTGGTCAAAAATTCCCGTTTTTCCGATGAAGAGCTTTGAAAGCTCCTCAAGAGCGGAAACGGTGAATTTTTCGTTATCTCTGTCGATTTCATTATCGCAGAGGATGAGAGGAAAAACATAAAGCTCTTCCCTGCTCATCTGTTTTCGGGTAAAATTTCCGATAAGGCTGAGGTCCTCATCGGTGATGATTGTTTCAGTGTTTTTCATTTATTCACCTCTTGAAATTTTTTCTGCCTGTGCCCTGTAAAGCAAAGCTCTGCTTTCTTCAACCTGATCCTGAAGAGTGATGTCATCCCAGATGATTTTTGTACCGCCGGAGAAGCCCCTGCTTCTGACGAAGGAATCGCAAATCTGTCTGATAACGGGCGAAAGAGTGCGGCGATAAGCCTCAAGCTCGCTGGTGAGTGCATCCGCCTGCTGAGAAGACATTCTTTCGGTGCTGGACCATGAAATGCCGAGCATGAACGGCGGCAGACCTGTTTTGGCGATAATCTGCTCCATAATCTGTCTGACGGGCACTTCGCTGTCAAGAATCTGATTGTCTGCACCGATAACCTTTATCTGCACATCGCCGACAGCAACGAAATCCTTGATTTCCGAGCCGCTCTGCATCGCTTCGCCCCATTCCCTTGCAACCTGCATTGCTCTGTCCTTGGCGTAAGCTCTGTCCATTGCATCGTTTTTTGGGTTATAGGTTACTGCAAAACGCAGATTACCTACTCTGTCCCAGTTTGCTCCGATGCTGTTGAATATCTTGAGCAGAATTCCGCTTACGAATGGAAGTCCCTTGAGCAGAGAATTTCCCGTAAGCGAGCCGGGGTCGGGATTGAGCACGCTGAGAAGGCAAAGCTCAGGTCTTTCGGCTTTTTTAAGACCGCCCTCTCCCTGAACAAAAATATCTATGTCAAAGCCGTTTTCCGCTCTCTTAAGCTCAATCCCCTTGAGCGGAGCGTTGAATAAAGCACACGGCAGACCGTCTGTGTCGGTAACTATCTCACCCATTGCCGTGCCGCAGGTGAGAAGCTGTTCAAAATAGGTTTCGATAAACGCATTCAGTCCCCTGCGGTTTCCGCCGACGGGCACATTGCCGATAAATTCATCAAGCATTTTCTGTGCACCCGGGTCAGCCGACACAACCTCGAAGCCGCCAATGAGCCTTACGATTTTGAATATCGCCGCGTCAATAATCGGCACTGCTTCACGCAGAGCATAGTAAAGCCTGTTCTGCGGTGCCGAAAGAGGAGCATAGCCTTCAAGAATTCCGAACGGATGCCGTGTCATTGCCTGTGTCACGGGAGCCGAGATTCTTGAGACCGTTCTTTTTTTCAGAATTCCCAATTACAACTCTCCTGATTTCAATTTCTTCTTGCCGCAATGGCAAAAAATCCTTCGTTTCCGTCATCCGCCGCAACGGTAGAAACGAAATAGCGTATGTCGTCCATAGCGTGGTCGTTTTCCTTCCTCACGGAGTCCTTTGAGGAATTTTCTTCCCAACGGTAGAGACCAAATTCACGAAGGGAAGCCTTGCATTGTGCAGAAAAAAGCAGATTTCCGCTTTTGAGCATATCCGAAACTCTGCGGATTCCGTCAATAACATCGTTCTTTGCAGGAATAACACGGAATTTTCCGTTTCGCCTGATGCATTCGATAAAGCTTGCGGCAGAGGGGTCAACGATAACGGCTTCGATTTTTCTTTCGTCTGCAAGCTTTTCAAGATGCGAATAATGCTCCGTATCCGTTCTCTGATAGCCTTCCGCTCTTGAATCAAAATAATATTCCTCAATTCTGTACCACTTCCCGTTTTTCAGTCCCCACAGCCCGAAGGATGAGGGATTGACCGTTCCGTAATCGCAGGAAATATAATGCTTTTCAAAGCCTTCGGGCATGGGCACAACGTGCTTTTCGTGGGAGAAAATCGGATAGACACAGCCCTGTGCCGCAACCCATTTGCCGAGCACATATCTTTCATAGAATGCACCTGAATAAAGCTTTTCATATCTTGCGATTATTGCGTGAGTGAGTGAGGGATTATCCTGCATGGTGAAGTGAAGATAGAGACAGTTTTTTTCTTCATGGCGGAGTATCCACTCCTCGTGAAACCAGTGCATCGGGTGTTCGGGGTTGCAGTTGAACCAAAGCTTTGAGCCTTCAACGGAGCATCTTGCGAGAGCCTGTTCAACGAATGAACGGGGCATGAGGGCAACCTCGTCAAGAAGCACTCCCGAAAGGGTCATGCCCTGAATCAGAGAAGCAGAGCTTTCATCCTTGCCGCCGAAAAGATAGAATCTGTTTGTTTTGCCTGAAAATTCGATTTCAACATAATTCTGTGAAAGCTTTTCGGTGCAGTTGAAGCCGATTTCACGAAGAATCGGAAGCAGAACGGTAATAACATTTCTGCGCAGGGAGGCAATGGTTTTGCCGCAGAGTGCGAATGATGAATCGGAAAAATTTGCGAATGCCCAGCTGACGAACGAAACGCTCATGCAGAGTGTTTTTCCTGAACGCACCGCACCGTCACAGATGACGGCATCATAGCGGTGAAACGGACTTTCGGGCATCCACCAGCATAAAACGCACATCTGTTTTTTGGAAAACGGAGCAAATAAATCTTTACTGCTCAGAACGCATCATCCTGCACAAGGCGGTCAGCCCCCATCGAAAGAGCCTTGATAAAGCTGCTCTGCGGATTTTCAGAGGGTGATTCAAGAGTAGCGAGCTTTTCAAGAGCCTTCTGACGGTCAAAGAATTTGATTTCTATTCCGCCGCCCTTTGGAATTTTTATGTCCGAAACATTGAAAAGGTCGAGAGTTTCCGCATCTTTTTCGGTCAGCGAATCGGGATTGAGAATCAGCTTCAGGGCATCTGAAACAGAGCCGAAGGCGAGCCTGTAAAGCCCCTTTTCCGCACAGCCTTTGGAACCTGACCTCTGCTTTTCAATTTCGGATATTTCTTTTCTTATATCATCCCTCGCAAGAAGCTTTGCGGCACTCCTGCCGGGTGAGATGATATATCCTGCTCTTGCGGCACTTCCCCGTGCATCGCCCGAATAAGCGTAGTCTCTGCAAAAGCATCTTTCCTTTTCGGAAATCGGTTTTTTCATCATGACCTCCCGTTTGATTATTGAGAGAAGCTCTCTCAACCTAAAGCTCAAACAGGATTTTCTTAAACTCGGAAAGGTTTATCAGGCAAAGGAAAAAAACGGCTGAAATCAAAGCTAATCCCTTGATATTCAACCGTTTCAGATTAAAAAGATTTTTTTGCGTTCTTTTCCCTGTTGACAAAAAATGAAATTAATGATAATCTTTATCCATTGATGTGAAAGGGGAAATCAACATGAAAAAAACATTTTTCAGACTAGTCAGCATTGTTCTTTGCGTGGCTCTCCTCTTCGGCGGAGCAGTTTCCGCATCCGCTGATGATGTTGCAGCTGCCGATAAAGCTTTCAGAATTTCGGTTGCCGTTAACGGCGATACTGCAACGCAGAGAGGCTTCTGCTGGTATTCAAAAGAAAATCATAAGGCGAAGCTTACGGTTTCCGAAGCAGGTGTCCCCGTTAAGGAATTCACCGTTGAAGGCTTCGAATGGGAAGGCAATTTCTGCTATAAGCAGGTTGTAACCGGTCTTGCGGCAGGAAAGGAATACACATATTCCATTGACCTTGAGCCGGGTGCAACGGCTTCAAGCAACGCTGTTTACGGCTCCTTCACAACGGATAACGCCGATGATAAGGTTGATTTCATTGCCTATGCGGATATTCAGGCAGGCAACCTTGAAAACTTTCAGAAGGGTGCAGACACGGTTTCTGCCGCATTCAGAACCATGCCTTCTGCCGAATTCATGCTCAATATGGGTGACTTCACCAATGACAGCACAAATGAAGAATGGGATTATTATGCACAGGTTATGGACGGAATAAACACCACAACCACAGTTGCTCCCGTTTCAGGCAATCATGACGGTCTCGGAGTATGGAACTGGTTCAATAATCTTTTCTGCCTTGACACCTCCGAAAGTGTTCAGACTCTCAATGGCGTTAATTATTCATTTGACTACGGTAACGCTCATATTGCAATCCTCAACACAAACGATGTGCTCTCAATCAGCCTTGCCCAGCTCAAGTGGCTTAAGAATGACATGAATTCAACCGATAAGGATTGGAAGATTGTCTGTATGCACAAAACCCCCTATACCCTCGGCAAGGACGGCAAATGGCCCGATGCTCTCTACCTTCAGAAGTCGCTCACAAAGGTGCTTGATGCCTGCGATGTTGACCTTGTTCTGAGCGGACATGACCATCAGTATCTCCGCACAAAGCCCCTCACAAATAACAAAATTGATGATAACGGCGTAACCTATGTTCTCTGCGGAACGGCAGGTTCAAAGAGATATGAGGTCCGCACATTCCTTGTCAATAACTTCATGAAGCCCGAATTCATCGGAATGCTCAACATTCAGAAAAAAGGTTTTGGAAATTACTGGAACGGCACAGACTGGGAAAGCACAAGAGAAACCAACATCGGCGGATGCTTCAACACCGTTTCGATTGACGGCGGTACTCTTACATTCAATTCATATATTCTTCAGGATGACCTTGACGAGCAGGGCATTGAAGCCGTGAACAGACCGATAACCAACACCGATTCGTTCACTCTTACAAAAACAACGGGTCAGAATAAGATAACCTTCACGGGCGACAACACAACAAGCGAAGCGGAATTCTATCTCGGAGTTATCCCCAGCTTCTGTGCTCTTGCCGCCTATACCTTCAGCAACTGGCTTCCGAAATTCTTCATTATGCTTCCGAAGCTTATCAGCGTTGTTGCAGGCGGAGGCTCATTCTGATAAACCGATTTAATATAATAGGTATATAATGAACAAAAGGATTTTAATTCATCTGAAACCGGATGAGTTAAAATCCTTTTTTGCTGATAACTTTTAATGAAATGCCCGAAAACTTATTTCATGTAGCTTCCGGGGACCTCAATAACCATATCGCTCAGAGGGAATGCTGCACAGGGATGGATATAGCCGAATTCAATATCGGTAAATCTTCTGCCCTCGTTCTCCTTCGGAGTGTAGGCGTTTCCGCTGACAAGCTTCGAACGGCACCAACCGCATTCGCCGCTTCTGCATCTTGACGGAGCGGGAATTCCGGCTTTTTCAATTGCGGCAAGAACAGGCTCATCAGCGTTTGCCTTGATGTTATATTCGTTTTCGCCGATTATAACTTTTACATCAAATACTTTTCCTGCGGCTTCCTTAGGATAATCTTCAAGAGAAGCAACTTTTTTCGTTACGCCGAGGAGCTCACGGCGGATGAATTTCTTTTCAATGCCGAGCTTTTCAATCTCTTTCTCTGCAAAGCGGTACATTGCTTCGGGTCCGCACATAAAGATTGAATATTTGCCTTCTGGAGCATATTTCTTAATGAGCTTTGCATTGATGAAGCCGTTTTCATAGCCCTTCTTCTTCTCGTCAGAAAGAACATTGACAACTTTTATCTTATCGCATTCCTTTGCAACCGCCTCAAGCTCATTCCTGAAAAGAATATTTTCTTCCGTTCTTGAGCCGAAAAGAATTGTCAGGTTGAAATCCTCAAGTCCGTCACGGATTGCATATGCCATTGAAAGAAACGGAGTTATTCCGCTTCCGCCTGCAATGGCGATAACATTTTCTGCATCACGAAGCTCTTCATAATAGAATGTTCCCTCGGGACCCGAGATTTTAATTTCGTCACCGATCTTGAAATTCTCAAGCATATAGGGAGCGGCAAAGCCGTCCTTGACATTTCTGACGGTAATTTTAACAATTCCCTGCTTTGCTTCAAGCGGAGAAGAGCAGATTGAATACGGTCTTGTTACAAGGCTTCCGTCAATTTTAAGAAGCACGCTGACATACTGACCTGCTCTGAAAAATGCCGCTTCCGAGCCGTCAGCCTTTTTGAAAACAAAGGTTTTTGCATCTGCACCCTCATGGCTGATGATTTCGGAAATAATCATTTTCTGATAATCGGGATGATACTTCCTTGCAAGCTCGTTTATTCTGAATGAAGGGTTGATGTCGTTGGCTTTTGCCTTTCTTATTGCGGCTTCACGGTTGGTGATAAGGCTCGTGAATTTCTTTATATCTGCCGCAGTTGATTTAACTCCGAATTTCATTGCCATGATTATTTGCCCTCCTTTTCGGAATCTGCCATTGCCTTCTGTGCAATAATCTGTCCGTCAGCATATGCACTTGAATAGCCGTCACCACGCACGCCGTTTGTGCCGATGGGATAAAGCCCCTTAACTTTGTAATCAAGTCCCATTGTCATTTCAATTGTTCTTGCAATAATGCCGTCCCATTCCCTTGTTTCGTAGCCGTAAACCGCACCCTCGGGAGCGTTGAGATAGCGAGCAAAGGTATAGGGAGATGCGATTGTAATTTCTTCAATGGCGTCTGAAATATCAATGCCTGTTTTTTCTTTCAGAGTGTTGATGAATTTCTTTGCCATTGCGGTTTTGAGTTTATAATAATCCTCCTGCCTGAGATTATCGAAATCCGTGCTCGAGGTGAACATTGTTGTGAATGAGCATACGCTTGTTCCCTCGGGAGAAAAATCGGGGTTATGAACATTATAGCAAAGGAAGATTGAATAATTGTTTGTGCTGATTCTCTTAAGAGAATTATATTCGGCAACCGAATCCGAACCCTGCGGAAAGAATATGCTGTAATCCTTAATTCCAAGCTCTTCGGCGGTTTTGTTAAGTCCGAAATATGCGGTAAACATTCTTGCTCCGAGCTTTCTCTTTCTTGCATCGCAGAGCTTCTTTTCTCTTGCGGGAACGAGCTCCGGAGGAATCATTCTGCCGAAAATTATGTCCGGATTTATATTTGCAAGAATTGCATTTTCGGCAACGAAGGTTCCGAGATTTGTTCTGACGGCATAGCATCTGTCGCCGCTGAAAAGGAATTCCTCTGCTCTGCATCCCATCATGATTTCTCCGCCAAGCTCACGCAATCTTTCAGCCATTTTGACCGAGATTTCATGAGAGGTATGCTTCGGGAAATATGCAGAAAATTTAACATAGCTGTTGACCATCGAAGCATAATGAAGGAACGAAAGATTATCCATATCAACGCCGAGATACGACCAATAAACTGAAAGAATGTCCTTGGCTTTTTCGGGCAGACAGAGAGCATTAAGCACATCGGTTGTATTATATCCGCCGGAACGCACCATCGGCATATACTCTTTGAATATGTTGGCAGGATTGATATTATCCGAGCTGAGATAAGCAAGACCGTCATCAATATTCTGCATAAGGTCAAAGAATCTGAGCATTGCATCCTTTGAACCGGGAACATAATATTCCATCTTGTCGACGAAAGCATCCTTGCCTGACGGCATTGTGACATCCATAGCCGTTCCGTCTGAATATTTTGAAATTACTCTGAAGCAGTCTGTTGCTTCAATCCAATCAACATCAACGCCGTATCTGTTGAAAATCTCACGGGTTCCTCCGGGATTTTCCGCAGAGCCTACTCCGCAAAGCTCATGAAGAGAGGGGTCAAATTCAAATCTACCTCTGACAAATCCCGTTGCACATCCGCCGGGAATATTATGCTGCTCGATAAGGAGAACTTTTTTCTTGCTGACCGCAAGCTCAAGAGCGGCACTCAATCCTGCACATCCCGAGCCGACAACAATATAATCATATTTTTTCAATGCTTCAACCTCCGTTTTAATGGTATATCCTTATTTTAACAGAAATAATTATTATTTCAACTTTCAGAATGAAAAATCTTAATAAAACTGTAACTTTTTTATTTCCATTATGATTTTTGTTTCCGTTGCGGTTTTTTATTGAAAAAAATAACGGAAAGTGGTAGAATATTGTCTCAGATATAAATTCGAAAGGAATGCGGAAAATGAAGGAATTTTATCTCGGCTCCTCCTATTATCCCGAATGGTGGAGCGAAAGCGAATGGGAAGAGGATTTTGCAAAGATGGAAGCTCTCGGCTTCAATGCCGTGCGTATGGGCGAATTCGCCTGGAGCTGGTATGAACCCGAAGAGGGAAAATATAATTTTGAGCCGATGCTCCGTGCGCTCGACTGTGCAAGGAAGCACGGAATAGGTGTTGTTATGTGCACCACTACGGCAGTTGCTCCGCCGTGGCTTTATAAGAAACACCCCGAAATCAAGGGTGGAAACAAGTTCGGCCATTATGATTTCGGCGGCAGAAAGGGTCAATGCCTTTCTTCGGATATTTTTCTTGAATATGCCGAAAAAATCACCGAGAAGCAGACCGAAGCTCTCGGCAGTCACCCGGCAATTATCGGTTGGCAGCTCGATAACGAACCCGGTTTTCCGTTCTGGGATTTTGACGAAAACTGCAATATAGGTTTCAGAAAATGGCTGAAAAAGAAATATAAAACCATTGATGTGCTCAACAAGGCGTGGTTTTCAATGATGTGGTCAAATGTCTATAACGATTTTGACGAAATCCAAATTCCCGTCAACATCTCCGAGGGCGGCTGGTCTCCGCAGGTTCAGCTCGATTACCGCAGATATTTTTCTTTCACCTTCAACCGTCTTCTCTATATGGAAGCAGGCTATGTCAGAAAGAATTCTCCCGACAGATTTATTTACACCAACTGGCCGGGTGCAAACTGGTCTGTCAACTGCTTTGACGGCGAAAAATATCTTGACTATGCGGCGTGGGATAACTATGTTCCTCAGCCCTTCGGCGATGATTACAGAATTCAGCTTCGTGCTTCAATGGAACACAGCTTTGACCGCAGACTCTCAAACGGCAGAAACGAATTCCTTGTTGCAGAGCAGAAGGCATTTGTTGATGCAGACACAAATCCCGAGGTTATTGCGGCACAGACATGGCTGAATATTTCTCACGGAGCATTCGGAACTCTCTTTTTCGAATGGAGAACTCCGAACGGCAGCTTTGAGCAGGGATATGACGGCATTCTCGGCAAGGATAAAAATTACAGAGCAGACACTAAACCCGTTCTCGAAAAGCTCTCGGCAGACATAAGAAAGGTTTATCCGATTATCAAAAACGGAAAAACCGAATCCGACATCGCAATTCTCTATTCTTATGAAAACAGCTGGGGAATGCGTGACTGGGTTGTTGACGGCTTTTATGATGAAGAATTCTTCAACTGCTACGGCGGCTTCAAGAATGCTCTCAAAACAAATATTGATGTTATCGGAATGCAGGATGATTTTTCAAAATATAAAATCATTGTTCTGCCCAATCACCGCATAACAACCGAAGAGGAAGCACAGAAGATAATGCACTTCGTTTCCGAGGGCGGAACAGTTGTTATGAATTCCGAATGCGGAACAAGAGATGAAAACAACCAGACCCGTGAGCTTCTTGCTCCCGGACTTTTCTCGGAGCTTTGCGGCTCCAGCGTTTCGGGCAGAGTTTATTCAGCTGATATGAAAAAACACACAGGCGAATGCAATGTCAGATTTGCCGATGGTTCTGTTTATGAATTAACGGGAGAAGTTGATGCAATCGCAACCGACACCGCCGTTAAAATTGCGGAATACACATCCGGCAGGCTGAACGGCACTCCTGCAATCACCTCAAACGATTTCGGCTTCGGCAAAGCAATTCTTTACGGCTTCAACAACTGCAATATTTATTTCTACGAAAAGCTTGCAGAGATAATCGGAAAAGAATACGGCATCGAACCGCTTATCAAAGCGGAGGACGGAGTTATTCTTTCGTCAAGAAAATGCGGCGACAAGGAATACATCTTTGCAATCAACATGAAGGACAGTGAAAATTCCGTCAGATTCAGATATGAAATGAAGGAACTCATTTCGGGCGAAAAGGGATGGGGAAAATTCAACCTCGCTCCCTATCAGACCGCAATTTTCGAAAGATAAGAGGTTAAATAAATGGAAGCAGTAATCAGCTACATAACTTCAATATTCGTAACCATTTCGGTTATTTTTTCGCTCATTCCGAATATCCTCGGAACGGTCAAAACCTATTCTCCCGAGGAAAGCGGAATAATCCTGAACTGTGCAGTTGTTTCAGATACTCATGCGGATAACAACAGCTTCCGTGACCGGACCAATATTCTGCGAAACGCTTATGCAGGCATCGGCGAAAGCACGGAGGAAATTGATGTGCTTCTCAATATCGGTGACATCACCAACAGCGGTGACACAAGAGAATATTGGAATGAACGCCGCCTTGAATCGGTTTATATCAAGCCGAAGCATATGGTAGCCTGCATGGGCAATCACGATTCATGGCACGGAAGTGCAGACCCTGATTATGAAAAAGCAACGGAGCTTTTCCTCAATCATCTGAAAAAGAACGGAATCGAAACCGACAAGGTTTATTATTCAACGGTCATTGACGGCTATTATTTCATCTGCCTTGCAACCGAAAGCCTTGACCTGCATGAAAATTCTCCGACATATTCGGAGGAACAGCTCATCTGGCTTGACGGCGAGCTCGCAAAGGCAGAAAAGAGCGGTCTTCCGTCTTTCGTTCTCTCTCATAAACCGATTGACGGCAGAAACGGAATGACAAGCTCCGTTATCCCTGCAAGAATTGATGAAATTCTTCAGAAGCACGCTTCGGCAGAAGCTCCGATTCTCTTTTTCAGCGGTCACCATCACACCTTCGCTCCGTCAGACTACGAAAACGAAAACAATGTTTATTATTTCAATCTTCCGAGCATGGAATATAACGATGAAACAGTCGGCGAATGCAACGACAACGGCGGCATGGGTCTGACTATGGAGGTTTATGAATCAAAAATTATCATCAACTCCCGCAATTTCATCAAGGATAAAAATATTGAAGGATACAGACTCGAAATTGATTTTTAAGGAAGAACGACAATGAATAAGATTTCTCCGTCAATGATGTGTGCAGATATTCTCACTCTTGTAGACACATTGAAAACATTTGAAAAAAATAATATTGAATATCTTCATATTGATATTATGGACGGTCATTTTGTTCCGAATTTTACTCTCGGAACGGATTACTGCAAGGCTCTGAAAAAAATCACAAAAATTCCGCTTGATATTCATCTGATGATAAATGAACCCGAAAGCAAGCTCGATTGGTTTGAATTCGGCGAGGGGGACATTGTTTCCGTTCACGCAGAAAGCACAGCTCATCTTCAGAAGGCTCTTGCCGCAATCAAAAGAAGGGGTGCAAAGGCATATGTTGCTCTCAACCCTGCTACTCCCCTTTCGGTGCTTGATTATATTCTTGATGATATTGACGGAGTGCTTGTCATGGCGGTCAATCCCGGCTTTGCAGGGCAGAAAATGATTCCTTCGGCTCTTGAAAAAATTTCGGAAATCAAGAAGCTTTTTGCCGAAAAAGGTTTATCGGATAAAAAGATAGAGGTTGACGGAAATGTCAGCTTTGAAAATGCAGTCAAAATGCGTGATGCGGGTGCTGATATTTTCGTTGCAGGCACTTCAAGCATTTTTTCAAAGAATTTCACGCTTGACGAAGGCATTTCGGAATTCAGAAAGGTGATAGGTTAAATGAAAGCTATTGTTTTCGGTTCTCTCAACATTGATAAGGTTTATTCCTTAAGCCATCTCCCCGAAAAAGGCGAAACCCTTTCCTGCGGCAGATATGAAATCCATGTCGGTGGAAAAGGTCTCAATCAGTCCATATCCCTTTCAAATTCGGGAATGGAAGTCTATATGGCAGGTCAGATTGGCTCTGACGGCATTTTTCTTAAAGAATATCTTGAAAAGGTCGGAGTAAATACTTCGCTGATTAAGGTTACAGACAGCTTTTCGGGCCATGCGGTTATTGAGGTTGACCCTGACGGACAGAATCAGATGATTCTTTTCCCCGGTGCAAACCGTGAAACTACTCCCGATTATTGCGATGAGGTGCTTGAGAATTTCTCAAAGGGTGACCTTATTCTGATGCAGTATGAAACCTCGCAGGTTGAATATATGATTGAAAAGGCTCATGAAAAAGGTCTTGTTATCGCCCTCAACCCATCGCCCTATGTTGATAAATTAAAGGATTTCGATTACAGCAGAATTGATTATCTTATTCTCAACGAATATGAAGGTCAGAGCATCACGGGAGAAAGCGACAACGGCAAGGTTATTGAAGCTCTCTGCGAAAAGGTCGGCGGAGCGGTTATCTTCACCCTCGGCGGAGACGGGGCAATTTATTCCGATGGCAAGGTAACGGCAAAAGTGCCCGCATTCAAAGTTAACGCAGTTGACACAACCGGTGCAGGCGACACCTTCACGGGATATATTCTCAATTCGCTCATGAGCGGAAAAGCTCCCGAAGAGGCTCTTCGCTTCGCAAGTGCGGCATCTGCAATTGCCGTCACAAAGGCAGGAGCGGCAGAGACAATACCTTCTCTTGAACAGGTAAATAACTTTCTGATGGAGAATTGATATGTATAAACAGAAACTTTGTCTCGGTCTTTCGGATTCCTTCGGTGCTTCTCCCGAAGACCTGATTGAAATAATCGGAAATGCCGGCTTTGAAGAAATTTTCATTGATGCGAGCGACAGAAATGTTGACTATGCTCACCTTGCGGATTTTGCAAGAAAAACAGGTCTCGGTGTTCAGTCGCTTCATGCACCGTTCAACCGCTCGGATGATATGTGGGATGAAGAAGGCGAGCTTGGCGAAATTGCCGAGAAGGAGCTGATTTCCTTCGCCGAGGGTTGCAGTAATTCCGAAATCCCGATTATGGTCACTCACGCATTTATCGGCTTCGATAATGACCGCAAGCCCACTCACGCAGGCGTTGAACGCTACGGAAGGGTCGCAAAAAGATGCGAGGAGCTTGGAATTAAGCTTGCTCTTGAAAATACGGAGGGTCTCGAATTTCTCGACACTCTTCTCAAGGAGTTCAAAGGAAATAAATCAGTCGGCTTCTGCTGGGATTCGGGTCACGAGCTTTGCTATAATTTCAGCAAAAATCTGCTTGCCGATTACGGCGATATGCTTATCTGCACCCATCTCAACGATAACCTCGGAATCAGCCGCTATGACGGAAAAATCTATTGGACCGATGACCTTCATCTGCTTCCGTTTGACGGAATCCGTGATTGGAAGGAAGCGGCGGAAAGGCTGAATAAATGCGGCTTCAACGGCACACTCACCTTTGAGCTGACGAGAAAATCCAAACCAAATCGTCACGAAAATGACGGTTATGCGGCTTTATCAACGGAAATGTATATTGCCGAAGCATATAAAAGAGCTTGCAGGGTTGCATCGTTATGACGGTATAAGGAAACAGTTGCATGGCTCGGATAATTATGCACAATCAATAAAGTTTATTGCATTTTGTTGTAAAAAATTCAGAAAAAATGCAATTGATTTTATCGAATTTAACTGATATACTGTTAAACAATTGAATATGCTATATGAAACCGGCTGGAAATGCGTAGCAACCGAAGGAGTAACACTCTCAGGTATCCCGAAAGGGATGGGACTGTCGGCGGATAGCACTTTGGAGAACGCCATTAGGTTGGCTGCCGAAGGGGCAATGCAGCAATGCAAATCTCTCAGGCAAAAGGACAAAGCTTTGCAATTTTCTTTTTCACTTCTCTTTCGGAGGAGTGGAATATTGTTGCATGAAATTGACTTTTTGTCGGGCAGAGCGTATTGCTTCGCCCGATATTTTATTTTTTGGAGGTCTTTTTTATGGAACAGTTTTTGCAGAAGGTTGCAGAAATCAACGATGTTATCAACACATTCGTCTGGGTCAAAATCGGAATTATCATTCTTATCGGAACGGGTATACTCATGACCGTAGCAACGAAATTCTTTCAGGTTTCACATCTCGGTCATTGGTGGAAAAACACCATCGGAAGCCTTTTCCACAAGGATGTTATAGGTCACGATTTCAAGGATAAGAAATCAATCTCTCCGTTTCAGGCTCTCTGCACGGCTCTTGCCGCAACCGTCGGCACGGGCAACATTGCAGGCGTTGCCGCCGCTATCTGCATCGGCGGTGCAGGTGCGGTTTTCTGGATGTGGATTGCCGCATTCTTCGGAATGATGACTAACTATTCCGAAAATGTTCTCGGAATTTTCTTCCGCAGAAGAAACACAAACGGCGAATGGTCCGGCGGAGCAATGTATTATCTTCAGGACGGTCTCGGCGGAAAGAAGGGTTGCAAGAAAATCGGCAAGGCGCTCGCAATTCTCTTTTCAATTTTCACCATGCTTGCTTCTTTCGGAATCGGTTCAATGGGTCAGGTCAATAAGATAGTTCTGAATATCGAAGCCGCTTTCCCTGTTAAAAGTCTCATGGAAAAGAACATTTTCGGCGATGTTTCGGTCTATGCTTTCGTTCTCGGAATTCTTCTTATGATTCTCACTGCCCTTATCGTTCTCGGCGGACTTAAAAGAATCGCTTCATTTGCGGAAAAGGTTGTTCCCTTCATGGTTGTTATGTTTGTGCTCGGTTCTTTAGTTGTTATCGGAATCAACTATGAAGCAATCATTCCTGCAATCAAGTCGATTTTCGTCAACGCATTCAGACCCGTTGCGGCTCTCGGCGGAGGAATAGGCTTTGTTATCAGCACCGTTATCACTCAGGGCTTCAAGAGAGGTGTTTTCTCAAACGAAGCAGGTCTCGGTTCCTCGGTTATGGTTCACTCAAATTCAACCGTTAAAGAACCCGTTGTTCAGGGAATGTGGGGTATCTTTGAGGTTTTTGCAGACACAATGGTTGTCTGCACTATGACCGCTCTCGTTATCCTCACTTCGGGCGTTTATAACATAGAAAACGGTGAGGCTGTCTGCTCTGATGCAACCCTCGTAGCCTCGGCATTCAATTCGATTTTCGGATTTGCAAACCTCGGTGAAAAATTCATCGCAATCGCAATGCTTCTCTTCGCCTTCACCACCGTTCTCGGCTGGGACCATTACGGCTCAAAGGCATGGGAATATCTTTTCGGCTCAAAGAGCGTTATCATCTTCAAGATTATTCATGTTCTTACCGTTATTCTCGGTGCGGTTCTTTCATCCTCGCTTGCATGGGATATTTCGGACACCTTCAACGGACTCATGATGATTCCGAACCTTATCGGCGTTGTTGTTCTCTTCCCGTTGGTTGCGAAAATCACAAAGAACTATGTTGACCGTAAAATCAAAAATAAAGATGTTGAAGCGGTTCTCTCATTCAAAAACGAAAAATAAGAAAACAAAACCGGCTGTGAGAAATTCAAATCTCGCAGCCGAATTTTTTTGCTTAAAGCACGAAAAGAAGAATCGTTGCGGCAATCCAGAAGATTACGGGGATTGACCATCTTTCAAAATAAGCACCAATCTTTGTTACGAGAGCCGGGATAAATGCAAAAATTCTTCCGATAACGGGAACCTTCTTTTCCTTATATGCCATTTCCCAGAAAACAAGAATATCTTCAACAAGAGGGAACTGACAGCAGAGAAGCGATACACCGATATAGTATGAAAGAATATATAAAACGAAAAGCGGAATTGAATCATACGGAGTTATTCCGAGGGGCTTGAGATTAACATATCCCATGAGCATGAGCGGCCAGCCGATAATCATATTCATGTAGCCCGGACCGGTTGCCATCAGGTAGGCGGCGAAGCCCTTCGTTGCGAAAGCGTGGTCAACATGGCCACAGTTATCGTGGAAGCCAACATAGTCGCCTTTCTCAACGGGAAGCTTGAGAATTTTGCAGGTCAGATGCTCCCAGAAGGCTCTTATAAATGAGCCGGGAAAGGTAATGAGCTTACCGATTATATATAATATTCTCATAACAGGTCACAAACTCCCTTCGTGAATACTTCTTCAACAGTAATCTTTCCGTCAACAATGTTCTTTGCCGTTTCGGAAACCTCTTCCTGGCTGTATGATTCAAGAAGAGAATCAATGTTTTCGGCATTTTCTGATTTGCCCGTGCCGTATTTCTTTGCAAGAGCGGTGCAGATATAAACCGTGTTGACAAGCTCATCGGTGTAGCCCGAAGAATCGCCCATTGAGTAGAGATAATATGCTCTTTCCTCTGCGGCGTAGGCTTCTTCATATGCGTTGTCATAATCCTTCTGAAGAAGATACGAAATGGCAAGCTGACGATGAAGCTCCGGAATATAGTCGTAGCTCTGGAATGCTTCCGTGCAAAGCTCCTTAACCTTATCATATTCACCCGAAAGGCGATAGAAGGTTGCATCAAGAACATACTTTGCATCAACGGTATCGTTATATTTTGTGAAATCAGCAATAAGCGACTGAGCCTTATCTTTTTCGCCCTTGAGCATATATGCACGGAGCTTTGTAAGGTAAACCTTGTAGTTACCCTTGTCTCTTTCGAGCATTTCATCCATCATTGAAATTGCCTTATCCGGCTGATTCATTTTGATGTAAAGAGAAGCAAAGTCCTGATAATAAAGCCATGAGTAGTTTTCGCCTGTTGCTTTTGCGACTTTATCAAGTGCATCATATTTTGCGGCAAGCATTTCGGTGTTGTCGCCGTCAAGATATTCTGCGGCATTGCAGATCATGTAATAAACAAAAACATCGTTAACGCCTTCCTGACCCTTAACGGAAAGAAATGCTTTTTCAACCTCTTCAACGCTTGCACCTTCATAAACCATGTCGCCGCCCGCAGTTGTGATTGCATTATACGAGCTTTGGAAGATTTCGAGAAGCTTTTTATAGCTCTGAAGCTTTTTGTTTCTTGAAACATAGCCGTCTTCCTCAACGGAGAAAACCGTGCTGATGCTATTGCCTGCTTCAAGAGGTGAATAAGCGTTTGCGGCAGCTTCAACCTGCTTTGCTTTAAGTCCGCAGCCTATTTTAATAAACGGAAGCTCTCTTCCGAGAATGTTGGTAAGCTCATCCATAACGGTTGAGGTTTCTCCGTATGAATAATATGCGGCATACCAGCAGTTTTCGGCGGCGTATTCGTCACCCTTTACGCTCTGTATGGCTATTGAGCTGACAAGGAAAACCTGTGCAGTTGCAAAAAGCGAAACAAGAAGAGCGGTAAAACCGAAAATCCATCCCAAAAACGGAATTTTTGTTTTGAGGAGCTTTTTGGTGCAGTCCTCGCAATATTCACTGCCTTCAAGAAATCTCTTTTCGCCGCAATGAATGCAAAGCTCGTCTTCGGGAATTTCCTCTTCCTCTGCTTCGGATTCCGATCCCTCTGTGTATTCTTCGTTTTCTCCGATTTCCCCGGAAACAGCATCTGCTCCGGAAGCTTCTTCAGAACCTTCGTATTCGGTTACAGGAGCTTCCTCGGGAATGGCTTCATCCTGCATAGCGGTAGGCTTTTTCTTTTTGGTTGAGATAATTATTGCAACTGCCGCAATAACAACGGCGGCAACGGCAACGGCTAACCAGATCCAATTAGGCATAATCCATTTCTCGCTTTCTTTTTTCAGTAATTTTAGGAAACGCTGATTAAATCGGCAAGCAAGATTTTCGAGTATGTTTTCGGTGTGAAAAAGGCACAAAGCCGCAGGAATACTTTGTGTATTTCAAGGATTTGTAACGCATTTCACGCCAAAACAGACCAAAAAGATGCGACGACGTATTTATTCAGCATTTCTTTTAATATTATCATTTATAAACATTAATTTCAAACAAAATCTGCATTGTTAACACAAATTTTAAATTATCTGTGCCAGTAGCTTCGGTCAAGGCTTCGGTATTGAACCGCCTGTGCAATATGAGGAACGTCAATTTCAACGCTTCCCTGCAAATCGGCAACTGTTCTTGCAACCTTCAGCACCTTGTCATATGCTCTTGCGGAAAAATCAAGTCTTTCGAAAACTTTCTTAAGAGTGTTTTCTGCGGCAGGGGTCATTATGCAGAATTCTCTTGTCAGAGCGGAATCCATTTTTGCGTTGCATGTAACTCCGCTTCCGTTGAGCCTTTTCTGCTGAAGCTTTCTTGCGGCGTTGACTCTCTTTCTGATTTCAGCCGAGGATTCGGACGGCATCTTGTCGGAGAGCTTTTCAAAATCAACGGGCGGAACCTCGATGTGAATGTCAATTCTGTCAAGAAGCGGACCCGATATTCTCGAAAGATAACGCTTTGCCGCTCCCTCGGGGCAGGTGCAGGGTCTTTTCGGATGGCCGAAATATCCGCAGGGGCAGGGATTCATTGCACAGACTATCATCGCAGAGCACGGATAGGTCAGAGAAGCATTGGCTCGGGATATTGTAATTTTGCTATCTTCAATCGGTTGACGAAGAACCTCCATTGCAACTCTTGAAAATTCGGGAAGCTCGTCAAGAAAAAGAACTCCGTTATGGGCAAGCGATATTTCACCCGGCTTCGGAACTGCTCCGCCGCCCGAAAGTCCGGCAGGTGAAACCGTATGATGCGGCGAGCGGAACGGTCTTTCACGGATGAGCGAAACTCCCTCCGGCAAAGCTCCTGCAATTGAATAAAGCTCAGTTGTCTGTAAGCTTTCCTCAAAGGTCATGTCCGGCAGAATTGACGGCAGTCTTTTGGCGAGCATACTTTTGCCCGAACCCGGAGGACCGATCATAAGAATATTATGTCCGCCTGCGGCGGCAATTTCAAGTGCAAGCCTTGCCTCCTGCTGACCCTTGACATCCTTGAAATCAGGCAGCGGCAGACGATTTATCAATTCTGCGTCCTCGTCAAAGCTTATCGGAGTGAGCGGTTCTCTTCCGTTGAGATGATTGATTATTTCGTTGACACCTTCTGCGGCAAATATTTCCGCACCCTTCACAACGGAGCATTCATGAGCGTTAGCCTTCGGAACGAAAATGCGTTTTATTCCGCTGTTTGCCGCTCTTATGACCATCGGCAATGCACCGTTAACCTTGCGGATAAGTCCGTCAAGCGAAAGCTCACCGATGAAGGCACAGTCGTCTGTGTTGCATTGAAGCTGCTGATTTGCCTTAAGCACGGCAATGAAAATCGGCAGGTCATAGACGGGACCTTCTTTTCTGACATCGGCAGGCGAAAGGTTAATTGTTATTCTGCTCTGCGGAAACGAAAAGCCCGAATTTTTTATTGCGGAACGAACTCTGTTTTTTGATTCGCTGACTGCCGTATCGGGCAGACCGACCATTTCAATTTTCGGCAGACCCTGCCCGTAATCGACCTCAACGCCGACCATGTAGCTGTCTATGCCGAAAAGTCCCATACTGTTTATGCGGGCAAACATCATTTCATCTCCTCTGCATCACAATCATTTATGTTGATAAAATCGAAATTCAGTGTTAAGGGAACGCTGAAAATCTTGCTTGCCGATTTAATCAGCGTTTCCCTAAAATAAACTCAACGAGAGGCAATCAAGCGGTTGTTCCTCTTAGAAAAGAATTATATTATAAGAATAGAGAAAAATCAACTTAATCCGCCAAAATTCTGTATAAAATGCAGAATTTTATTTTTCATCAGCGATTGAACCGTAAAAATTTATTTTTGTTTCAAAAAAGAATATTAAAGCAAGGTACATTTGATATTATATAGAATGGAAAAATATCAGACATAATTCCGGGGTGATGGTTTTGGCAAAAACTCTTGTTTTAACAGAAAAACCGTCTGTTGCGAAGGACATTGCGAGGGTTCTCGGATGCAGAAAAAACGGCAACGGATGTATAATCGGTGATAAATATATCGTAACATGGGCTCTCGGTCACCTTGTGACCCTTGCCGACCCCGAAGCCTATGACAACAAATATAAAACATGGCGGATGGAAGACCTTCCAATGCTTCCCAAGCACATGAAGCTTGTTGTTATCGGGCAGACCTCGAAGCAGTTCAAGGCGGTCAGCTCTCTTCTTTCAAGTGCAGAAATCGGCAATATCGTTATTGCAACTGATGCAGGAAGAGAGGGAGAGCTTGTTGCAAGATGGATAATTCAGAAAGCGAATTGCAGAAAGCCAATGCAGAGATTGTGGATTTCATCGCAGACCGATAAGGCTATCAAAGAGGGCTTTGCTTCTCTCAAGCCCTCGTCACAGTATGATGATTTATACAGAAGTGCACAGTGCAGAGCGGAAGCGGACTGGTTAGTCGGTCTGAATGTCAGCCGTGCACTCACCTGCAAGCATAACGCTCAGCTTTCCGCAGGCAGAGTACAGACTCCCACCCTTGCAATGATAGTCAAAAGAGAGGAAGAAATTCTGAAATTCAGACCGAAGGCATACTATACGGTCAAGGCTGATTTCGGCGGATATTCGGCTCTCTTTAAGGATTCGCATAACCAGGCAAGATTCTTTGATTCAGCTTCCGCACAGAGCGTTGCAGACGAGGTGAAGGGCAAAAGAGGCGTTCTTTCGGAGGTCAAAAAGGTTTACCGCTTCAAGGCTCCCCCTGCGGCATATGACCTGACGGAGCTTCAGAGAGATGCCAATAAGAAATACGGCTATTCCGCAAAGCAGACTCTTTCTTATATGCAGGCTCTTTATGAAACCCATAAGCTTCTCACATATCCGAGAACGGATTCAAGATATATCACAAAGGATGTTGTTGCAACTCTTCCCGAAAGGCTTCGTGCAATCGCAATCGGTCCGTATAAGGAGCTTGCAAATGCAGTTCTGAAAACGAAACCGCTTTCAACAAAATATATCGTAAATGATGCAAAGGTCACTGACCACCACGCAATAATTCCGACAGAGCAGTATGTTGACCTCAATAAGCTTTCAAGGGAAGAAAGACATATCTATGACCTTGTTGTACGCCGTTTCATTGCAGTGTTGAGTGCACCGTTTGAATATGATGAGGTGCAGGTTAAAATAACAGTAGGTAAGCATAATTTTTACACCAAGGGTCAGACCGTCAAATCCGCAGGCTGGAAAGCTGTCTACGATTCATCGCTTGAGGATGATGAAGAGGATGCGGATATGGCTTCGCAAAGTCTGCCTGCTCTTTCGCAGGGAGCACCTGCGTTTGTTCAGAATGTCAGAGTCAGCGAGGGCAAAACCACTCCACCTGCAAGATACACCGAAGCTACCCTGCTAACTGCAATGGAAAACCCGACGGGTCAGGTTGATGACGGTTCGCTTCGTGATGCTCTCAAAACTGCCGGAGGTCTCGGAACTCCCGCAACGAGAGCAGACATAATCGAAAAACTCTTTGATTCCTTCTGCGTTGAACGAAGGGGCAGAGAAATTCATCCGACTTCAAAGGGCAAACAGCTCATTGAAATTGTTCCTCCCGAGCTTCGTTCGGCAGAGCTGACCGCAAAATGGGAGCAGCGTCTTTCGCTCATCGCAAAGGGAAAGGCGAATGACCGTCAGTTCATTGAAGAAATGCGTTCATATGCAACCTCTCTTGTCAATGATGTAAGAGCAAGCGAAGCAAAGTACAGGCATGATAACATCACCCGTGAGGTCTGCCCGGAATGCGGAAAATATCTTCTTGAGGTCAACGGCAAAAAAGGAAAGATGCTTGTCTGTCAGGACAGAGAATGCGGTTATCGCAAAAGCATAAGCGTTATAACGAATGCCCGTTGCCCCGAATGCCATAAAAAGCTCGAAATGCGTGGAGAGGGTGAGAAAAAAACCTTCTTCTGCGTATGCGGCTACCGTGAAAAACTTTCTGATTTCGAAAAAAGAAAAGAAAGTTTCGGAGCCGGCAAGAGAGATGTTGCCGGATATATGCAGATGCAGGCAAGGCAGAAGGTTGCGAGCAATCCTCTTGCGGACCAGCTTGCAAAATGGATGGAGGAAAACAAATGAAAAGAATATTTTCTTTGTTTCTCATTTTGATTTTCATATTCACGCTTTCGTCATGCTCGGATAAAAGCTCAGGCAAAAGTGTAACATATTCAATCGGCGATTCTCCTGCAACCCTTGACCCGCAGTTTGCGTCCGATACGGCGGCACAGGTTGTTATCAACAACACCTTTGAGGGACTTGTCCGCCTTGATAAGGACGGCAATGTTATTCCGGGAATCGCAGAGGGCTGGAATGTTTCAGGTGACGGACTAACCTATGTTTTCAAGCTCAAAGAGGGCACGGAATGGTACTGCCCTGCGGTTCTGAAAAAAGAATACGGCGATGAATTCTATGAGAAATTCTCAACCGCAAAGGTTACTGCGAACGACTTCGTTTTCGCCTGTCAGAGAGCAATCACCCTTCGTGAGGGCACAACTCATGCTCATAGGCTTTTCGTTATCGAGAATGCTCCCGAGGTTTATGCCGGCACTCTGCCTGTTGAAAAGCTCGGAGTTTCGGCTCCCGATGAAAACACTCTGATTATCAGGCTGAACGCTCCCTGCGAGGATTTCCTCAAAAGGCTTACCGAATGCGAATTCATGCCCTGCAACGCCGAATTTTTTGAGGCGATGGGCGGAAGATACGGCCTTTCAAACAAGCATATCATGTGCAACGGTCCATTCTATATCACTGCATGGGACCCCGAAACATCAATAACCGCAAAGGCGAATAAATTCTATGCCGGTGAGCAGAAGGTTGCTCCGTCTTCCGTTGTTTTCACCTTTGATGATGACCCCGAATCGGTTGCGGCGAAGGTTTCTTCGGCAAATCTTCTTGCCGGAATTATTCCTCCGGATGTTGCAATTCCCGAGGATACTCATTTCATCAAGGAAAACAGAAACGGAATTTACGGCTTTTGCTTCAACTGTTCGGATGAGCTTCTTCAGAATATGAATCTCCGTCTTGCTCTGTGCTGTAGCATAGACCGCAATATTTTCTCTCCCGTTGATGATAACGCAAAGCCTGAATTCGGTTTTATTCCCGAAAGCTGTTCGGTCGGAAGTGCAAGCTACGCCAAAGCCGCCGAGGGTCAGACCCCGATATTGAGCTACAGCGAAGCGATGGCAGGAGGATTTTTCACGGTTGCTCTTGAAGAGCTTGAAAAGAGCAAGGTTAATCTGACCGTTATCTGCCCCGAATGGCTTGAAAAGCAGGTCAGACAGCAGTTTCAGGTCTGGCAGAGAGTTCTCGGAATCAATATCGGTCTGAATGTCAATGTTCTTTCGTCTGAAGAAATTGAAAAAGCTCTTGCAAAGGGCGAATATCAGATTGCTCTTGCAGGAATAGAATCCGAATATGAATCTGCGGTTGACTATATAAAATCATTCAGAGACGGCGGATTTTTCCGCTTTGATACAAGCGAATTTCAGGTTCTCGTTGATAAGCTTATGCGAACGGAAAACGAAAGCGAGCTTATCGAAGGATGCTTCACGGCGGAAAACTTCATTCTTCAGCAGGGAATATGCTTCCCGATTTATTCAAGAGCAAGTAGCTTTATCGTGTCTGACGAAGCAGATGAAATCTATATGCCCGGAGGTCCCTCAACAGTAACCTTCATCACCGCAAAAAGATTTGATTAAGGGGAGAAAAGAATGACGGAAAATGCTAAAGTTTTAACTGTAACCTGTGCCGCAGGGGCGGCGTTTGCCGTTGCACCCACTGTTTACGGAGTGATAAAGAATTCTCTCCCGAAGCCGATTTCCGATGCAGACAGGCTCCGCATTGAAAACGGCAGATTTCTTACCGAGGGCGGTAAATCCGCAATTCTTCACGGAATGAACCTCAATGACGAAATATTCTTCTGCGAAAGAAATTCGGAAAAGGTCAGCGAAACGGTTGAAGAAATCTATTTGGGTCTTGAAAAGCGTTTCGGCTCTTACGGAGCAAGAACGCTGATAAATGAATATAACAATGCTTTTATTTCCGAATCTGACCTTAAGCATATCAGAAAGCTCGGAGCAAACTGTGTCCGCATTCCGCTTCGATGGTATCTTATTTTCAGAAAACCGGATTGCAGGGGCGAGCCGATGCTCGAAAGAATTGATGCTCTTGTGGAAAAATGCCGAAAGCTCGGTCTTTATGTCATCCTTGACCTGCATTCCGCTCCGAACGGCATTTTCGAAAGCGGAAAGGAAGGCTTTGAAGCGAGAAACGCCGTTGTCAGGTTATGGTCAAGGTTGGCGGCAAAATATAAAAATAACCCGGTTATAGCCGCATTCGATGTGCTCAACAGACCTCTTGCAGGCAATAACGACACTCTGCATAAGCTTTATGCAAGAGTTTTCAAGGCGGTCAGAAATATTGATGAAAGCAGAATTCTGATTATGGAAGCGGCAGGAGATGTTGATTCCCTTCCCGAATTGAAGAAATATGTTAATTCGGGAGTTGCCTTCGGACTCTATTCGCATTTTCACACAACCTTTGAAACCGAAGCAATGGTCAGAAGCATATCCGCCATGAAAAAGAGCGGAATACCTCTTGTGGTCTGCAAAATCCGTTCAGACGAAACATGGAATTATTCTCTCGGAAAGCTCTGCGGTGAAGGGGCTTCTTGGCTTGTGGGTGACTACAAGGCAACGGCAGGAATGTGCCGCCTTTTCAAGGGTGAAACCGAATATGCAGACCTTGAAAACGAGAGCTATGACGAATTGACGGCAAAATGGAAATCCGCTCCGCTGACAAAGAATTATACCGAGAATAAGGAGCTTGCAAAAACTCTGAAAAATTATTTTGCCTGTGGCGAACCTGCGGAAAAAGAAAAAATGCTCAAGCCCGAATTAAAGGTTAAATTCGGCTTCAATATCATAGAGGGAGTAAAGAAATGAAAAAGAATTTCAAAAAAACAATTTCGGCGGTGCTTTGTCTGTGCATGATTCTCTGCGTGCCCGTGTTCGCTTCGGCGGCAGAAGCAACGGTTGAATTAGGTTCATATCCGCAGAGCAGAGTTACCGATGCGGCAACAATCAGCTCGCTCAACGGGCTGAATGCAGAGTTCGTTTCTTACGGCTATTATTCCGGTGACGGCAATGCGATCAGCTCGGCAGAATCCGGCAACTACATGAAATATGCCGATGTTGAATTGAATTCGACAAAGTACAGAGGAGTTGTTTTTACCTCTTACCGCCCGAATTTCACCTATATGACTGCCGACACGGAGCATTCATATCAGGATGATAACGGCTATGAACCGAACACCGTTTATTGGTTTAAATATGAGCCTGTCAAATGGAAGGTTCTTGATGCAAAGAGCGGATATTGCGTAACCGAAAAAATAATTGATTCGCAGGCATTCTGTGACGGATTCAGGTATGACGGCAGTATGACCTATTATTCGGATTCAACCGAAAGTCATCCGGCAAACGAATATGCTTATTCCAAAATAAATTCGTGGCTTGAAAATGGTTTTTCATCAGAAGCTTTTTCCTCGGAGGAGCTTTCAGAAATCAATGCCGATAACGGAAAAAAGGTTTATCTCATGAGCAAGGCGAAGGCTGATTCATTCTTCGGAACCGAGGAAGCAAAAAAAGCAGAAGGCACGGACTATGCAAAATGCCAGGGACTTTTCGTCAGCAACGGCACTTCCTCGTGGATGCTTTCGGATTCGGATACGGATGTTTATTCGGGTCTGAAATCAAAAATAATAAAGCAGTCCGGAGCGGATGGACAGGAAAACATATTCAGCACTTGCCTCGGAGTTCGTCCCTGCACAATGATTGATTCGGTTATTCCCGAATATACCGTAACATGGTATACCGAAAATGACAGCTTCACGAAGAATACTCTGCGTGAGGATGACACAATTGTCAAGCCCAATGACCCCGAAAAGGAAGGCTATACCTTCAAGGGCTGGGATAAGACGGTTCCTGCAAGTATGGCAACCGAAAGCCTTGAGTTTCATGCGGTCTGGGAAAAGAATACATATAAGGTTACATGGAATATGTACGGCAGACAGAGCAAGGTTGATGTTGCTTACGGCGACCCAATAACAGCTCCGACTCCGGCAGAAAAACCGGACTACATCTTCAAGGGATGGGACAGTGCAATCCCTTCGGAAATGCCTGCACATGACCTTGTTTTCAACGCACAGTATGAAGAGGCTTATATCGTTTTCATCAATATAAAAAACACTCCGAAGAAAACGAGATATAACTACAAGGAATCTGATTTCAACCTCGAAGGACTTGAGGTTGAGGCAACCATGATTAACGGCAAAAGAAAAACTATAACCGATACTTCAGCTCTCACCATCAATGGATTTGACACAAAATCAGTCGGTCAGAAAACCGTGACAGTTGAATATCAGGGCTGTAAGGCACAGTTCACAATTACCGTTTCTTACACATGGTGGCAGAATATCATCAGAATATTTCTTCTCGGCTTTTTGTGGTATTGAATATAACCCGAACGACAAAACCGTTTGAAACAGTTACCGAAAATTCAGATAAAAAAACAGAGGCAGCAGTTCCGAAAAACTGTTGCCTTTTTGTTTGCTCTTCACGGAAAGTTGGGGCTAATAAAGCAGGAAAATGTATGTCATTCCGAACCAGTCCGCAGACTGGTGTGGGAATCCGTAATACTCTGCGAAAGGAAACGGATTGCCACGCTTCGCTCGCAATGACAGAACCTTCTCTGTTTCCATATTTATGATGGAATTATTGCCATCCCCAACTTTCCGTGAAGAACCTTTTTGTTTGTGTGACAATCAAAATATGTTATTTGCCCACGCAGAAGCGTGAGAAAACCTCGTCAACCACTGCCGCAGAGGCTTTTTCGCCCGTCAGCTCAAGAAGAGAATCAATGGCACAGTCTGCACAGACATTGACCGCATCATAGGTGACACCGTTTTCAAGAGCATCAATCGCTTCGCCGAGCCTTTCAACCGCCGAAACGCAACAGCTTCTTTGCCTTTCGCTTGTGAGACAGGCGGCATTCGGGTCAAATTCATTTGCGGAAAGAACATCAGAAATTGCTTTTTCAAGCTCATTTTCGCCCTCTCCGCTGATTGCCGAAATTTCAACAAGCTTCGGAAAATATTCAGAGAGCTTATCTCTGTCCGCTTTTTCGGGAAGGTCCGATTTATTGAGAATGGCAACACATTTTCTGCCCTCGCATTGCCTGATTATCTGCATATCGTCTTCGTTGAGCGGCGAACTGCCGTCAAAAACCGCAAGAATAAGCTCTGCTCTTTCGAGCCTTCGTTTCGCCATGTCAACGCCGATATTTTCAACGATATTTTCCGTGTCATGAATTCCGGCTGTGTCTGCAATTCTCAGAATAATGTCTCCGAGAACGATTCTTTCTTCGATAACATCACGGGTTGTGCCTGCAATATCGGTAACGATTGAGCGTTCAAAGCCCGTGAGCAGATTCATCAGAGTGGATTTGCCTACATTCGGTCTGCCGACAATAACCGAATCAACGCCGTCTGTGACTGCTCTGCCGCAGTCATATCTGTGAATGATAGCTTCAAGCTCCGATTTCGTTTTTCTGAATGTATCGAGCATTTCGTCTGTGGAAATTTCCTCAATATCCTCGTCGGGATAGTCAACCCACGCCGCAAGAGAAGCACAGATGCCGATAACCGAATCAGCACATTCTTTGATTTTTTTGCTCAGGTTGCCCTCAAGAGTGTTGAGAGCGGCACTTGCCGCCTGCCTGCCCGACGCTCCTATGAGAGCCATAACGCTCTCACTCCCAGCAAGGTCAATTTTTCCGTTGAGGAAGGCTCTTTTCGTGAATTCTCCTGCTTCGGCAGGAACTGCTCCTGCGTTGAGAGCGGCACGGAGCACACGCTTTGTTACATAAAGTCCGCCGTGGCAGGAAATTTCGGCAACATCCTCGCCCGTGTAGCTTTTCGGTGAACGAAAAACGAGGCAGACAGCCTCGTCTATTTTTTCGTTTCCGTCAAAAACCTCGCCGAAATACGCCCTGTAACCCTTGCTCGCCGTGATGGATTTTCCGTTCACGGCTCTGAATATTTTATCTGCCGTTATGATTGCATCCCTGCCCGAAATGCGGACTATTCCGATTCCGCCGGGAGCGTTCGGAGTTGCAATTGCGGCAATGGTGGTTTCTTTCATATCCTTATCCTCATTGATATATAAGCCTGATTTTTTCGCCCTCAAGTCTTGCCGCTATTCTTTCGAACGCAAGAGAAGACGGAGAATATTCGTCAATTTCATCGCCCGTAACCGAAACGAAGCTGAGTTTTCTGTCCATGGGAATAATTCCGAGAAGCTGAACGCCCGTTTCGTCAATACATTCGTCAATGTTCAGAAGTCTGCCCTTGCAGACCTGCTTTGCTTCAAACATATTGATAATGAGCCTTATATTCTCCTTGCCCAGGCTTTCAAGCTCATTGAATGCTCTTGAACAGCTTCTGACGCAAACATTATCGGGAGTGGTTATCACAACTGCATTGTCCGCTCCGAAGGCGGCAAGCTGCATTCCGTGGCCTATTCCGGCAGGGGAGTCAATGAATATGTAATCGTAATCCTCCGAAACGCTGTCAACCATTTTTCTGAAGGCTTCGCCTGTAAAAGCATTGTCTGCATTTCTCGGAGCGGTGATGAAATCAACATCGCCGTGAATGATTGCCTGTTTAACGGAGCATCTTCCGAGAAGAACATCGCCCCAATCAAACACAATTTCAGCGGAATTCCCGAGAAGAATATCCAGAGAACGCAGACCGATGTCGCAGTCTATGGCAAGTATTTTTTTGTCACGCTCTGAAAGAGCTTTGGAAATTCCTGCGGTGAAGGTGGATTTTCCGACTCCGCCCTTGCCCGAAGCAACAATAATTCTGTTTGCCATAAGCAGCTCCTTTATGGAATTAAAACATTTTCTTCAATAATCTGTTCAGTTTCCGAATCTCCGCTGAAATAAGCTTCAACAATATCTGCGATAACGGGAGCAACATATGCACCCGAGGTCAGACCTTCGCCGACTGCCGCAATTGCGATTTCAGGATTTTCATATGGTGCAAATGCAATAAGGAAGCCGTTGTTTATCTTGACGGACTGATTGTTGAGCTTTCTGTATTCCTGCGAAGTACCTGTTTTGGCGGCAACCTTGACGGGCAGATGCTTGAAATAATTCATGCAGTATCCCGTTGTACCAACCTCAAGCATACCTCTTTTTACTATGTCGAGAGTTTTTTCCGAAATGCCCGTTTCGCAGACAATTTCCGGCTCGTTTTCGAGGATTGTTTTTGAATAGTCTGCACTTTTGATTGACTTGATGAAGTGGGTTCTGAATCTTGTGCCGCCGTTTGCGATAGTTGCAACATAGTTGGCAAGCTGAATCGGAGTGAAAAGATTGCCCGCCTGACCGATTGCCGACTGAACCGTGAAGCCGGGCAACCATTCCTGGTTGAGCGATGCACGGTATTCGGGGCTGTCAAGCACACCTGCCGATTCGCCGAGCTCACATCCCGTTTTGGTTCCGAGACCGAGCAGAGTTCTGTATTCATTCATTTTTTCGATACCCAGCATCTGACCGACTTCATAGAAGAAGGTGTTGCAGGATTCGTCAATGGCGTTGACAACATTGACGAAGGCGGTTTCATGAGCCTGTTCGCATTTGAAATGCTGACCGAGATAAGTATATGAGCCTGAACAATAAACCGTGAAATTCTCGTCAATTGTTCCCGCTTCGAGGGCGGCGATGGCAACCGAAGGCTTCATTGTGGAGCCTGTTGCATAGGTTGAAAGCAAAGCTCTGTTCCAGAGAGGGGATGCGGAATTCTTGTTAAGCTCCTCTGCATCCTCCGCATAAGTTGAAATATCATATGACGGATAGGTTGCACAGGCGAGAATTGCACCCGTTCTGCAATCGAGAGCAACAACCGCTCCTGCACTGTCAACCATGTTTCCGACCTTGCCGGCATAGTCCTCAAGAGCGTTCATAAGAGAATTCTGGGCAACCTTCTGAAGGTTTTTGTCTATCGTCAGCACAACCGTGTTGCCCTGCTCCGGTTCAATGGTAACCTGAGCCGTGCGGTTTCCGTTATCGTCTGTGTAAATTGTTTTTTCGCCGTTTTTGCCCTTGAGATATGATTCCATTGCAAGCTCTATTCCGCTCTTGCCGATCATATCGGTCAATCCGTAGCCCTCGGATTTCTTTTCGGCATATTCCTCTGCGTTGATTGCACCGATTCTGCCGAGAATGTGGGGAGCAAGCTTGCCGTCTTCGAATTCCCTGACGGCAACAACCTCAACATCAACGCCCTGATAGAAGCTATTATTTTCTTTTATGAAAGAAATAATATTTTCAGGAACATCGTCAGCAAAGGTATAGGTTGAGGTTGAATTGAAATAAATGCGTTTCATTTCGTAGCATACGGAAGCAATTTTTCTTGCCTCCTCAGCCGAAAAGCTCTGAAGGTCATAGCTGTCAATGAGTGCATCAAAGCAGTTCTGTGCCGTTGCATATTCGTTGAGATTGAGCATTTCCTTGCTCTTCATCTCTTTAATCTGCGTGTCGCAGTCTTCTCTGAACTGAATATTTCCCTTGGAATCAAAATCGAGGGGAAGGTCATCATTCCATTCAAGCCCGTTCTTTTCAAAAAGACGGATGAGATTTATTATGATTTCATTCCGCCTTTCCTGCTCCGAGCCGGAGGGGAAGAATGCACCGTCAAAGATAACTGAATATCCGGGAGCATTGTAGACGAGCTTTTCTCCGTTGCAGTCAACTATTTCTCCTCTTGCGGCTGAAATAGTTGCCGTTTTTTCGGAAACGGAGGAGCTTGCCGTTTCATATTCCTGCCCTCTGATTATCTGCAATCTTACCAGATCGAGAGCGAGAAAAACAAAGAAAAACAGAGTTACGCAGACTGCCGCAATCCGTCTGCCGGGGCTAACTTTTTTACGCATATCTGCACTCCTTTCTTTATGCGATATTGACTTAATGAACTCAAAAATTTTGCTTGCCGATTTAATCAGCGCTTCCTTAATTCTCTAAAGAAAAATTCTTTTCAATCGCCCTGACAATTATGAAAAGCACCGGAGCAAAAATAACGGTATATCCGACCATCGGCAGATAGTAACGGGCGAGCATTCTGAAGGGGCTGTCCATATCTGCAACAAAATAGTGAATGAGCCAATATCCGATTGAATATAACGCAACCGCAACGATTGAAAGCAGAGAAGCAGTAATAATATTGTTTCTCATGATTGTGTTTATCAGCGTTCCGCAGGCAAAGCCGATGCAGAGCAGAAACAGAGCGTTGAAGTCTCCTCCCTGCGAAAAAATATCCCATAATGCACCTGCAAACAGACCGAAAAACATTCCGGCAATGTCTCTTTCAAACATCGAAATGCACACAACTGTGGGGATAAGAAGCAAGGCTCTTATTCCGAAAAGCTGAGGGAAGAAGCCGTCTGTGTTCTGGAGAACAGACAGCAACAGAATGAGAAATGCAAGGCATATTCTGCGGATTATGATTTTTTTGTTTATGAGTGAAAGCATATGTTTATTTTGAATTTCTTCCGTTGAAGTCTGTGATGATAAAAACATCTGTTATCTGCGAAAAATCAACGCCGGGTTTGATTATTGCACTTGCCGAAATATCAACCGTTCCGTCTGCAACATCAATAACATTGCCGATTATGAGGTCTCTCGGATATATTCCGCCCACTCCCGAAGTGCAGACAATTCCGCCTACAGTTACTGCGGTTGTTGCCGCAAGACCGGGCATATGGCAGTAGCCGTCTTCCGCAAGGGCAACTGTTGTTGTGACGAAGCCGAGGTCTCTTGTTCGAACCTCGTATGCACTGACATTGATGTTAGGATTCATGATTGTGTTGACCGTGCACTGGGTTTCGGTTGCCGATGCAACAACGCCGACAAGATATTTGCCGTAAATAACGGGGTCATTAACTTTTATTCCCGAAAGAGTGCCCTTGTTGAGAGTGAAGCTTTCGAAGCGGTCTGCGGCATCTCTGCCGATAATTGCCGCTTCGGCGAATTCATAATCCTCATGCTCTTCCTTCAGCTCAAGGAATTCCTGATAGAAAATATTCTTATGCTTTGCCTGCTCATAATCAACAAGCTGTTCCTTGAGAGAATCTATTTCCTCCTTAAGCTTTGCGTTTTCTGACGCAAGAGCGGAAGAGGATTTGAAAGAAACAGGGAGCTTCGAAAAATATGATGCAGCTGCGGTTGCGGCTCTTGATGCCGGTGAAAAAACAACGGCGGTTACTCTGTTTAAAAGGGACACGCCGCCTCTTGAGGCAACGGCGATAACCGAGCCTGCAAGCAGAGCGGCAAAGGCAATTGCAAATATTCTGAATGCCGTGCTTTTAAGAAAGCGGATCATTGCGGTTTCTCCTTGAATCAGATATATTTCTTGTTATTGATAACATTGAGATTCTCGCTCTCAAGGCATTTGCCCGTGCCGTCAACAACGCAGTCAAGAGGAGAATCGGCAACATGAACGGGTATCTTTGTTTCTGCCTGAATGAGCTTGTCAAGTCCTCGGAGCATTGCTCCACCACCCGTGAGAGTTATGCCGTGGTCAATGATGTCTGCGGCAAGCTCTGGAGGAGTTTTTTCAAGAGTGGATTTAACGGCGTCAACGATAACGGCAACGGTGTCCGCCATTGCTTCACGGATTTCCTCCGATGTAACATCAACATTCTTCGGCAGACCGTCCATGAGATTTCTGCCCTTGATATTCATAACTCCCTCGCCCTGATAGGGATAAGCCGAACCGATTTTCACCTTTATGTCTTCGGCAGTTCTTTCACCTATAAGCAGGTTGTACTTCTTTTTGATATAGTTGATGATTGATTCATCGAAATTGTCGCCCGCAACCCTGATTGAATTTGCGGTAACAACGCCGCCGAGAGAGATAACGGCAACCTCCGAGGTTCCGCCGCCAATGTCAACAACCATGCTTCCTGTTGCTTCGCTGACAGGAAGACCTGCACCGATTGCGGCCGCCATCGGTTCTTCAATAAGGCTGATATAGTTTGCACCGGCACTCTTTGCGGCGTCATGAACTGCCTTTTCTTCAACCTCCGTAACGCCCGAGGGAATGCAGATAAGCACTCTTATGCGTGAAAAAGGTCTACGCTTGGTTGTACGCTTTATGAAGGCTTCAATCATTTCCGCTGTTATTTCAAAATCGGCAATAACGCCGTCCTTAAGCGGTCTGACGGCGACTATTGAGCCGGGGGTTCTGCCTATCATTTCCTTGGCTTCCGAGCCGACTGCAACAACTCTCGGAGGATTGCTTTTCTGGTCAACTGCAACAACCGAAGGCTCACGGATAACAATGCCCTTGCCCTTGACGAAAACGAGGGTGTTTGCAGTGCCGAGGTCTATTCCTATGTCTTGTGTGAATAACATCTGCTTTTCCTCCGGATTACTTATACTGAATTGTGCCGAGAATTGCACCGATGTCTTCTATATCATCGGTTATGTCTCTTGAACCTGTAATCATACAGCTGAAGGCGTTGTCTTCATGCTCAAAGAAGATGAAGCCGAGATATGAGCCTTCGCCGGATTCTTCATTAACAACATATCTTGCGGTGAAGGGATATTCTTCACCTGCAATGTTGACTGATGAATTGACCTTCTTGCAGTCGGGGAAGTTGCTGTCAACCGTGTTAAGAATGGGATTTTCCTCACGGAGCTGAGAAGCTGACAAACCGGGCTTTGCGGAAATTGAAATCTTGTCGCCCTTGTCATTGTCAAACTTGAGGTCAACAAAGGATGTGACATTATATTTCCATTTATCGGGAATTTTGATTGAATAATACTGGGTTTCAACCGTGTCGCCGACAACAACAACGTGATTGAGAGTGATTGATTCGGTTGCGAATTCTCCGTTTTCATCCTTGACATTCTTGCCGTCTGCATCCGTTACGAGAACAATGAGGTTTCCGTCTTCGTCTCTCTGTGCTCCGCCGTCTGCATTGGTCACAACTGCAACCGGATTGTTGCCGAAATCGGTAACAACCTCGCCGCCCTCAGTTTTAGTGCCGCAGGCCGCAAGGCAGATGGTTATTACTGCAAGACAGATTATGATAGCTATTGATTTTTTCATGTTGATTTTCCTTTCTCGGAGCATCAGCCGTTGAGGGCTTTGAATGATTCCTTGTTAGTTTTGTAGAGATTTTTATAGACTTCATAGTTGCGGTCATAAACCGCTTTGTTTGCCGTGTTTGGTCTGAATGTTTTCTTTGCAGGAATAAGCTTCTTAGCTTCGGAAATATCATTTATCATTCCGAGACCGACTGCCATAACAACAGCCGCTCCGACTGCACCGACATTCTGAGGACTGTCAACCGTTTCAACGGTTCTGCCCGTAACATCGGCAAGAATCTGGCAGGTTACATCCGAAAGAGCACCGCCGCCGACAAATCTGACCGTTTCCGAGGTCTTGATTTTCTTATCCTGCGTTTCAATGAACCAACGCATATGCATACATACGCCTTCGATAACCGAACGGATAAGCTCTGTTTTGCCCGTTTCAAGGCTCATGTTGAAGAACATTCCTCTTGCATTGGGATCCTCAAACGGGCATCTGTTTCCGTGAAGCCACGGAGTGAAAATAACTCCACCGCTTCCTGCGGGAATTTCGTTGATGACCTTTGAAAGATAATCATAAAGGCTTGTGTAAACGCTTTCGGGGGATTCGGCAACGTGTTTCTTCTCAAGATAAATGCCGATTTCATCAAGAGCAAGATGGTCCTTGACCCATTCAAGGCATTTGCCTGCCGTTTCAAGCTCTGCAAAATAGTTGAAACGGTTTTTCTGTGCACCCGTGATAGCGGCTATCATGGCAGAAGCATCAACAACGCTCTTGTCAACAACGGTTGAAACCCAACCGGAGGTGCCGTTATAGATGTGCGTTTCGCCGAGACCTACACTGCCTGCACCGACGCCTATGAGCGAAGCATCGCCGCCGCCGCCGAAGACTGCTGTTCCTTCCCTGAGACCAAGCTCCTTTGCTGCCTTTGCCGTCAGTCCGCCGACATTGGCATCGCAGTCAACTATTTCCGCAAGGTGATCGGGATTGACATTGAGGAGCTTGCAGACTGTCGGACTCCAGCATTCGTGACCCTTGCGTATATCGTAAAGAAGAGTTCCGAAGGCGGAGTCTCTTGTCATGACGAATCTGCCGGTCATGCGGCTGATAATATATTCTTTGACATCAAGCCATTTATATACTTTTCTGAAGTTTTCCGGTTCGTTTTCTCTGACCCACTGATATTTCCACACGGGGTCCTTGACGCTTGCCGAAACTGCACCGGTAATTATGAGAGAGGGAATAAGCTTTGCTATGTTTGCACCGGCAATCTGAATTCCGTTTGCCATGCCTTCCTTGAGCTGTTTTTTGGAACGCTGGTCCATATAGCTGAAGGCTCTGTGAACGGGCTTGCCTTCCTTATCAACAAGAACAAGTCCCTGCATCTGCGAGCAGAATGAAACGCCTTCAATCTGTTCGGGCTTTATATCGCATTTGCCGAAAACGGTTTTTGTTGTTGAGCATATTGCACTCCACCATTCGTCAGGCTCCTGCTCTGCACCGCCGTCGGGAAGAATATAGAGATTATAGCCTTCCATTGCCGCACTGATAAGAGTGATTTTATCGCTGATTTCAAAAAGACAGGTTTTGACTCCGGTTGTGCCAATATCGTAGGAAATAACATATTTGCTCATAGATTTTTCCTCCTGCATTATATGATGTGATTGTAAACTGTCTGTTAAACAGAAGTAATATTTTCGAAAAACCTGCTTCCGTTAACCCGTTTCTTTTCCGTCATACGGGCAGATATTCCTATACTACCCTATCTTTATATTATATATTCTTTAAAACGGAATTACAAGATGTTTTTGTAATTTTTGCAGACAAAAAAACCGCCGAAACGCAGATTTGCTTCAGCGGTTATGTATTATTCGGCTGTGAAGATTATTTCTTCGCCCGCATTGAGGTCAAAAACATAATGCGTGCCATCAAAAATATATTTTCTGTTGCACTTCGGTTCATTGCGGAATTTGACCTTCAATCTGATGCTTCTGCTCTTTTTTGCTTTCACGGAAGCATAAACAGTTTCCCCGTTTTCTCTTGTTGCACTCACCTCACAGGCACTTTCCGAAAGCAGATTTTCGTAACGGATATTCTGCCATTCGTCAGGAGCCGCATCAAAAATTCTGATTTCATTTTTATGCGAATACATAATCATGTCAAGAACGCTTCTTGCGGCGGCAGGCGGAGTTTCAAGCACGGGATTCATGTCCTCGTTATACATTGTGTTCGGGCAGATAAAGCCGTTGAAAAGAAAGCGGATATGCTCAAGAGCCTTGTTGCCCTCGCCGAGCAGAGCGAGCATGGAGGCAACGCCCGTCTGCGAATAGCCGAGAAGAGCCTCGGGCATACTGTGCCAATGCTCAATGCTCTTTGTTATCATGCTTCTGCCTTCCTCGGAGCAATCATCAATCAGGTGAAGCGGATAAATCATGAGCAGATGAGAATAATGCCTGTGCGACATGGCAAGGGGCGAATCCCTGCCGATTAAAAATCCCTGTTTTTCATCATAGGGGAACGGAGCAAGATTATCCGAATATTCTCGTAAAGAAGCAACTTCTTCATCATTGATGCCGTATTTTTCATCAAGCTCAAGGAGAGCTTTCATTGCCCAGCAGAGCAGTGACATGGTGTAGTTGCAGTCCTGATGAATTCCGGGATATTCGGGTGAGGTAGTCGGAGGAAGATGATATTTTCCGTCCTCCTCTTTAACGAGGTAATTGACTATATAAGAGACGGAATTCTTAAGATTATCAAAGAATTCGCCACAAAGAGCATCATCATCCGCATCGGATGAAAAATGAACATAGCAGTTGTGAAGTGCCCACAGAATATTCCCCAGCTCAAGCTCGATTTCTTTGCTGTCAACGCCGGGAATTCCACAGGGATTGAGGAAGGATTCGGTGGTGTTTCTGCCGACGGTTATGTATTTTCCGTTGCGGTATTTTTCGGGCACATTGCTTCTCAGCTCTTCGATGTGACTTCTTATCGCATCGGGCAGAGAAGCCGCAATTTCAAGATGATTTGCAGGGTAGAGAAGCGAATAATGAAGCTCAATATTGAGGTTCCACCATGCGGCGGGCCATGCCGTGAAGTTGTCGAGCCACGGACCTGCTGTGTCAAAAATTCTCTTGCCCGCTCTTGTTGCCGAGGCACACTTATAGAGCTGAATCCACCAGAATTTATCAACCTCTTCATCGTCAATTTCAAGAAAACTTTTAGTGTAGAAATTATGCCAGAATTCATCGTGAGCTTCTCTGACGGAAGAAAGATTTTCAAAGATTTCATCGGCTTTTCCGAAGTCGGGTCCGGCGTTGTTCCCGATAACGCAAATAAGCGTTTTTTTGTTTTCCGAAACAAAATTTTTATATGTTACCGAATAATTTCCGCTTGTGAATTTCGGCTGAATAAATGCGGTTGCACCGTTTTCTTCCCTGATATACGGCTCTTTCGGAGCGACATAGTGCAGACTGCTTCTTGCAGTTTCTCCCTGAGCCTTCATCATTTTTTGCCTCGGGCTTGAAGCATCGGAAGGGGAAAATTCCGGAGAGAGCGAAATGCCGTTTTCCTTCCATGAAAAAACAACAGCCTCTTCGTTTTCAACGGTATAGGCGGTGAATTCTGCGGACGAATTCCCCTTGAAAATTCTGCCCGTGATGATGCCGTCATAGAGCGAAACTCTCATTTCGCTTCCGAAATCCTTTTCTGAAACGGCAAACGAAAAGCCGCCGAGAGAAAGTCTCGGAGAAAGGAAAAGATTTTCCCTCTCTTTATATGTCATTTCCTCTGTCGGCAGACGATTGTCATAAATATCCGTGTTGCCGAGGTTCATGTAGAGTGTATCGTCTTTGTAATAAAAAACAATTCCCGTTGAACCATTACCTGCAAACGGACCTTCAAAGATATTTTTCGGTCGTCCGCTGAAGTGCATATCTCTTTTTGCAAGAAAGCTTCTGTAATCAATCATTTTTTAACCACCTCTGTGTCGGAATAATGATAACATATACTCTCCCCTGTTGACAAGTATAAAATCTTTGATATAATTTCTTTATCAACTTCTGGAGGGAAAATATGAGTTACAGGGTTCATGTTGCATTCGGATTTCATGTCAACTGTTATCATTCTTACAGGGGAGACACAAATGATAATCTCGGCTTCGGTTCGGATATAAGAATAATCAGAAAAACCCTCGATGTGCTTACTGCTCTTAATGAAGAGGGTGTTCCCGTCAAGGGCACATGGGATTGCGAAAACTTCTTTTCGCTTGAGCGGATTCTGCCCGAATATGCTCCCGATATAATCGAAAAAATGCAGATGCGTGTTGATAAATACGGCGATGAGCAGATAATAATGGGCTATTCAAACGGTGCTCTCGGAGCGATGAATGATGAAGAATTTACGGCTTCAATCGAAAAGGCAGTCACAAACGAGCAGGGCTCGGGACTTGCCGATTTATTCAGCAGATACGAAATGATAGTCCGTCCGCAGGAGGTTATGTTCACCCCCTCGCAGGTCAGCCTTTATAACAAACTCGGAGTAAAGGCACTCTGCCTTTATTATTCCTGCGTGCCGTTCGATGCGTTCAGAACAATCGTTCCGAAGCTTCCCGATGAAATCGCCTTCAATCCGCTCACCTACTCCTATAAGGGTGAAAGCATGACAGTTATTCCGACCTATAATAATTCCGACATCTGCGATGCGGGATGCCTGCGTGCATGGGTCAGGGAGCTTCACGAAAAGCAGGAAAAGGGAATTATCAATAATGATGTGTTCCTGTTCATAAATATGGATGCCGATGCAATATTCTGGGAAACCATGAATCTGCCCGTTATCGGCAATAAGCTTGCCAACACAGACGGAATAAACGGCCTTGCAAGAGAGATTGCAGACCTTGATTATGTTGTTTTTGACACTCCCGCAGGTTATCTCGAAAATCATAAGCCAATCGGCAATATTGATTTCACGCAGGACACCGCAGACGGCAATTTCACCGGTTATGCTTCGTGGGCGGAAAAGCCGTATAACAGAAAGGTCTGGACCGCAATAGAGAGAGCAAGAGCAGTGTCAAAGGTCAATGCAGAGTGTGATTGCGATTCGCCGTCATTCGATAACAGAGTGCTTCTTCTTTCAACAACTCATTTCGGGCTTGCAACTCCCGTGCTGAATATTCAGAGAGAGAAAAAAGCCGATGAGCTTTCCGAAAATATAGTCAGAAGCGAATATGACGCCCTTGAAAAGACGGAAGAAATAACAATCCATAACATAAACGGAAAAAATCTGCAATGCCTTCAGCTGAAGGTCAACGGAAATCTTGACGATGTTTCGAGGCTTGAAATCAGCGGAAACGATCTTAAAAGCTTTTCTGCCGTTTCAATGGATGAACGGAATTCAAGCGTTTTTGCCGTTCTTGAATTTGATGAATGCAAAGAGAAATATACTGTTTCGGCCTCAATCGGCGAAAAGAAGGCTGTCGAAAAAATGCGTAGCATAAAGACGGATAAGCTTGAAATCATTTTCACTCCGGGTGGTAAGCTTTGCGAGGTGCTCTGCGAGGGCAGAAGAATAGGAAACGATAAATTCCTTCAAAGCTTCATAACCTATGACGGCAGAAAATATGAGTTTTCGGCGGACAGGGCGGATGCTCTTCCCTGTGCAGGCTCTGCAAAGGGCATCAGACTTTCGGGCGAAATCCATCTGCCCGGGGAGATTGAAGCGGGTTACTATGCCTATGATTTCTTCACCTCAGGCGGAAGCGAAGCCGTTTTCATCCGCACGGATATAAAATATCCCTACACTCCCGAGCTGACTTCAATTTCAACCGAAAATTCCGCTCTCGGCAGATACAGCGACATGAGATGGCAGGAGGCGGCAATGCTCCAGTTCACTCCCGATTTCAGCGGAGATATTAGCATCGTCAAGCGGAATTATTCGGGAGATGTTTCCTCGTTCAGAGCACAGAGCTTCCCCGAATGTGACGAAAAGAACAGAGAAATAAAATCCTTTAACCATCAGCTTTCGGCAGGAATTATCGGACTTGAGGATGAAAACAATGCTCTCGTTATTGCGAATTCAAGGCAGGTGCTCTGCTCGATGGCTCATTGCCCGATGCGTCTTGATGCGGACAGAACCGTTCATATGAATATGTTCGGCACTTATTACGGAAAACAACGCCATCATTGGAGCAGAAGCAAGGGCGAAGTGCTCGATGCTTATACTCTTGTTACTCCGCAGGCAAAATCAATTGCCCCTTCATATAACGGAAATCATGAAACCGCATTGCTTGCTCTCTTCGGCTATTCAAAGGGTAACCTCAATTCAGAAGACCTTGCCGATGTAATTGCGTTTGCAGACGGCTCTGTTGTGTCTGCCCCCGAAAATGCACTGCTTCAGCCTGCTCTTGAAGATAATGTTTCCTTTAAGGAAGTAAGAGTACAGTCAGCCGATGAAACAAAATTGAAAAATCCGATGCTGACCGGCATTTCGGGCAACATCGGAAAATATGCCTATTATGGTTCAAAGGCAATTATACATATTCTGAAATCGCAGATTAAAGCGAAGAAATAAAGTGCACGGCAGTTGACTCAATCAGAGAAGCCCCGAGGATTTATCCATCAGAACCTTATCGAGAATTTCTTTGTTTATTTCACCGTTTGCGATTGTTTTATCAAGCCACAGTCTGAGGGAATCGGCTGAGCTTGAAATCTGACCGAGCTTATTGCCGATTGCAATGAAATCCTCAATTTCATCATCGTGAATAATTCCGTCAGATGTTATTTCAATCAGCCTATCTTTATTCTTTTCGATTGAATTGAGAGCGGCAAGCATTTCAAGAACTATTTTCTCAATGGTTTTTGCTTTGATTTCAGGCACATATTTCTTGCCTATGGCACATTCGTGGCTGCAATAATAGTTGCACAGCTCAGGCTTTTTGTATGCCTTTGCCATAGCGAGAATTTCTTCGGGAGAAGCAACGGCTTTTCCGCTTTCAATTTTTTCAATGCGGCTGTCAGACATCCACTCGGTTGCTTCGCTTGCCTGAAGCCTTGTCATTGCACATTCTTCTCTGCTTTTCTGATAGATATTTTTATCCTCTTTAACGGATGCTCTGCCCACTTTGTTACCTCCGCAAAATTTGTTATTCCGATTTTAGCATACTGGGTCAAAAACTGCAAGAAGAAATAAAAACTATTGCACACGCAAACATTATATGATATTATTTCTATAAGATATTCTCTGGAGGGAAAGATATGGGAATCAAATCGGGACTCAGGTCCCTGAAAAGCACTTATCTTGACAATGAATCCGTAACCATGAAGGAACAGCTCGGCTATGCCGGCGGTATCTTCGGAAATGCAATGGGTCAGGACAGTGTAGGTACTTTTGCCGGCAACTTCGGCAGAGACTATATGGGTCTTACCAACGCAATGTCCGCAGTCAAGGATAATATCAGCACTATTTTAAGCTTTGTTATTCCGCCCGTTGCAGGTGCACTCTATGACAAGCCTCTTAAAAAGGGCAAGAGAAGCCCTCTGCGTTCGGCTCTTTTTGTTGCACCTATTCCGTTTGCAATAACTTCAATGCTTCTCTTCGTTGTTCCCACGGGCAACGCAATGTATAACTTTATCTGGACCTTGTTTTTCAGCATTTTCTTCTCGGTTGCCGATACATTTTATGATATTGCATTAAGCTCGCTTGCTCTCAAAATGGTAACCGACCCTGCTGACCGAAAGAAGTTTTACACCTTTGAATCAATCGCTTCAACCCTCGGTTCGCTTCTGCCCGGCGGAGTTATTCCGGTTGTTGTCGGCATGACGGATGATCCTGTAAAACAGCAGTGGAGATATTTCTTCATCGCTCTCGGCTTCTGCATTATCGGCGTTGCCGCAATGTATACTCCGTATATGACTATTGAAGAGCGTGCAAGCTTCTACACTCCCTCCGAAAACAACAAAGAAGAAAAGGTCAATTGGGATAAGGACACGGTTTCGGCTCTGCTTCATAATAAACCGTTCATGATTCTCCAGATAGCAAGCATATTTGAAACAATCAGAAAGGTTACATACGATACTCTCATTTACCTCTATAAAAACACATTTGATGACCTCAAGATGAAGACGATTATTGAAAGCATCAGCGGTGCTTTTTCGTATGTCGGTCTGCTTTCCGTTCCGTTTGTGGGCAAAAAGCTCTCCGCAAAGGCAATGCTTTCGGGCGGATTTTTCTACACAGGCTTCTTCTATGCGATTATTTCAGCCTTCAACATCAATTTCGATCTCGCAAGAGTGCGTAGATTGCGTTATATTCCGGGTGTGTGCATAGCCTTTGCAGGAATGCCGAATGCGGCACAGGGAGCGGCAAGAAGGATTATAACAGGCGATTCAACCGACTATATGGAATGGTATTCCGAAAAGAAATACGGCGTTCCCGTGCGTAGTGACGGACTTCTGAGTGCGGCACAGAATATCGTTACAAAGATTACCTCGCTCATCAAGGTCAACCTCACCAACGGACTTCTTGCACTCATAAAATATAAGTCAAAGGATATGACAACGGGTCAACAGGCAGTCCAGACCCCCGAAACTCTCCGTGGCATTTACAGAGTTGTTTCTCTCTGCGGACTTATCGGTAACCTTCTGCCCGCAATAATTCTTCTTTTTGATGATTACAGCGGCGAAAAGAAAGAAAGGATTTATGCAGAGCTTTGCGAAATGCGTGAAAAGAGGAACGAGCTTGAAACAAAACTCAATGAGCAATAATTATCAGTTTGAATTCAAAAATCACAGCCTCCTGCTGAAGAATATTCAGCAGGGGGTCTGGCGTATTCAGTCTGCGGAAGGCAATTCATTTGACGATATGGGAGCGGCACAGGTTCTTTCAAAGGACCTCGGCGAAGCTTATTCCGAAACGGCATCGGAGCTTATCATTTCAGGAAAAACAGTTAAATCACCTGACGGCTCTTATGTTGAAATTTCGGCTCAATCAATCGCCTTTTTTAATTCAGACGGAATTCTGAAAAGAGAAATCAAATCAATCAAAAGCACAAAAGACGGCGTTTCCGTTGCATTTTCGCTCTCGGATGATGAAAAGATTTTCGGCACGGGCGAACGCTTCAACAGGGTCAATCAGAGAGGCAAAAAAATTCAGATTTATGCCATTGACCGTTGGTGTGCAACTCACGGAAACAGCTATATTCCCATTCCTTTTGCTATAAGCTCGAATATTTCCGCCGTTTTCTTCAACCGATATGAGCATTCCGTCTTTGACATCGGATACACACGCAAAAGCAGATTTACGGTTGAGCAGAAATATGCTCCTCTCGATATTTATATTTTTATGTGTGACACTACGGAAGAAATTCTTTCGGCATATTCACGCATAACCGGCTTCGCACCCGTTCCTCCCGAATGGGCGTTCGGCACTCTCGTCTGCCGTTACCATCCCGAATTTTCCTCAAAAGAGGGAGTTTTCGCAATGGCGGATGCCATGAAGGAAAACGATTTCCCTTGGGATGCCGCAATCATCGAGGGTTGGGGAACATACAAAACCGAAAAGAGAAATGACCTCAAGGAAATCGGCGAAAAGCTTCACTCAATGGGCAAAAAAATGATGGTCTATGAGCAATGCGGAAAATTTCCGTCAAATTCTGCGGATTTCGGGCTTGAAGATCGCTTCGCCGTTCAGTCGGATGAAGGCGTTGAGTTAAAGCAGACAAGGTCAATGAACCTTCTCGATAATTTTCATAATAAGAAAATGAAATGCGTTGACATAACCAATCCCGAAGCGGTTGCAAAGTGGGAAGAGGTCTGGGGAGAGCTGATGTTCAATATCGGTGCAGACGGTGCAAAAATTGATTTCTGCGAGCAGTTTCCCGATAAGAAAGTCATTCATTTTGCCGATGGAAGAAATCCTATGTCGGCACATCACTGGTATCCGACACTCTATAATGTTTTGCGATATAAGCATTTCAACACGAAGCCCGACGGCGGAATAAATTTTACAAGAGGCGGCGGAATAGGTTCGCAGAGATTTCCGTTTGTGTGGGCAGGCGACCAACGCAGAGAATTTTTCTTCCTCGGTGCAGTGCTTAAAGCGGCTCTTTCTCTCGGACTTTCGGGCGTGCCGTTTGTGAGCTGGGACATGGCAGGCTATCAGCCGTCCTTCAATCTTTATGACCTTCGCCATGAGGATAAGGTCTTTTTGCGTGGAATTGAAATGACCGCATTTTCGGCGAATATTCAAACCCACGGCAGAGTAAAAAGACCCTATGATTTCGATTCGCACACAAGGGATGTTTACAGAGCCTATGCGAAGCTCCACGATGCCTTAAGACCCTATCTTCTTGAGCAGTCAAGAATTTCGTCTGAAACGGGACTTCCGCTTATGAGACACCTTTTTCTTTATGATTCATCCGATGAAAACTGCCTTAACGCAGAGGATGAATATATGCTCGGAGGCGGACTGCTTGTTGCACCGATTCTGAAAAACAGAACAAAAAGAAGCATTTATCTTCCGAAAGGAAAATGGATAAATATATTCACCGGCGAGGAATATAACGGCGGTCAGATGCTGAAAAATTACCGTGCAGGTCTTGAAATGATACCTGTTTTCAGACTTGTCGGAGCAGAGAGCGAAAAGCTTGTTTCTTCGCTGAAAATTGCAGAAAAGTACATCAAAGAAATAAATATTCTGCAAAAAAATGTAAGTAGCGACCTATTTTAATACAAAATGCGTACCCTTAGGTTGCATCGTTAAAAAGTATAGGGGTACGCATTTCTGCTTTTTGTTAGCGTAACGACAGTTCAATCGATAAATTCATAATCAAAAGGATGTTTAGAATGTGCCCAATATTGCTTGTTTCTCTCCAATATTTCACGCATCTTTTCAACAGAACCTTTTAATTCGTTGGCTACGGTTTGGCTGCCCTTGACGGTAATAAATTTGCACAGACTATTTTTGTTGATATCGTCCCAGAAAGCAGACCAGTTCCTGCCATATCCTTCTTCCAAATCCAAGCCTTTTTCAATTCTCTCATGCAGCTCCATTATATACTTACAATTTGTTAAATCTATTGTCGCTTTTTTCACTATACCACCTCCTATATTATTTCATAAAATGTATGATAATGGTCATAGGTAACGAAAATCAGTCCGTCATTTGACCATAGTATTCTATGCAAATTACGTCTGCCCGGCGTATAGTTTATATCTGCTTCACGCCATATTCGTTCGGTTTTGTGGGGCAGTTTTCTATTGTTGTTATCATAAACGCCTCCGCCCAACGTCTTTCCGGGTGCATATTTTGACGGTCGCTCTCCATTTTCCCAGCCAAGCACCTCAAGCTGCTCAAGGGAAATATAATAATCAGGCAATTCGCCAAAATGCTTTAACCAATAATCAGCACCGTTTGTTCCGTCTTTTGTTGCCTTGCCGACTTCAATTGCCTCCATTTCCTCCAGCGTACACCTGCAATTGATGTGCAAAGGCGGAAGCTTTACAGTCGAATCTTTGATATCAAAGATCCTGCCGTGATTCTCCGCACAGTCAGACAGGTTTTTAAATCCAAAGCCCGTGTGCCATGTTTTATAATTTTTACTTGGCACTGTTGTTGGCTCAAAACTGTCGTCTCTGGCTTTTTCGTTCAGATCGTTGTTGTAAATAATTGCATCATAATAGTATGTTTTTATAATATGCAATTTATCACGTCCAACATCTATTATTCAGAACAAATGTTCTTTTGTCAATATCTGTTTATCTGTTTTTCATCAACTCAATTATACCACAAAAAGAGCTGTAAGTCTGCCTTTTCGGTAAACTTACAGCTTCTTTTTTCAAATGCTATTTTTTTACAGCCTCAAATTTTTTAGGAAACGCTGATTAAATCGGCAAACAAGATTTTCGAGTATGTTTTCGGCGTGAAAAAGGCACAAAACAGAAGATATAATTTGTGTATTTCAG
>DCII01000018.1 GCA_002315935.1 Ruminococcaceae bacterium UBA1730
TGCGACGACGCATTTATTCAGCGTTCCTTTTTTGCTTATTCCGTATTGACATATTCACGCCTGAGTGATAAATTATTATAAAAAACGACAGGAGGATTCACATGAGCTTTCAACTTATTCTTAAAATGCTTTCAGCATTCTTTCTTTCGATTTTCACCGCAATAGGAGGATTATTTATGCCGATTGAAACAAACGAAGTCTGCATGATTGCCCACAGAGGTTACAGCAGCAAATATCTTCAAAACACAGAGCTTGCTTTTGTTCAGGCCGCAAAGCACGGTTCAGGCGGAGCAGAAACCGATATTAGAGTTACGAGCGACGGTATTTATGTTACAAGCCATAATTCGGAAGCGGTTTTTGAAGACGGAACAGAAATGGAAATTGTTGAACACACATATGCCGAGCTGACCGCCAAACCGCTTAAAAACAAAAAGACCAAGGATAAGGTTTACCTTTGCACTCTTGAAAAATATCTCGAAATCATGAAGGAAAACAACATGATTTGCTTCATTGAGCTTAAGGGTGATTTCAGCGAAGAGCAGGTCAGAGAGATATTCACAATCTGCGAAAACAAATATGACCTTTCTAAATGTATAATGCAGTCCTTTGAATTTGATAATCTTCTCAAGGCTCATGAGATGTTTCCGGAGCTTCCTCTCATGCTCACCTACGGTGACGGCGACGAGGACTACGAAAGATGCTTCGAATACGGATTTTCAATTGATGCCGATTACAGAGTGATTACCGAGGAAATGATAAAGGAATTCCACGACAGAGGTCTCGAAGTCGGTCTTTGGACAGCTAATGACCCGATTGCACTTGCCTACTGCAAATCTCTCGGCGTTGACTACATTGAATCGGATGTTTATTGACAGAAATTTAACAATTTGCTCATTGAAATTCAGTCGGAAAAATATTATTGTTTAAATATAACTTTTCAGGAGGTAACATGATGAAAAAACTATTTTCGATAATCCTTGCCGTTTCGACGGTTGCCACATTATTTGCTTCATGCGGAGCAGAAAATGAAGCTGACGGAACAAAAGCCGCATCAACCGAGGCTCAGACCGGTGATGTTACTGTTGAACCTATATTCGAATCTGGCGAAAGTGACCCGACACTCGGCTACACACCGATTGTTATCAACAACGAGCATTTTGTTGTAACCGCCAAAGACGGCTTTGACAATGCAGGTGTTTCGGTTTATGTCTGCGACACAAGTGCAGATTACGCATTCAGATGCGATGAAGACGAAGCAACATGGTCTGTTTACATTCTTGATGCTCCGTTTGAAGATGCGGCAAGATACCTCGGTCAGGCCTATACTCCCGACCTTGTAGGAAACGGCATTCTCAACATCAAGAAGGGAAGATTTGTCTACATCGCCTGCGATAAAAACGCTTTTTCCTGCGATGAAGCACCGGACACTGAGCTTGATATTTTTTATCCCGGCGAACTGAGCGGCACATATCAGGACTCATATTCCGAAAGAGCAAGTGCGGATGTTATTGAGGATATTGAAGAAGACGGCGACAGTGAGCTTTATGTAAAAATTCACTGGGGCAGCTCCGCAACGGAAGCATCCGTTTGGGAAATGGAATGTGAAAAAGGAACAGACGGAAAATACAGATATGACGATTGCATAAAATATATCGTCACAACAGACGATGACGGCAACGGTAACAAAAAGCTTGTTTATAAAGACGGAAGCGGATATTTCACTCTTGACGGAAACAAGCTTCTTTGGAACGGAGCCGCAGAAGAAAGCTGCAAGAATTGCGTTTTTGTCAACCCCAAAAACTGAACAGTCAAAATCCCGGAGTCATGCAATATGATTCCGGGATTTTTAATAAATTTTTATTGGTTTCCAAGCTCCCAGAATGCAACCGCACTTGCGGCGGCAACATTGAGCGAATCAACGCCGTGGGTCATCGGAATTTTTATTATATGGTCACATTCGGAGAGGGTTTCGCTTTTCAGTCCCTCGCCCTCCGTTCCGAGAATTACGGCAAGCTTTTCTTCCTTTTTCAGCCTTTCATCGTGAATGTCAACGGAATCTCGACACAGAGCCATGGCGGCGGCTTTGAAGCCTAATTTATGAATTTCCTCTGCGGTATTTCCGTTCGGAAGAAATGCCCACGGAATTTGAAAAACCGTTCCCATGCTTACTCTTATCGCTCTTCGATAGAGCGGATTACTGCAATCGGAGGTGAGCAGAACGGCATCCATATTCAATGCGGCGGCACTTCTGATTATTGCACCGACATTGGTCGGATTCATAACGCTTTCGAGAACAGCAATTCTTTTTGCATTTTTAACTGCATCCCCTGCCGAAAGAGGTTTTCTGCGTTTCATTGCACAGAGCACTCCCCTTGTGAGCTTGAAGCCTGTTATCTGCGTGAGAATATCATAATCTGCCGTGTAAATCGGAATGTCAGTGCATCTTGCGATAATTTCTGCCGCTTCGCCCTCAATATGTTTTCTTTCAAGAAGCATGGAAATCGGTTCATATCCGGCATCAAGTGCCCTTTCGACAACCTTCGGGCTTTCGGCAATGAAAATTCCCTTTTCGGGTTTATCTCGATTAAGAAGCTGATTTTCATTCAGCCTTGCAAAAACATCAAGCTCCGGAGAAGAAAAATTCTTTATTTCAATAACATTCATATCAAAATTTCTTTCATATTTTTTCCATATTATACCAAATTAATTAATGTTTGTAAACAGGGATTGAAAAAGCTGAAAATCTATTGTATAATTTTCCATAACTTTTTTAAAGGGAGAGAAAATTAAATGACACCTCTTGACAGGATTCTTGCGATACTTCTGACACTTTATATGTCACTCGTTCCGTTCTCTTCAGTTCCGACTGAGCCTACGGATGCACAGAACGAATCCGCAATAATGCTTGATGTTGCACTCCTTTCCGACATTCATGTTAAAGGCGAAGGAAGCAACACACATAAGAACCTTGCAAACGGTCTTAAAAATCTTTCGGAAAACTTTCCTAAGCTTGATGCAATGGCGGTTTCCGGTGACCTTACAAATGGCGGAGAAACAGATTCAATCAGACTTTTCTATGAAACACTTCTTGCGAATTCCTCGCTTGAAAAATATATCGTAACACCGGGCAATCACGACATAGGTCATTCCCCTCTTACGAATTCCGAAGCAAGAAAAGCCAACATAGACATAATGAACGAATATCTCGGATATGAAAACGATGAGATTTATTATTCACAGGATGTTAACGGATACAGATTTATCGTTATCGGCGATGACATAGGAAATGAATCCAACACGCCGGTTATCTCAGATGAACAGATAGCCTTTCTTGACAAGGAGCTTTCTCAAGCAACAGCAGAGGGAAAACCAGCATTTGTTATCTGCCACTGGCCTTTGATGCACACAAACGGCATTGACATTCTCTGGCCCGGCGGAGGAGTTAACAGCGACAACAGCAAAAAGCTAAAATCCGTTATGGAGAAATACAAAAATGTTTTTGTTATCACAGGTCACACCCATGTTGGTCTTACAAGCAACATTTTTGAAAAGATTTTCGGTTACAGCTTTGTTGAAACCAAGAACGGTGTAACATATGTAAGCGTTCCCTGCTTCGGAAAATTCAACAGACATATTCCCTTCAGCCCTTCAATCTTCCTACGCATGGAGGTTTATGCAAACAAGGTTGTTTTCAGGCCTTATAATCTGCGTTCTCTCAAGTGGTATCCGAAATACGATAAAACAATCGCTCTCGGCAATATAGCATAACAATGATTAAGAAACAAAAATTCAATTGGATAGCCTTTCTCAAGGCGGTTTCCGTTATAGCCATTCCCGTTGCTCTTCAAAATCTGCTCACAACAACGGGTTCAATGGTTGACACAATGATGATAGCTCCGCTCGGTCAGAATTCCGTTGCGGCAATCGGCTTATGTGCTCAGTTTACCTCGCTGATGTTTTCCTGCTACTGGGGATTTGTCGGCGGCGGAATGCTTTTCTTTGCACAGTATTGGGGCAACAAGGATGAAGACGGAATAGACAGAGCATTCGGAACAACCTTCTGTTGCATGATGCTTGTCGGTCTGACATTCTCAGTTCTTGCCGGCTTCTTTCCTAATCTTATTATGCGGCTGTATACGGATAAAACTGCTCTTCAGGAAATAGGCGTTGGCTATTTAAAAACGGTTGCCTTTGCCTATCCGTTTCAGATAGCATCAATGGCAATGGCGGCATTGCTCCGCTCAACGGAAAAGGTCAGAATACCGCTTTTTGCTTCAATCGCTTCCGTTGCGACCAATATTCTGCTCAACTGGATTCTGATTTACGGCAAATTCGGAATGCCGGAAATGGGTGTCAAGGGTGCCGCTCTTGCAACGGTCATTGCGGCAGTAGTCAACGCAACAATAGTGATAATTCTTTCAAAAGCTCAGAAATATCCGTATCTTTTCCATTTCAGAAAGCATTTCGCATTCACATGGGCATGGATTTCGGAATACATGAAAAAGTGCTTTCCGATTATCTGCAACGAGCTTCTTATCGGAATAGGTTTCATGATTCAGAATGTTGTTCTCGGCAGACAAAGCGAGGATGCAATTGCGGCTCTTGCGGTTTTCAGAACTCTTGAAGGACTTGTTATTTCATTCTTTTCCGGATTTTCAAATGCGGCTTCCGTGCTTGTCGGCAAAAGCATCGGTGCAGGAGAAGTTGAAAAAGCATACGAAAGAGCGAAACGGCTTATTCTGCTCTGCGGACTTGTTATTGCAGGAGTTTGCTTAACTCTCTTTGCCGCTCACAAGCCGATTCTGACGGTTATGAGCCTTTCGGGAAATTCATATTATTACGGCACGGGAATGCTCGGAATTTATTGCATTGCGGCAATAATCAGAATGTGCAACTGGGCACAGAACGACACTTTCCGCTCCGCAGGAGACACATCATTCGGCACTATTCTTGAAATTGCGTTTATGTATATTCTTGTTCTTCCTGCCGTTTGCCTTTCGGGACTTGTATTCAAGCTTCCCACTCTTATTGTTTTCGCCTGCTGTTACATTGACGAGCCGATAAGAATAATCATGATGCAGCATCATATGTATTCCGCAAAATGGATTAAGCCCGTCACTCCTCAGGGGCAGGAAGCAATAACAGGTTTCATGAAACAGAAAAAGAAAGGTTCTTCACGGAAAATTGGGGATTGAAATAATATCAGCACAAATAACGGAAGCAGATAAAGTTCGGTCATTGCGAGCGAAGCGTGGCAATCCGTTTCCTTTCGTAGAGTATTACGGATTCCCACACCAGTCTGCGGACTGGTTCGGAATGACATACCATTTCCTGCTTTATTAACCCAACTTTCCGTGAAGAGCCAAAAGAAATAAGCAAAAAGCTTCAGGTCTGATTTCTCAGGCTTGAAGCTTTGTTTTATATGCTGTATTCCTTGAATTTTCCTTCATAAAGGGCGTATGCGGTTCTAAATCCGATGTCTTTCAGAAAAGCTTTTGTTTCGTCAAACTTAAAAGCAAGATTAGGAGCATAATGGCAGTCAGACGAAAGAACAATTCTGCCGCCGTCACGGATAATTCTCAAAAGCCTTTCATGGGGATAAGGCGTTGTACGAAGTTCTCTTGCAATTGCTCCCGTGTTGACCTCAAAGAAGCATCCGCTTTTCAATGCTTCGGCAACATATTTATCGGCAATTTTCCAATAACCTTCATCTCTGAAAAACAAGTCTGTATCTGTTTCTTCGTATTTTGTTATCAAGTCAAAATGACCGATTATATCAGGCTTTCTGACGGCAATATAATTACAGAATGAGCTGTAATAGCTTTCGGCAAATTCAAGATGATTTCCGTCAAAGGCTTCAAGGCATTTATTGAAGCGTTCCATTCCCGAATCAACAGGATAATAAATGCCGTTTCTGATAACATAATGGCTTGAACCGATGATATAATCAAAAGCATTGCGGTCAACAGGGGCATATGAATCCTCTTCAACTCCGAGATAAATCTGAATTCTGTCTTTGTATTTTTCTTTCAAGAAATTCACTTCAGCAATGTATGACGGCATATCCTTCATGCAGTAACGCATATCGTATTCTGTTGTTCCGTGACCCGAAAATCCGATTGAATCGAAGCCTTTTTTGATGGCTGTTTCAATCGTTTCTTCAAGCGGACTTTTGCCGTCACAATAGGTTGAATGAACATGAAAATCAGCAAGCATATTCATCATTTTACAATTCCAAATTCATAAGCAGCATTCGTATACCATCTGCCGGTGATAAAGTTACGGGGTCTGAACACAACCTTATCCGCATAGACCTCAAGCTGTGCACCTGTTCCCGAAAACGGATTGCCGAACATATTGACAATTCCGTAGGTCGGAAGACTGATATATGTAACTCCGTTCACCTGCTCTGCGGTCTTAAGTCCGAATAATTCGCCGTATAAACTGCTCTTGATGCCGGCGTGCATATGACCGCTGACATAATAAACATTATTATATTTTTCCATAATCGACTTGATGTCATTGACTTCAAGGTCAATTCCGCTGTCCGGCCAGATTGTATCTTCGCCGTTTATATCATCAACGGGCCAGTGGCAGCAAACAAAAACGGGTTTGCCGTCTTTGGTTCCGTCCGCAAGCTCATCATCGAGGAATTTGAGCTGTTCGGCAGTCATATCCATTGCATCCCAGTGACCGCCGTCAACAACATCATCGCCGATGACTATGAACTTATATCCGTTGATTGTTTCGCTGTAATAGTTGGTTGTGAGATTTCTGCCGCTGTAATCGTTATAATATTTTATAACATTCTCCTTGGCTTCTTCACGGGTGATATTTGTAACATCTCTGTCACCTACATGGCCAATATCGTGATTTCCGGCGGCAATTATTGCTTTGCCTGCAAAATTATTTTTGATAATTTCATAAAACTTTGCAAGAGCCGGTTCATCGCCGTAGTTTGTAAGGTCGCCCGTAACAACAAGTGCATCAATATCTGCCTTACTTCTGCCGAGATTTTTAAGACCTGTTTTAAGAAATGTCTGACGAAAAATTCCGTTTTCTTCGATATGAGTATCGGAAATCATTTCAACATTCAGAAGGCAGTTTTCTTCTGAAGTGTTGAGAATAGGGAGTTCAATTCCGCTTGTGGGAATAAACGCCATAACAGCCGCCATAATAAAGGCTCCGAAATTTGATAAAATTGCTTTAACAACTGACATATTTTTTCCTCCGATAATATTTGAATCAATTATAACCTCAATAAGAATTTATTGCAACTCTTTTTTCTTTAAGCACCTATCAGTGCAAGCCCTAAAACACAGACTGCAACACCTGCAACTTTTCTGAATGTAATTTCTTCTTTATAAAATACGGCACCGACACCAATCAGAATGAACGCAAGAATTATATTTGCAACAACGGGAGCGGTGTTGATATTCCAGCCAACCCTGTAAATATTCAGATATCCGAATTCAAGAGCAACTATGCAAATTCCGAAAACAATGGTAGTCCAGTTGATTTTTGAAAATTCACCTGCTATATTCTTTCCGTGAGAATCAACAAGAAAAACCGCAACTGAAATAATCGCCGCAACGGAATATGTAATTGCAAGCGAAAAAAACGGATTTATTGTTTCCGGCGTACTTTTTGCACAGATATTATAGAACGTGTTTGCACCGACAACAACGAGAATGGGCCATATCATCTGCATAATTTTTCTCCTGTATAACATCACCCACAGTCAGACGACTATGGGTGGAATTTCATTGAACAAAAGGAAGTTTCTTTATTATTTTCTTAAAAAAGTTAATAATCCATCTGAAAATAAACGGAACTTTATTGTTTTCAACAGAGGTATTCTTAACAGAAACTCCGCTGTAGAAATCAACAACCGAGATGCCGAATGTCTTTTCAAAGGTCTTGTTCAGAATGTTATATTTAACCGTGAGTTTTCCGCTCTTTACAGTGTCCGCTTTAACAGCAATATCAACCGATTCGCCTGCAAGAAGAGGAACCGAAATCTTTTCCGTTGTTGAAACTGCATCGCTTTCAATGCCCTTGATAATAATTGTATCTTTAAGTGAAAGATTTTTTACGGTCAGAACATATTCCGCAGAGCCGTCAAGAAGAAGAAAACTGCTGTTTGTATTTTTGAACGTTATTGCAACATCGGAAGTCGGAGCGGTGCACTCAATAAATTGAGGAAATTCATATGATGAATAAGCATCTTTAAGGTCGTGGGTATAAAGAAGTGTTTCAACAAGTGCAAGTGACTTCGGGCACCATTCAACCTGACCGTGAAAAAGATTGTTGATAACCCATGTTCTGTGCGGCCAGTAGCCTGCCGAAAGGTCAACCGTTCTGTCAGGTGAAATACTGTTCTTTTCGTTTTCAACCGCCTGAACATAGTTTTCAGGGAATGTTTCTCCCCAAGGAGCACAGACTGCACCGCATGAATATTTCATATCAACAATACTGTCGGAATAAGCATTTGTATTAAGAACAAGGTTTCTGCCTGTGCATGATTTAATTGAAATTGTTGCACCGTATCTTTCTGCTTTTTCAAAAGTTTCGGTTATATGCGAAGAAAATCCGTTATAAAATTCAGTTGTTTTCGCAATTGATACGGCATTTTCGGTTTCATCGAGGAAAAGAGGATAAACTCTGCTGTATTCTTCTTTCGGAATCATTTCCCATGCGGCAATGCAACTTTTAACAGGCGGAAGAAGAACTTCGGTTCTGCCGTAATCAATTGCATCCTTGATAATCTGAACATCATCAAGCAGGTCGGCAATAAATGTTAAATCGGTTTCTATGTGAAGTATATCGCTTAAAAGAAGAAGAACGCTTCTTAAATCAAGAGTAAGATACTGCGAAGAATCGAATAAATCCGTCACAAATGAAGTGCCGCCGAGAACAGGAGTGTCAAAAACAACATTATCGACCTGACTGAGAGATGAATATTTATAAAGATACTGACCAACAAGCAGGCTTCCCTGACTTATGCTGTAAATACTAACCTTTTTTGAATCTGTAAGTTCGAGAACATCATCAATATATTTTTTGAGTTCATCGGCTGTATCGTTAAAATCAAGACGCCAGTCATAGGTGAAATTAAAAACATTCTCATCGCCTATTCTTTCGCCGATTGATTCCATATCAAGGAATTCCGAGCCTGTATAAGGAACATAAGCGAGCATATCATTCTTTTTGAACGCCGCAAGAGAAGTGTTTTTCGCTCCGCTGACTATGGGCTTGACATCATAATAAGATGTGCCGTCTGCATTCATTCTGACAGGTTCAAGAATTCTCGAAACAATATCGGAAAGTTGCTGAACATAGCCTTTTTCGGCACGCCATTTATCAATTTCCGATTTGATATGAGCAGGGCTCAAATCATCAAGACCTGCCGCCGCAAGAAGTTGGTCTTTTGACGGCGGAAAAACCGCTTCGCCGTCAATAGCAAGAGTTGTTGCACCGAAACCGCTTATCATTATTACCGGTGTTACGCTTTCGGCAGAGGCAAAAGGCATAACAGCCGCAATAATAATTACGGACATAATTATCGAAATGATTTTTTTCATTGATATTTTCCCCCGATTTTATTTGTAAAAAATTACATCGCCAAAAAGCCGCATTTCTGCGGCTGAATTATTCAGTTGCAAGAATTATATCAAGAAGCTCAATCATTTCGTTTCGTGTTTCGGACTTATCTGCGAAAAGACCTATCGGAGTTCCATGATCTCCCTTGCGAACAGGAAGAACATTCCACACTCCCTTTTCAACACTTTTTGCATCATAATCCTTATGTGCTTCGTCAAAAGGATAGAGTGCCGATTTGACATTAACAAGGCCGTCATTCGGCATCCACGATTCATCAATCTCGGTTCCGCTGTCTTCATCGGTAAAGCTTCCCATACCCGTTATCCAATCCGAAAAAACTCCGAGCAGAATGAAATCAATGTTTTTCGGGATATATTTTCCTCTTGAAGACTTTTGAGTGCAGTCATAGGCAACGGAGAAATAATAGACATCACTGCTCGTTTCAATCATTTCATTAAGCTCCTTGCAATCCTTAAGGCTCAGACCGTAATCAACGCTGTCGGTTGTGTTCAGAAATCTCGGAACAGCTTCAAGGAACGGGTCAGCCTTACCGTCTGGGTCGCCGGGAATATCGCACAGTCCAAACTGCTCAAGATGAAAATCAACAACCGTTCCGTTTGCAATGCTTCTGCCAAAGGTTGCCGCCCAGAGGGTTGCAATAATTTTCATGAGCTTAATAAGACTTCGGTGGCTCGCAACATTATAAGCTGTTGTTCCGTTGAGAGGAGTGCATATCGTTGTGCAGGTTGCAATCCAATCCTCATGGCCACCCTCAAAAAGCGGAGACGGATTTTCGCAGGCGTTCATTTCTTCCTCGCAACCGTATGTGAGCAGATATGTGAGCAGTCTGACGGCATTTCCTCCGAAGCTGTGACCGATAAGATGAATCTTTTTTCCGTCTTCTCCCCAACCCTCAAAAAGAGGTTTATCATAGCTTCTGCCATATCTTTTATGACCCTTCTCAGAGCTATGAGCAGAGCCGTAGTCAACTCTTGAACCTGTTAACTGGGCATAAAGCTCGCAAGCCTGATCCCATGCACTTGAAAGAGGACCTACGGAGGCGGCATAGCAATCATAGCCATTATCAACAAGATAATTCACCATGCTTCCGGTTGTTGCTCCCCAATACGGAGCAATGCTGTTTATTCCCTCATTCGAACCCCATCCGAACATTCCGTGAACGAGAACAACGGGATATTCGTTTTTAACGGTCTGCTCATTCGAAGCGGAAACCGAAAAAGAAAATGCGGAAATAACGATTGCAGCACAGAGAAGGAGACTAATTGTTTTTTTCAATATTATCACTTCCCGAACGGAGTATTATTACTCAATAACATAATCAATCGCAATGCTTGATTCACTTACAGAGTGCATATGAGTCTTGACTACCGAGCAATGATACGGGTCATTCTGATAGGCATCAAGGTCTTCAGCATTGTCAAGAACAACCTGAAGCACAACATCATATGACCTTTCCGAATGAAGGAAATCCGTTCCGACTTCAATCCCACGAAGCATCGGAACATTGCCCTTCATCGAAAGAAGAATTTCTTTGGTTTTAAGGCATTCAGCCTCGCTGTTATCCTTCAACCTGAAACAAACAATATGCTTAATCATTCAAATCACCCTTTTCATTTGATGATAACATTATAAAGATATTTTACGGCTTTGTCAACGGGGTTTATCCGACAGATGAATTATTTTGCCTAAAGACTTGATATTAATTAAAAATGGTGTTATATTGTTTTAGATATACTAAGGGAAACTCTGATAAATGCGTCGTCGCATCTTTTTGGTCCGTTTTGGCGTGAAATGCGTTACAAANNNNCACAAAGTATTCCTGTGGTTTTGTGTCTTTTTCACGCCGAAAACATACTCGAAAATCTCGCTTGCCGATTTAATCAGCGTTTCCTTAAAAAATGAGGAACTTTGAAATGGCAAAAGAATTTATAATGGGTAACGAAGCAATAGCTCTCGGTGCAATGGCGGCAGGAGTGAAGGTTGTTGCAGGTTATCCCGGAACACCCTCAACGGAAGTGCTTGAAACAATTGCAAAACGCAATGACGGAAGCATCTATGTTGAATGGTCAGTAAATGAAAAAGCAGGTCTTGAGGTCGCCGCAGGAGCGGCATATGCAGGAGCAAGGTCTCTTGTAACAATGAAGCAGGTCGGATTGAACGTTGCATCTGACCCTCTCATGTGCCTTGAATATATCGGAATCAAGGGCGGCATGGTTGTTATGGTTGCGGATGACCCGGGTCCGATTTCTTCGCAGACAGAGCAGGATACAAGGACACAGGCATTCTTTTCGAAGCTTCCGCTCTTTGACCCGTCAACGGTTCAGGAAGCATACGAAATGATGATTGAAGCCTTTGATTTTTCGGAGAAATACGGCACTCCCGTTTTCTTCCGTTCAACAACAAGAGTATGTCACGGCTACGCTTCAATTGATGTCAAAGAGCCGTCTGAATATCATAAATATGAAGTTGAGGGATTTGTTAAAGATTCTTCAAAGTGGGTTATATTCCCCCGCCTTTCGCTTCAGAACCACAAAAAGATAGTTGAAAGAAATATTCAGCTCTCTGATATTTTTTCGGAATACGAAAGAAACTTTATCATTTCCGAAAACGATAAGAATTGCAGAAAAGGCATTGCAACTCACAGCATAAGCTATTGCTACGCAATGGAAAATCTTGACGAAAGCAATATGCTCCGCACTTTCAGAGTTGCAACTCCGCATCCTTTCCCCGAAAAGAAAGCACTTGAATTTCTTGAAGGGCTCGACGAAGTTCTCTGCATTGAAGAACTTGACCCTGTTATAGAAAAGGAACTTATTTTTATCTGCGGAAAATATAATCTCAAAACAAAGATTCTCGGTAAAATGAGTGGCAACATCAAGGTTGCAGGCGAAAACACGGTTGAGAGCGTTGGAGAAGCAATCAATGTTTTCCTCGGAAAAGAATCCGAAAAAGCAACCGAAAATGATGCTCCGGCTCTTCCTGTTCGTCCTCCCGTTCTCTGTGCAGGTTGTCCTCACAGAGCATCATTCTACGCAGTAAAAGAAGCGATGAAGGGCAAAAAAACTCTTTATTGCGGCGACATCGGATGCTACACTCTCGGCAATGCAAAACCGCTTGATATGGTTGACACCTGCCTTTGTATGGGTGCAGGAATCAACATTGCACAGGGTATCGGTCATCTTGAGCCGGACACAAGCTGTTTTGCTTTTGTCGGCGATTCAACATTCTTTGCCTCGGGAATAACCGGCGTTATCAACGCTTTCTATAATCAGTCAAATATGACTCTCATTGTGCTTGACAATTCAACAACTGCAATGACCGGTCATCAGCCTCACCCAGGCACAGGCAAAACAATGATGGGCGAAATCGTTTCGAAGGTCAGCATAGAAAATGTTCTGCGTGCAATCGGTCTTGAAACGGTTGTAACCGTTGACCCTCTTAAGCTCGGCGAAGCAATCAGCACGGTCAAAGAGGTTTCCTCAAAGTCGGGAGTTAAAGCAATTATTTTCAAATCCCCCTGCGTTGCGATTATCAAGCCAACAGGCAAGAATATTATTGATTCGGAAAAATGTACCAACTGCAAATCCTGCATAAAAAAGCTCGGTTGCCCTGCAATCGTTCTCAAGGACGGCAAGGTTGCAATTGATGAAACGCTTTGCACGGGATGCGGAATATGCGGCGAGGTCTGCCCGTTCGGAGCAATCGGCGGAGGTGAAGGCAATGAGTAAGAATATCATTCTCTGCGGAGTCGGCGGTCAGGGCACGGTTCTTGCATCAAAGCTTCTTTCAGCCGCTTCAATGGCGAAGGGTCTTCCCGTTAAATCGGCAGAAACAATCGGCATGGCTCAGCGTGGCGGAAGCGTCACAAGCCATATCAGAATCGGTGACGGTGCATATTCTCCGCTCATTCCCATGGGCAAGGCAGATGTAATTATCGCATTTGAGCCTGCTGAAGCGGTCAGAATGCTTCCGTATCTCAAGGAAAGCGGAGCTGTTATCGTCAACAGCAGACCCGTTATGCCGGTTACTGCGGCACTCGGCGGTTCAGACTATAACGGAAAAGAAATGACCGATTATCTTGCTGAAAAAATCGACAATCTGACAGTAATTGACACCGACAAAGCCTGCGAAGAGCTTGGCTCATCAAAGGTTATCAATGTTCTTCTGCTCGGAGCGGCAATAAGCAAATGCGACATTGGACTTTCAAAGGAAGACATACGCAACGCCATCGGCAGGATAGTTCCCGAAAAGTTTCACGCCCTCAATTTCAGGGCTTTGGATTATATCGGATAAGGAGAGCTGAAAATGAAAATCAACGAATCCCAGATTAAGCAGGTCAACGCCGAAATTGAACAGCTTATCAAGGCTGACAGCTTCTACGGACAGCGTCTCAAGGAACACGGCATCAGCGGAATTGAAACAGTTGAAGACTTTGAAAAGCTTCCGTTTTCCGAAAAGAAAGACCTTCGTGACGCCTATCCTCTCGGACTTATGACCGCTCCCGAAGAGAAAATTGTCAGAATTCATTCATCATCAGGCACAACCGGTCTGCCCGTTATCATTCCTTATACTCAGAAGGATGTTGATGTGTGGGCAGAGATGTTCAAAAGATGCTACGAAATGGCAGGAATAACAAATCTTGACAGAATTCATATCACTCCGGGATATGGTCTCTGGACTGCTGGAATAGGTTTTCAGGCAGGAGCGGAAAAGCTCGGTGCTATGGTTATTCCCATGGGTCCCGGCAACACGGATAAACAGCTTCAGATGATGAGTGACCTCGGTTCAACCGTTCTCTGTGCGACATCTTCTTATGCACTTCTTCTTGCCGAAGAAATCGAAAAGCGTGGAATAAAGGATAAAATAAAGCTCAAAAAAGGCGTTATCGGTTCGGAGCGTTGGGGCGAAAAAATGAGAAACAGAATCACCAACGAGCTTGGAATTGAAATCTATGATATTTACGGACTTACCGAGATTTACGGACCCGGAATCGGAATAAGCTGCAAATACGACTGCGGAATGCACTACTGGGATGATTATATCTACATCGAAATCATTGACCCCGTTACTCTTAAGCCTGTTCCCGACGGCGAAATGGGTGAGGTTGTTATCACAACTCTCTGCAAGGAGGGTGCTCCGCTCATCAGATACAGAACTCACGACCTTTCAAAAATCATTCCCGGCGAATGCGAATGCAAAAGCAAATTCCCCCGTCTCGGAACAATTATGGGCAGAACTGACGATATGATGAAAATTAAGGGCGTCAATGTTTTCCCGAGCCAGATTGAAGAAGTGCTTGCAATGTTCCACGAAATTTCAAGCGAATATCAGATAAGAATTTCTCATCTTGACGGCAAGGACACAATGAGAATTTATGTTGAAACAACGGGCGATGTTGATTTCATCGACTTAAGCAAGAGAATTGCGGAAAAGGTCAAGAGCAAAATCGGATTCACTCCGCTTGTTAAGGTTGTCGAAATGGGCGTTCTTCCGAGAAGCGAAAAAAAATCAAAAAGAGTTTTTGACGAAAGATACGAATAAAAATAAGGAGCTGTGATTTTTCTTTTCACAGCTCCGCTTTTTATATGAAATCGTATTTATAAATAACTTCTCTGAATGCTCCTGCCGCACAGAACTGCGGTGTTCCGTTATCGAGCGTTGCAATAATTTCTTCGTGAAGATGACCTGCAATGACCGCCTTGATTTTATCGCATGAATTGCAGATTTTAACGAATTCCGTTGTTGTTTCGTCTGAATGCTGCTGTCTGCGGCGGTGCTTACTTAAACCTGCAAGAAGCTTTTCCGGACAACCCGTCAGATAAGGCGGTTCATCAGGTGCTTTGCCGTTCATGATTTTTTTATATGTATCGGCTGAATAAACAGGATTATGAATCACAAGCACAACCGGAATATCACCATCAAGCTCCTTCTTCAACGCTTCGAGATGCTTCGGGAGAATATAATAATAGCCGTCATCAACAGTGATGAACTTAACGCCGTTTATTATTTTCACTCCGAATTCGATACCCTGCGGCAATGCCTTTTCAACATCCGCAAGGCTCTGCATTTTATAGGCTTCGTCTTCCCACGCTTCGCCCACATACTGACTGAATTCATGATTGCCTGCACACATTATAACATTGATTCCGCCAAAGAATTTCTTTGCGTAGTCAAGGTTTGCAAGCGAAACGAAATCTATAAAATCGCCTGTATGGATAACGGAAATATCACCGTTTTCAATGATTGAATGAATCTCTTCTTCAATCTGCTTCTGCCTGTCGGGATTGCCGTTTGTGAAACCGTTTATTCTTCTTTCGGCAAGCCTTCTTTTTTCTTCGCAGTCTCTTTCATCCGCAAAGCAGATATGGTCATCCGAAAAATGATAAACCGAAAACGGCTTTTCAGCTCCGACCTTTATTTCAAAATTCTTTATTTCAATCATCACGGCATATAGGGGTCAACATCTGTGCCGTAATCCTCGGGCATAATGAACTGACTGATATACTTAATTGTGAAATCTATTCCCCACTGACCTTTTTTGCCCTTCCAGTATCTTGAATGGGGTTCAATCGAAAGCATTCCGTTATAGTCCTTTGTGTAGAGAACATCCATAAGTCCTCCCCAATTAATCTGGTCAAGACCTGCGGGAGCATCATCATAGCCTTCCCCTGCAACATAGAGAATACCTTTGATATGAACATGAACAACTCTGTCGCCCCAGTCACGAAGCTCCTTGAGGTAATCATCGCCTCTGTTGATGCAATGGGAAGCATCATATTTGATTCCGAGCTTCGGAAGAGCAGTGTGAACAACGCTCCATGCCTTGTCGTTATAAACAAAGTTTGCCCAGTCGCAGTTATAGGTCGCTATCTGAACATTCTTGCCCTGTGCATAGTCGATAAGGTGAGAAATATATGCAATTGCGTTATTGCAGTTTTCGTAGAAGCTCATTGAATCAATGTAGTTGACTCCGACATTATAAACGGGACAGCCGATGATTGAAGCGGCATCAATGAGTGCTTCATCGCTGTGAACAGCAGATGCAATAGCTTTGCCGTCTGCATCAACTCTTTCCATTCCCCATCTGCCCATTGAGCCGACTGCAACTCCGTATTTTTCGCTGTTGCCCTTGATTTCCTGTGCTCTTGAAAGGAATTCATCTGCATCATAATTATGGTTAACGCAGAATTCAACCGCACCAAGTCCTCTTGCTTTTACATATCTGAAATTCTCTTCATTCCAGCCTTCAATCATACCGAGTTTCATTAAAAACACCTCAATAATTTTTTTTATTTTCCGCCGGAATTCATTATATCATCAACATATATAAATGTAAATAAATAATGATAAATAAATAATATAAATATTTATTGCATATACGCAACATCTATGGTATAGTAATTACAATATGGGCTTTTGTCCACAAATCATAGGAGACCGGATATGAAAAAACCTTACAGACTTGAATCACATCTTTGCAGATCATGCAGATTTTTTGCTCTCGGCGACCCTGCCATCCCCTCGGAGCTTCTCACTGCAGCTGCAACCGCACCCGACCTTTCAAAATTTGCTTATCCCCTTCCCTCAAAGAAAAGCGATTACACCTGCTATGCAATCCAGGGCGGAGTTGTATGGTATGGTGCAAAAACAGGTCTGACCCGTTTTGACCCAGCCGCAAAGCGTGAGGAAGATATAATAATGTATTTCAGTGCAGATAGAGACCTTCGTGACAATAATGTCAAGGCTCTTCTTGCAAAGGATAACGGAATATGGGCTTTGACCGACACGGGAGCAACCTTCATCACCATGAAGCTCATGTCCGCAGAGGAAAAGGCTTATGTTCTTCTTCAGGAAACGCTTGACCATGTTGAACGAAGAGGAATGGTCAGCCAGAGAGAGCTTAAGGTTGCTCATGATTTTTCTTCGAAATTTAATTATTCCCATTCGGATAATGACGGTGGTTTTTCTGCCGCCTGTGCAATGGGTGAAATTTTCAGATATGAAACTCTCAAAAGAGAAAAAGGTGCAGACCATCCAGATACTCTCTGTGCAAAGGCTCTTGCAACAAAGATAGTTGAAGCCTGTCTTCTTCTGATGTATATTCACGGCAGAGGTGACGGCTTTGTTGCGAGAAGCTACGGAGTTACCGGCGAGCCTCTTCCTGACGATGGATTTTTCCTTCAAAGAAAGGGCAACAAGGCAACGGTTGCCGAAACAAGTGCATCAAAGCAATTCGGCTATGCAGGAGTTGAGGTTGACTGCTCCGTTCCTATTCCCGAAAGACTTTCCAAGCTCTATAAGGAGCTTGGCTACACAGATGATGATGTCTACTATAAAGCAGACACAAGCAGTGATGAAATAACTCTTCATCTGCTCATGATGTATTTTGCTCATAAATATCTCACTTGGGATGACCCTGAGCTTGAGGCTCTTATCAAAGACGCTACCTCAAGCATGGTCACCCACATCATTGACCATAACTATGAGCTTCACGATTTCACGGGCAAATCAACAACATGGGCAAAGTGGAATCTCGAATATTTCAACACTGACCTCGGCTATGTTGATGCCTGCCTTAATTCCGCAGAGCTTCTTTCCTATCACCTTGTTGCAATGGAAATCACGGGCGAAGAAGGCAAATTCAGAGAAAGCTATAATCATCTTATCAATGACCTCGGCTATGCTGACCTTGTTGAAAAGCATTTTGACAGACTTTACCAGTTCTGCCTTGCAACCGAATCAAGTATGCCAAATGAAATAATGTTCGGCGACCATATGCTTGCAACAAGCTCTCTCTGGCTTCTCTGCATTCTCGAGAAGGACGAAAAGCTTCTTGCAAAGTACAGAAAAGGCTATAAATCGTGGAGAACCTCCATCGCTGACGAGCATAATCCGGGCTACGATATTCCGTATATCCTTTCCTGCCCCGATGAAGAAATCGACCTTGACAGGCTTGCAACATGGTTTTACAGAACAAACACAAGCCGTCTTGCCGCAGGAACAAGCCTTAAGGGCAGACACGATGTTGCCCCGAAGACAATGGATGGCGGATATAAGAGAACATCATATCTTCTTCCTCCCGATGAAAGATATATTTCAAAGTATGACAGAGACCCTCTTGAATATAAGAACGAGGATTCCGGCGGAGCCTTCATGATTGAATCCTGCTATGTTTATACTTTTGCTTATTGGCTCGGCAGACTTAACGGACTTTTTGAATAAAGCGAGGTAATTGAAATGAAAGACATTCATCTTATCGGCAATGCACATCTTGACCCTATTTGGCTCTGGCGTTGGCAGGAGGGCTGTGGAGAGGTTCTCCAGACCTTCAGAAGTGCAGTTGAAAGACTTAAAGAATATGACGGATTTATTTTCACCTGTTCGTCAGCATCATATTATAAATGGGTTGAAGAAATCGACCCAGAGCTTTTTGAAGAAATAGTTGTCCTTGTCAAGGAAGGCAGATGGGTTCCCGTCAACGGATGGTGGGTTCAGCCGGACTGCAATATGCCCTCGGCAGAATCCTTTGCAAGGCAAGCACTCGTAAGTCAGCTTTATTACTATGAAAAATTCGGCAAAATCTGCCGCACGGGCTATAATGTTGACTCATTCGGACACAATGCAATGATTCCGCAGATGCTTGTCAATGCAGGAATGAAATGCTATGTTATGATGCGTCCCGGTATGCACGAAAACGCCGAAATTCCCGAAAATCTTTTCTGGTGGGACAGCCCCGACGGTTCAAGAGTTCTGACTTACAGAATTCACGACTGCTATGCAGTAACCGGAACGGAGCATCTTGCAAATGAAATTGAATATCATAAGGATGCCGCCGCAAACAAGGGTCACGGAATGATGATATTCTATGGCATAGGCAATCACGGCGGCGGACCGACAAAGGGCGATATTGATTATATTTTAGGTCTTAAGAAGGACGGCTATGACGACCTCAAATTTTCATCACCTGATGCCTATTTCAAGGAAATGTGCCTGAATGCACTTGACATTCCTTCCTGGAATGATGAGCTTCAGCATCATGCAAGCGGTTGCTATTCGGCAACCTCAATGGTTAAACAGCTCAACAGAAAAGCCGAATTCTGGCTTGAAAGTGCAGAAAAATGGAACACAGTTGCCGCTTCGTCAACAAATCTTCCTGCCGCAACAGAAAAATTCGGCGATGCATGGAGAGAAGTCTGCTTCAATCAGTTCCACGATATTTTCTGCGGATGCTCGATTATGGAAGCCTATGACGATGTTAGAGACACAATGGGCTACGCAATGAGCATTGCCGCCAAGGAAGAAAACAAGGCTCTTCTCAAAATTGCGAGCGAAATCAACACATGGCTTGACGGCGTTTCGGATTCTGCGGCGAGCAACGAACGCCATCATTGCAGAAACCTCAAGTTCCCCAGACCTGTTGTAGTGTTTAATCCCCTTTCATATGAGGTAGAAACCGAGGTTCAGACCTATCATCCTTCAAGAAAGGTTACCGACAGCGACGGCAACGAGGTTATCTTCCAGAATGTCCGTTCATCCCGTTCAAACGATTCCCATCTTGACACCGCTTTTATCGCAAAAATTCCCGCTCTCGGCTATAACACCTATTGGCTCTGGCACGAGGATTCGGAATTCGTTGAATGGTCAAAGCCCGAAACAGATGTTAAGGCTGACGGACTTACAATTGAGAATAAATTCCTCAAGGTTGAATTTGATAAAGAAAACGGAAGCATAAAGAGCCTCATCACAAAGGCTGACAATCATGAATTTGTCGGCGGAGAATTCTGCATTCCGACAATTGTTGATAACACCGAACCCGACACATGGGCACATAATATTTTCAAATTCGATAAAGAAATCGGCAAGATGAAGCTTGCTTCAATTGAGCTTGTTGAAAACGGTCCTGCAAGAGCACTTGTCAGAGTACGCCACACGGTCAACGGCTCATATCTTTCGCAGGATTTCATCCTTTCGGCAGGATGCAGATATTTAAGAGTTAAATGCCGTGCATTGTGGCAGGAACCCCTCACCATTCTCAAAATGCCCGTTGAAATCAAGGGAAATGACCCGATTTCAACCTATGAAATTCCCGCAGGATTCATCAAGAGACCCTGCAACGGCGAGGAAGAACCTGCTCTCACGTGGGGAGATGTTACCGCTGACGGCTTCGGCGTTGCCATAATGAGCGATTCCAAATACAGCTACGACTGCCCCGGCAATAAGCTCCGTCTTACTCTTCTGAGAAATTCCATCTTCGCCGATCATTATTCAGACAGAAGAGCGGCAGATTTCTCATATTGCGATGAAGGACTTCACCGTTTTGAATATGCGGTTTATCCTCACGCAGGCAAGGCAGAGGAAAGCGGAATTCAGAAGCTTGCTTCAATCTTCAATGTCCGCCCCGTAACCGTTCCCGTTGGTTACAGAAAAGGAAAAGAGCCTCAGAAAAAGAGCTTCATCAGCATTGACAAAGAGAATGTTTCGCTTACGGCATTCAAATTCTGTGAAGACGGCTCAGGCGATGTTATTATCCGTCTTAACGAAAATGAAGGAAAAAAGGTCAGAGCCGCAATCGTTTGCAATATGCTTGATGCGGGCTTCTATGCAGACTTCAACGGAATGCAGATGAAGACCTTCAGAATCAGCAAAGCCGATGGTTCTGTTACCGAAGTCAACTTCCTCGAAGGTATTGTTTTATAAATTCTATTTCAGATATATAAATATTTTATTATTTTAAAAAGATTTCGCAATATTTTTTTTGAAAATCATTTTTTCAAAAAATATTGCGAACTTTTTTATGTATTCTTAAGCTTTGTTGACAAAAAATTTTAATAGTTGTAAGATTTTGAACAATAATGTTCATTCAAGTGCAAAAAATATGAGGTGAAATCAATGGCAGAACTCAAGAAAAAGTACGGTCTTGTTACCGCCATATGCATGGTTGTCGGTATCGTTATCGGCTCCGGCGTATTCTTCAAAGCCGAGAAAATGCTCACTATCACCAACGGCGACCTTCCTGTTGCTCTTATTTCATGGCTTCTCGGCGGCATTGTTCTTATCATCAGCGGCTATGTTTTTGCTGTTATGGGAACTCAATACGAAAAGGTTAACGGCATTGTTGACTATTCGGAAGCACTCGTTAGCAAGAGATATGCTTATTATGTCGGATGGTTCATGTCAACAATTTATTATCCGGCAATGACCTCTGCTCTTGCATGGCTCTCCGCAAGATACACAATGGATATTTTCGGCTTCGCACCGGATTCATCGCACGTTATGACTCTTGCGAGCTTATATCTTATTTTTTCATATGTAATAAATACTCTTTCTCCGAAGTTAGCAGGTAGACTTCAGGTTTCAATGACCGTTATCAAGCTCATTCCCCTTCTGGCAATGGCTATTTACGGCACAATCTACGGCATTTCTCACGGAGTTATCGCTGAAAACATGAATTCTGTTGTTGCTGTAACAGAAAGCGGACTTTTCGAAACCGTTCCGAAGGGCGGCATGGCACTGAGCCTTATTCTACCCGGCGTGTGCACATCGGTTTTTGCATACGAAGGATGGATTATCGCAACAACAATTAACTCCGAACTGAAAGACTCAAAAAAGAACCTTCCCAGAGCACTCGTTTTCGGCTCAATAGTTGTTGTTGTTATCTATATGGTATACTATATCGGAATTTCAGGCTCCGTTTCAACTGCTGAGCTTCTTTCGAATGGTGCGAAATATGCCTTCACAACAAGACTCGGCGATGTTTTCGGAACAATTCTCACCGTTTTCATCGCTATCTCCTGCCTCGGCACTCTTAACGGGCTTACCCTTGCAAGCGACAGAGGCTTCTATTCTCTTGCGGCAAGAAATCAGGGACCTGCTCCCAAGGTTCTCAACAAGCTTGACGAAGCAACGGAAATGCCTTCGAACGCTTCCATGATAGGTCTTGCTGTCAATGTTTTATGGCTTTTCTATTTCTTCTTAGCAAACCTCACCGAGCTTGGTGACCTCGAAGGTCCTATCGGAATTTTCATGTTCGATTCAACCGAGCTTCCGCTTATCTGCGTTTACGCCTTCTATATTCCCATTTACATCATGCTCATGGTCAAGGGAAAAAATCTCAATGCTTTCAAAAGATTCGTTATGCCCATTCTTGCAATCGGCGGTGCAGGTCTCTTCATCTATGCGGCAATTGCGGCTCACGGCATGAAGAATGTCGGCTTCATTATCATCGCTCTCTTCATCATGTTTATCGGTGCCTGCTTTTATAACAAAAAGGCGGAAGACGAAAAACAATAAAACAGCATATAACAGTTTAAGCTCCGTGTCAGATCCGACACGGAGCTTTGTGCGAGGAAGGATTATCTAGATATTGCATTGTGTTCAGTACTAAATTCGAATCCGTTATCCTCAAACCATTCGCCGAAATCAGAAGATCCACTTTCTATAAAGTCGTTATATACTCCCTCATAACTTTCAGCTTTGGTAATATCCGTGCAACCGCTTGTTGCGATAACAGCGTTGTTGAACTTGACGACTTCGATTTCTGCATTTGCAAATTTCTTCATTGTGTTTTTCCTCCTTTCCTTAAGGAA
>DCII01000068.1 GCA_002315935.1 Ruminococcaceae bacterium UBA1730
GAAAAATCGGTTTCTGCGCTGAATCCGGAAATCTATCAATATTTTTCGCTGTCTTCAACCCCTAATACAAATACCATCGCACCGCCGACAGAAACCTCGCTGGCAAGTGCACCCTCATCAAATCCTCTGCCAAGGGATTCCGAGGTGTTGACGGTGTGCTTTCGGGTCATGCTATGCTTCTTGATTATGCTCTTTGCAAGGGCAACCTTATCGTCTTCAACGCCGATAAGAAAGGTTGTGTTGCCGACCATGAGAAAACCGCCTGTTGTTGAAAGCTTTGTAACCGTGAATTTTTCTTTTGTGAGTGCAGAAGCAACAACTGCACTGTCATCGTTATTAACTATTGCAATAAGAAGTTTCATAATCTTTTCCTTTCATATCAAAGCTTCGGGCGGAGCATTCTGATGCTTCGCTTATCAAGCTTTCTGTAATCGGGCACCTCGTATCTGTTATCGTTGGCGTCCTTGATAAGAACTCTGCCGTCATAAAGCGGCTTGACCGTTGAAATATGGTTTCTGACCTCAAAAGTAAGAGTACCGTGGTCTGTTTCCGCAGTCCACATCCATACTCTGAATTTATCTGTCATCTTTATGAATTTCGTAATTCTCGGGATAAGATAATATTCGTCAAGTGCTCTTTCGATAACCTCTCTTGACTCCGGAAGCAGATTTTCGGTGTTTCTGATAACCGCCACCTGCTCGCCCTCGCTGTCAAGAAGCACAACATATCTGTTGCCGCCGCTCTTGGGAAAAAGTCTTCTCGGTTCAAGCTCATAAAGAGTTTCGCCTGTTTCATAAAATTTTGCGTCAACGAAAATGCCGTCATTTTCCGTTATCATTATTTCGGGGCCGTCAATATAGTGTATCATTTGCTCTTCCCCCTTATTCAAACTGTTCTTCGGCTTTACGCTTCTGAAGCTGTTCGCCCATTGACTGAATTTCAACAAGCTTATAATACTTGCCCTTCATCGCCAGAAGCTCTTCGGGAGTGCCGCATTCGATTATTTCACCCTTGTCAACAACAACTATCTTGTTTGCCTTGCGAAGAGTTGAAAGTCTGTGAGCAATCATGAGGGTTGTTCTGCCGTTGATAAGGCGTTCAATAGCCTGCTGGATAAGGCTTTCGGTTTCGGAGTCAACCGCCGCAGTTGCCTCATCGAGAATGAGGATTGAAGGATTCTTCATAACTGCTCTTGCGATTGAAATTCTCTGCTTTTCACCGCCAGAAAGTCCGATACCTCTCTCGCCGAGAAGTGTATCATAGCCATCCGGAAGCCTGCATATAAAGCCGTGTGCATTCGCAATGTCGGCGGCTCTGATAATCTGCTCAACATGAGCATTCGGAGCACCGTAAGCAATGTTGTTGAAGATAGTGTCCTTGAACATCATGGGCTCCTGCTGAACATAACCTATCTGATTACGGTAATACTGCATATCAATATCACGCAGATTCTTGCCGTCAACAAAAATATCGCCGTCATAATCATCATAGTAACGCATGATGAGGTTGATAAGCGTTGATTTGCCGGAACCTGTTGTGCCGACTATGCCGACAACATCGCCGGGTTCAATGGTAAGATTGATATTCGAAAGAACCTTCTTTGAACGGTCAAATGAGAAATTGACATTTCTGAATTCGATTTTTCCTTCGATTTTTTCGGGAATGCTGTTCTTACCGAAATCATGTTCAGGCTCTGCATCGAGAATTTCAAGAATATTCTCTGCGGATGCAAGCGTGTTTCTGTAAGAATCGCCGAAATTCGCAAAGAAGTTAACGGGGTTATAAAACATACTCGCATAGGAGACGAACGAAACAAGAAGACCTACCGAGAAATCCTCGCTTCCGCTGATAATGAAGCTTCCGCCCGAAAACCAGATGATGAGCGAACCGCAGGTAACAAGGAAGGTCATGATTGCCGGGAAGATTGCCGACATCTTCGCTATGCCGTTTTCTTCGTTCATCCAGTCATCGCAGTATCTGTCAAACTTGTTGATTGCACTCTCCTCGGTTGTGAACGCCTTGATTATTCTGACTCCGGGGATAGTATCTGTAAGAAGTCCCGAAAGAGAAGAGGCTCTGCGGAGAATTCGAAGATACATCGGACCAACCTGTTTGCCGAAGGCTCTGCCGATAAAAACAACTATCGGAATCGGAACGAGCGAAAACAGAGTGAGCTTCCAGTTAAGACGAAGCATGATAATCAGTATTCCCACAAGGGTGAAAAGCTGAACTATCGCTTCCTGGCTGATTTTCAGAACAAAATTCTGAATTGTTGAGGTGTCTGAATTGATTATGTTGATAACTCGGCCAGTTGAGGTCTTGTCGTAAAAGCTCAGCGGAAGATACTGTGCTTTTTCATAAATATCTTTCTTGAGGGCAATAACGATTTTGTCACCCGTGCGTCTTAAAAGATATGACCTGAATGCCGTTATAACATACTGAACAACATATACTCCGAGAAGAATAAGAATCATCTGATAGAGCATTGTTTTATCTCTGTTCGGGAGCACAATATCAACCATTTTCTGCGTGATAATCGGCGGCACAAGAGCGGCGGCAGTTGTGATTGCCGAAAGAAGAAGACAGATGATAAGTCCTTTTTTGTATGGAAGAGCGTATTGCGAAAACTTCGAAACCATCTTGCTCTTGCCTTTGCAGTTAAGGCAGTCCGAATCGGGCGTAGGAAGCTTTCTTCCGCATTTGGGGCAGAATGCTCTCATTCTTCTGAACGTATTTTCAACCGCATAGAGAAGCTCTCTTGAATAGCCGTGTTCAATAACTCCGTTGAGGAAATCCGCAGCAGCGTCAGACGGACTTGCCGCAGCATATGTAAATCTTATAAGCTTATGCCTTTTTCCGTCATGAGTAATAACCGCAAACGAGGCATTGCCGTACATTCTTTTGGATTCAGCTTCTTTGATTTCCGAATAATCAAAATGCTCCGTGCCGCTTTCATTGAATGCCCAAAGCTCTTTTTCTCCGAAGCACACCATGCTTTCGCCGTATCTGCGTTCCAATGTGAGGTCGCCGACAACAGCAAAGAGCACCTTTCCGTCAGCGTTCAATTCATCAAGCTGCCTATGAAACTGCTCAGGGCAATGCAGGTTGCTTAAAATTTCAGGCATATTTTCACCTTCTTTTCTCTACTTTTATCGGTCATTATATAAATATTAAATAGCAATGTCAATACTTTGCGAGGCGTTAAAAAAAAACTGTCAAAATAACACATTACACCTTGAAAATAAAATGATTTTATGTCATAATTAAATAATCAGATTTCGAATTTTTGAGGTGAACAATGGATATATTTGATAAGGCTCTGATTTTCGCAACGGAAAAGCACAGCGGTCAGACCCGAAAAATGTCAACTGTTCCGTATATTCTGCATCCAGTTGAGGTTGCTTCAATAGTCGGCACAATGACGGATGATAAGGAAATTCTTGCGGCGGCAGTGCTTCATGACACGGTTGAGGACACGGACACAACGCTCGAAGAAATCAAAGAGAATTTCGGAAAAAGAGTTTATCTTCTCGTTATGACCGAAACGGAAGAAAAAAGAGAAGACCGACCTGCCGCAGAAACATGGGAGCTTCGCAAGCTTGAGTCTCTTGCCATTCTCGAAAACACAAAGGATATAGGCGTTAAAATGATGTGGCTCGGAGATAAGCTCTCAAATATCCGTTCATTCTCCAGAGAATATTCGAGAATAGGTGACCGAGTGTGGGAAAATATGCATCAGAAAAACCCTGCAAAGCAGGCTTGGTATTACAGAACCATCGCCGGATTTCTTTCCGACCTCAAGGATTACCCCGCATATAAAGAATATGTTTCACTTGTCAACTATGTGTTTAAAAACTACAAAACGGAGGAAATACAATGAAATTCACCAACGAAAGCAACGCACTTACAATATTCCCCGAGGGAAGAATCGACTCAACCAACGCCGATGCAGTGGGAGCAGAATTTGAAAAAATCTTATCTGAAAATCCCCATTCCGATGTTGTGCTTGATATTGACTCGCTCGAATATATTTCGAGTGCAGGTCTCAGGGTTGTTCTGCGTATTCGCAAGTCGGAGCCGACATTAAAAATTATCAACGCCTCAACAGAGGTTTATGAGATTTTCGACATGACCGGTTTCACGGAAATGATTCCAGTTGAAAAGGCAATGAGAAAGCTGAGCGTTGACGGCTGTGACATCATCGGCAAGGGTGCAAAGGGAACAGTTTATCGCTATAACGGCGACACCATTGTTAAGGTTTATAATTCGGTTGATAACTTTGACGACATAAAGAACGAACGCAGACTTGCAAAGCGTGCCTTTGTGCTCGGAATTCCGACAGCAATTTCGTATGATATTGTTAAGGTAGGCGATAAATTCGGTTCGGTTTTTGAGCTTCTCGATGCAAAATCATATTCGGAAATGATAACCTCCGATGTTGCAAACAGAGATAAATATATCATTGAATATACTCAGCTTCTCAAGAAAATCCATGAAACCATCGTCAATCCCGACGATATGCCCGACATCAGGGAAATATTCAATTCATGGCTTGATGTTGCAAAGCCTTATCTTCCCGAAGATAATTTTGCAAAGCTTTCTTCACTTATTGATGCTTTGCCCGACACAATGAATATGCTTCATTGCGATTACCATACAAATAATGTTTTGTATCAGGGCGGCGAAGCACTTCTGATTGATATGGATACCCTCTCCCACGGACATCCGATTTTCGAGCTTGCAAACATCTACATTACATATGTCGGCTTCGGAGAGGAAGACCCGACAATCGTTGAAAACTTCCTCGGAATGCCCTATGAAACCTCAAAATATATCTGGACAAAATTCATCAGAGAATATCTCGGCACAGAGGATGAAGCGGTTATCGCCGAGGCTGAAAATAAAATTATTCTTCTCAGCTATCTTCGTCTCCTTCGCCATAAGGTCCGCAGAATGACAAGAGAAGAAGCCGAAGCCAACGCAGTTGTCAACCACTCAATCGACCAAATCGACAAACTCCTCAAGGTTGTTGATACACTTGAGCTTTAATAAAAACTGATTGATATGGATTTATCATTCGATAAAAGTAAGTGTGACTGCTATAGAAGCAACGCTCAAAAAATACGAGTAATTAGCGAAGAATGGATTGAAAAAAATATTTATTGCCCTGTCTGCGGATATTCACAATTAATAAATCTTCCGAATAATATGCCCGTCGCTGATTTACAATGTAAAAGTTGTGGAGAGATTTTTGAATTAAAAAGTAAGTGCGGAAACATATCTCGAAAAATTCCAGACGGTGCATATTCAACAATGATAGAAAGAATTTCAAGCACAAGTAATCCGAATCTTTTTATCATGGGATATGATGAAAAATATAGTGTTAAGAGTCTTTTCATTGTTCCGAAATTCTTTTTTACAACAGAAATTATTGAAAAAAGAAATCCCCTATCAGCATCAGCTAAAAGAGCTGGCTGGGTAGGCTGTAACATTCTTTTTGATCAAATTCCCGTACAAGGAAGAATTTCAATTATTGAAGATAAAGTAGTTCGTGACAAGAAAAATGTTGTTGATGACTTTGCAAGAATAAAAGCTCTGAAATTTGACAGCATAGAAAAAAGAAGTTGGCTATTCGATGTAATGAATTGTGTAAACCGCATTCCGTTTGACTGTTTTTCATTAAGTGATGTTTATAAATATGAAGGATTCCTCAAAAATAAACATCCGGAAAACAATTTTGTCAAGCCCAAAATCAGACAGCAACTACAAGTATTGAGAGATAAAGGTTTCATTGAGTTTTTAGGCAACGGAAAATATATTAAGTTAAGAGGTTAATCTGTGAAAAAGTTTAAAGTCACAATTGAAGAAGTTGTAACTGAAGATTTCTTTGTATATGCAAACAGCGAAAAAGAAGCATTGGAGATTACAGAAAAAAATTATTATGATCAAAAGCTTATTTTGTCACCTGGCGAAGTAATTCACAGACAAATGAAAATTTTGGATAACTCGAATAATAACGATTGGGTGGAATTTTAAAAGAATGGTTTCTTGTTAAGGAAACGCCGATTAAATCGGCAAGCGAGATTTTCGAGTATGTTTTCGGCGTGAAAAAG
>DCII01000046.1 GCA_002315935.1 Ruminococcaceae bacterium UBA1730
AAACGAAAGACTTGCACGCAGGGGATATTATGACATATCCGAAGCGTACAAGTATCTGCACTCAATATGATTGAACCGCCGTGTGCCGAACGGCACGCACGGTGGCGTGAGAGGTCGGCTACTCAACTAATGGGTAGCCTCCTACTCGATTTCTATTCTGTTAATCAGTGATTTGCTTTTGATGCTCTGTAAACAGTCGGCATCGGGTTACCGTTTTCGTCAACCATTTCAACGGACTCAATGTCGAATTTTTCAAGCACATCCTCCCATCTTTTTACCATGCCCTCGGCATATTCAACGGGAAGAAATCCTGCGGTAAGATAAGATTTGACTGCGGCAGGTCTGCCTTCGCCCGTTGTGAGAGAAACATAGGGAGCTCCCCTTTCCTTGAGAGTTTTCTGAACGATATAGCTCAGATATTTCGAAAGCCCCCTTCCTCTGAATTCCTTCTTTATGCCGACCCAGTGCATATCACCCGTGCCCGTTGCTTTGTGAACGAACGAGGTTGCTGTGCCGATATGTTCGCCCTTATAATCAAGGAACCACATATCCTCTGTCGGAGTGATGTCAACGAAGTCAATTATTTCTCTCTTATACATATCAAGCTCGGCTTCCTTGTCGCCGATAACATCGGTGCAGATTGAAGCATACCAATCGTGAATATCGTTTTCATCCTTATAATGCGAGAATGAATAGCCCTCGGGAAGAATCATTTCAGGCAGGTCGTTTTCCGTGAACCAATACATCTTGAGCTGATTGCGATGAAGATTGCGGTCAAAGAGATTATTGTTCGCCTTGAAAATGAGGAAACCGCTGTCGGAAATGACTTCTTTGTAGTCCATAGCTCTTTCGTGATTGCCGAGCCACGCATAGTTGATTTTGGCATAGCCGTCATTATTGTCAACATTCTCAAAGCCGATTTTATAGTTGCCGTCTTCGGGAACGGAGAATTTGAGGGTGAAATCGGTCAGCTCATCCGAAACGCAAACTCTTGAAGAAAGCAATTCATCGGTGTCCGAATTTCTGACGAACATACGGATTCCGCTTCCGGGAGCGTGGATATTTGCACGGAAGGTGTGGCTGTATTTTGTTGTGATATAAACGCCCTGATAAAGCCTTATATCGCCCTTGTCAAAGTCCTTCATATAGGCATATGAACCGCCCTCAACATTCGGCTGACGGAAGGTGCCGATGCAGTCATCGGATTTGTTTTTATTATATCCCCAGAAGCAAAGACCGTTGATAAATTCCGTGTTTTCGAATTCAGCCATGCTGTGATAATGGGTCATATCGCTGATAACCGTTTCAAAGAAATTGATTTCAATTCCGTCAACAACATTTCTTTCAAAACGCATACTTGTTACAGGCGGATTGCCTTTTTTGTCCGAATAAGGATTGAAAAGCCAGTTGCCGAGGGTTTCGATATGGTTATCGTGAACATAAACATTTCTGACCTCAACCTTTTCGAGGTCGGGGCAACCGATTCCCCAGAGAATCATTCCGAACGCCTTGCAATGATTTGAACGAAGGTCGTTATGGTCAATTTCGATGTTCAATGAAGCCTGCGGTTCATCGGAATTCCACCATTCGCTTCTTCTTGGGTCACGGTATGATGAGAAAATATAAATGGTATCGTCACCCGTGTTCATGCTGCAACCCGTGATGCGTATATCCTGACAGTTCATAAGGCAGATGCCGTCACCGTTGCCGTAGTTCCAGTTATCAACAATAAGGTTTTTGAAAAGACCTCGGTTGCTCGTGAACGGCATAAGTGCATAGCTGTGATAATTTGTGATATGAACATCTGAAATTTCGAAATCAGAACAACGGTAGAATCCTATCGGGCATATTTTGATTATCTTATCGGGGTCTGTAACCTCCATCATGCGGATGGTTCCCTTGCCTGTGATTTTAAAATTACTGCTTCCCTCGGGAGCAAAGATAAAAGGATAATTCTTATACCAGCAATGGCTCCATTTGATTGTGTCTGACCAGTTTTGACCGAGCATGGGCAGATAAGGCTCATAGCCGTCACCGACGGGTCTGACATATTCATCCCTTTTATCGGTCTGATGCAGAATTGCCCTTTCGCCGAAGCGAAGCTCAACTCCGCTTCTGATGATTATTCCCGAGGAAAGGAATGTTTTATAAGCGTCAAGCTCAACAACTCCGCCGCCTGCGGCATGAACATCGTCAATCGCCCTCTGAATTGCGGCTCTGTCGTTGTCAATTCCGTTGGCTTTTGCACAATACGGTGCATCGGTTACTTTAACAAGCATATCCTTACCTCCTTATTCAAGGCAAATTCTTACAAGGTCATCAATATCGGCGGTTGCAACGCATTCAACCGTGTCGCTTGCACCGTAATAAATCTTGACCTCGCCGTTATCCTCAAGAATCATTCCGCCGGGGAATATAACATTTTGGCGGAAGCCGTCCTTTTCTTCATAATCCCTGTCGCAGACTATAAGAGGTTCCTTGCAGATGCCGAGAACCCTTGACGGGTCTTCAAGGTCGAGAAGAGCAATGCCTGCATAATATGCCTTCTGCCATCTGTCCTCCCAACCGTTTTTGCCTCTTGTTCTGTCAATGTCAACGCCGTGAATTGTTGTCAGCCAGCCCTTTTCGGTCTTAATCGGGGGAGCGGCAGGTCCGATTTTATCGTTTGCAAACGGAACATCCTCAACGCCCATAACAAGCCTTGATTTGCCCCAGAAAACGAGGTCAGGTGATTCCGAAAGCCAAAGGTCAAAGCGGTCTTTTCCTCTTGAATAAACCGGCATGGGTCTTTCAAGGCGAACGAAATTACCGTTGATTTTTTCGGGGAAAAGAACCATATTTCTGTTATCCGGAGCAGAGATTGAAAGAATATCAAACTTTTCAAAATCCTCTGTTTTTGCTATTCCGCCGCATACGCCGTGATGAGTGTCAACTGCGAAGCACATATAGCAGATTCCGTCCATAACCGTCAGACGGGGGTCATAGGCTCTTTTGATTTCATCGCTTTCGAGCTGAAATCTCGGAGTTGCAGAGGGAACCCAATGAATTCCGTCATCGCTTTCTGCGAAGCCGAGATTTGTTCCGTCAAAATGAGTGTTGAATTTTTCGCCGTAATCGTTGCGGAACATCATAACATATTTTCCGTTGTATTTGGTAACGCCTGCGTTGAAAACGAGGGTTGCGTGATAAGGAATATCCTCCGCCGTGAGAACGGGGCGGTCAAGCTTTGTGATAATGGGATGCGATTTATACATACTTCAAGTCTCCTAACCGTTTTTTTAAAATTGTATCATATATTTTCGGATAAATAAAGATATATTTTAAATTCGTTGTTGCATAGTGCGGAAAAATAAAATATAATAGAGAAAAATCAATGAAAGGTTCAGAAGGATTATGAAAGCAGTTGTTTCATTTATTATGTCAATTATCGCACTTTTCACATCGGCACTGTCTGGCAAGGTTATTCCGCAGGAAAAAGCAGAGAATTTTCAGCCTGTGCTTCGTTTTATGGCGTGCAGCGACACTCATATAGGCGGCACAGACGACGGAAAGCTTGAAAGAATAAGAAAGGCTGTTGATTTTGCATACGGCATTGAAGACGGCAATTATTCCTCTCTTGATGCAGTTCTTTTTGCCGGCGACCTGACCGACAGCGGCACGGATGAGCAGTTTGACGCCGTTAGAAATCTTCTCGGAGAAATCATTAAAGATGACACAGAGCTTCTTGCTCTTGTTGCCAAGGGACATGACAGCACATCTCAAGGCAAAAAGTCGCTTGAATTTGTTAAATCGCTTACCGACAAAAATTCGGATTTCCATGTTGTTATCAACGGATTTCATTTTATCTGCATTTCAACCTGCGATAAGGAAGGCAAAAAATACGAGGAGTCGCAGAGAATATGGCTTCGCAAGGAGCTTAACAAAGCGGTTGCCGATGACCCCGAAAAGCCGATTTTTGTTGCTCACCATGAGCACGTTATGAATACGGTTTACGGCTCAAAGCTCGGCACGGAGGGCTGGGGAGAAATAACCTTCAAGGATATTCTTTCATGCTATCCGCAGGTTATTGATATTTCGGGACATTCGCATTATCCGCTCAATGACCCCCGTTCAATCTGGCAGGGAAGCTTCACCGCAATCGGAACCGCCTCAATGTATTATATGGAATTCACAGTCGGCTCCGAAAGAACGATTCATCCCGAAGGATGTGAAAACAATCCGCAGGCATGGATAATCGAGGTCGATAAGGATAACAATGTCAGATTGAGAGGCTTTGATGTTCTCAACGAAGCATGGCTATGCGACAATCTTCTGACAAATATAACGGATGTTTCTTCTCGGGCATATTCCCCCAAAAATCAGAAAGCTCTCTCGTCAGCTCCGAAATTTGAGAGTGGCTCAAGGGTCACATTGAATACAGCTGACGGCAAAACGGTTGTTTCGTTCCCTGCCGCTTCCTCAACTGACGGAAAGCCTGTTTTCCTTTACAGAATAAGCGTTGCCGATGAAAACGGAAAAGAGATTTATTCGGGATATAAAATCAACAATTACTGGACCGTTGAAGAGGATAAAACCGTTACCGTTACCATTGACGGAACCGGCAAATCGGCTTGTGTTTATGCTGAAAATGCTTATGAAATGAAGTCGGCATCAATTACCGGAGAGATAAACAAATGAAAATTCTGAATTTTTTTATTTCAATTGTTGTTCTGATTTCAACGCTTATCGGATATGACCTCGGCTGCGGAAGAAATCCAACGAAAAAAGAAGTCAATCTTGACGGCTATGAGCTTGTATGGAGCGACGAATTCAAAGGCGATTCGCTTGATAAGAATAAGTGGAATGATAATCAAAATGTTGATACTCTCCATTGGGGAGCGGTTCGGCACGGCGGCTATTGGCATAAGGATATGATTTCCGTTTCGGATGATAACCTGCATATCAAAATCAGGTATCTTGATGAAAATGCCGTTTCGTCATACAGCAAGGACTATAAAGCAGGCTGGTACACAGGCTATGTCACAACCCATCTTTCAAATCCCGATGATGAAACGAATCCCGATTCATTTCTTTACGGATATTTCGAAACAAGATGTATTCTGCCGAAGGGCGAAGGCTTCTGGTCGGCATTCTGGATGATGAACAAGGGCGTTTACAACACCGAAAATGACGGCGTTGACGGAACCGAAATTGATGTTTTCGAAAGCTTCAAATACCGTGACGGCGAAAAGAAAACGGCTGATATTGTTGAAAGCAATCTTCATTGGAACGGCTATGATGAAGCCCATCAGCATTACCGTGTGGGCAATTTCTATGCAAATAATCCCTATGAAGAATATAACACCTACGGCGTTATGTGGACTCCGGATGAATATATTTTTTATATCAACGGTCACGAAACAGCAAGAACCGATAAGGGTGGCGTTTCGAAGAATCCCGAATGTCTCCTTCTTTCGGTTGAAATTTCAGGAAATGACGGAGTTGCAAGCGGTCTCGGAGATATAAATAAAAACACGGAGGATGCTGAATTCACCGTTGATTATGTGAGAGTTTATCAGCTGAAAGAGGCAGAATAATGACGGTAAAAAAGTCAATTCATGATAATGAAAATTCAGGTAATTTCTTTTCAAGTGTTGACTTTCAGCGGAGTATGTGATATATTTTTGCCAATAACTAAACCGATGAGGAAGAATAGTAGGTCTGAAAACCGTTTTTCAGAGAGCCGCAGGTGGTGGGATTGCGGCAGGCAGGAGCAGATTGAATGGCCTTCCGAGGGCGGAGCGAAAGCATTTGCGAGTAGTGGCCGACGGGGACTTCACCCGTTATCAGGGAAGAATGCATGATGGTGCATTGAATCGAGCGGACATTTTGTCAATATGGGTGGTACCGCAGGAGAATTTGATTTTTCAATCCTCTTGTCCCTGTTTTTTCAGGGGCAGGGGGACTTTTTGTTGCATCATTCAGCGTTTCTCTTCCTCAAAGGAAATTTTAATAACGGAGGAAAACAGCATGAAAAACGTACCTTACAGAATCAATCTTTCGGAGGAATATATCCCGAAGCAGTGGTACAATGTGAGAGCGGACATGAAGGAAAAGCCGGAGCCGCTTCTCAATCCTGCAACAATGAAACCGATAACAAAGCCTGAAGAGCTCGGCGGAATTTTCTGCCTGGAGCTTGCAAGGCAGGAGCTTGATGACACAACGGCATTCATTGACATTCCCGAGGAAATCAGAGATTATTATCGCACCTGCCGTCCTGCTCCGCTTATCAGAGCATATAATCTCGAAAGGGCTCTCGGAACACCTGCAAAAATCTATTATAAGTTCGAGGGCAACAACACATCGGGAAGCCACAAGCTCAATTCAGCCATTGCACAGGCTTATTATGCAAAGGCACAGGGAATAACGAAGCTCACAACCGAAACCGGTGCAGGTCAATGGGGAACGGCTCTTTCAATGGCTTGTGCATATTTCGGAATAGACCTGACTGTTTTTATGGTCAAGGGAAGCTATCAGCAGAAGCCGTTCAGAAGAAACATTATTGAAACCTTCGGCGGAAGGGTTATTCCCAGCCCGAGTGACACAACGCAGGTCGGCAGAAAAATTCTTGAAGAGATGCCCGACACGAGCGGTTCTCTCGGATGTGCTATTTCGGAAGCAGTCGAAAAGGCGGTCAACACTGAAAATTGCAGATATGTTCTCGGTTCTGTTCTCAATCAGGTTCTGCTTCATCAGAGCATTATCGGTCTTGAAGCAAAAACGGCAATGGAGCTTTATGATGAATATCCCGATATTATCATCGGCTGTGCAGGTGGAGGCTCAAACCTCGGAGGGCTGATTTCGCCGTTTATGAGGGATAAACTCCGTGGAGAAAAGAATCCGTATTTCATCGCCGTTGAGCCTGCATCCTGCCCGTCACTTTCAAGAGGAAGCTATGCCTATGATTTCTGCGACACGGGTCATGTTACCCCTCTTGCAAAAATGTATACTCTCGGCAGTAAATTCATTCCGTCTGCAAACCATGCAGGAGGACTTCGCTATCACGGAATGTCGCCGGTAATCAGCAAGCTCTATCATGACGGTTATCTTGATGAAGCGAGGTCATATAAGCAGACCGAGGTTTTTGAGGCGGCTGAAATCTTTGCAAAGGCGGAGGGCATTCTGCCTGCTCCCGAATCCTCTCACGCAATAAAGGGAGCAATTGATGAAGCGTTGAAATGCAAAGAAGCAAGAGAAGAGAAAACAATTCTTTTCGGTCTTACGGGTACGGGATATTTTGACCTGAAAGCATATGATTCATTCAACAGCGGAACAATGACGGACAGAATTCCCGATGATTGCGAGCTTGAAAAATACGGAACGGAGCTTCCGAAAATTTGAAATTCATGAGGATTTCGGTTTTGTACGCCGGAATCCTCGATTTTTCGAAAAAATCAATCAAATGTGGTTAAAACTATTTATTTATTTTTAATGATGTGATATAATAAAAAGAATAGCGGAAAGAAAAAACGGATGTTGACCCGTATTCAGGCGAGCATTCATAAAGACGGCAAAAGGAGCGGTTCTCATGAAAAGAAAAATCAGTTCGGTAATTGCAGTTTTCTGCATTATCATGTGTTTGGCGGGATGCAATGTTAAGGTTAAAACGAGCGTTGACGAAGCAACAACACAGCCGATTACGGAAACGACAACAGCAGAAACAACAACGGAAATTCCGTCAACCACCGAAACAACAACTGAAGCGGTCAGAACTACAGAGGCAGAAACCGAGGAAGAAACCGAAGAGGAAACAAAAAAGAAAAATTCCTCAAATGCTTCTTCGGAGTCTCTTGTCAGAAGCACAAAGGAAAAAGACCTTTCGGAGTACGGTGACAGCGTTAAATATAAAACAGAAACGGACAGCGAAAAAAAATACGGAGTTATAGTAACCGAAACGATTGAGGTTGCTTACAGAGTTCTCAAGAGCGGAAAGCAGGAAACTCTTGACCGAACCGTTAAAAGCTCGGAATGCATCAGAATAGGCTATCACGCTTCTTACAGCGACCTTCTTCCTGCCGCACAGAAGCATGAAAGTCAGTATTCCGGATATGCGGAAAGAATTGTTGAAATAATCAACGGCTGGCGTAGGGATGCAGGTCTTAAGGCTCTTAAAATCAACTCAAGCCTTACCGAAATTGCAAATGTCAGAGCGGAAGAGGTTGCATGGTCGGGCAAGCACAGCCATTACAGACCTAACGGAAGATATTTCTCATCAATCTTTAAAGAGAATGGTTATTCATCCGGCGTAGTCGGAGAAAACATCGGCTGGGGATTCACAACTCCCGAAGCAGTTTGCCAGGCGTGGAAGGAATCTCCGACACACTATGAGAACATCATGAAACCCGAATTCACAAGAATCGGTGTCGGCGTTGCTCCCGATGCAGACCCGATGTGCGGCTATGTCTGGGTTCAGCATTTCAGCGGAAATGATTTGGGATGAGGCGATAAAATGGATGTCAGAACAGGCGATATTCTGCTCATGAAGAAAAAACATCCCTGCGGTTGCAGCGAATTCAGCGTTCTTCGTATCGGTGCGGATTTCAGAATAAGATGCAACGGCTGTGGCAGAGAGGTTATGCTCGAAAGAGTCAAGGTCGAAAAGAATATAAAAAAGATTATCCGTGAGGACGAAGATTAATGCTCGATAAATTATCACAGGTTGAAAAAAGGTTTGAAGAGGTCAATGAAAGGCTCTGCGAAAGCGATGTTGTTTCCGATATGGAGCAATATAAGAAGCTCATGCAGGAGCTTAAAACTCTTACGCCGATAGTTGAGAAATTCCGCCAGTATAAAGCGGCTGAAAAGAATATGACCGAAGCGAAGGATATGCTTGATGCAGGTGGAATGGATAAGGATTTCCGTGAGATGGTTCAGGAGGAATTCGAGCAGTCAACTGAGCTTGTGAAGCAGTATCATGAGGAGCTGAAAATCCTTCTTCTGCCCCGTGACCCGAATGATGACAGGAATGTTATTGTTGAAATCCGTGGAGGAGCAGGCGGCGAAGAGGCTTCGCTTTTTGCCGGAGTGCTTTTCAGAATGTATTCGATGTATGCCGAAGCGAAGGGCTGGAAATGCGAAATCCTCAATTCGAATCCCACGGAGCTTGGAGGATTCAAGGAAATCAGCTTCATGCTTGAGGGCGAGGGAGCTTATTCAAGGCTTAAGTTTGAAAGCGGAGTTCACAGGGTTCAGCGTGTTCCCGAAACCGAAAGTCAGGGCAGAATTCAGACCTCAACCGCTACAGTTGCCGTTCTTCCCGAGGCTGAGGATGTTGATGTTGAAATCAATCCTGCGGATTTGCAGATTGATACCTATCGTTCGGGCGGTGCAGGAGGTCAGCACGTCAACAAAACCGAAAGTGCCATCAGAATAACACATATTCCCACGGGTACGGTTGTTGAATGTCAGGACGAAAGAAGTCAATATAAGAATAAAGACCGTGCAATGAAGATTCTGCGTTCAAGAATACTTGAAGCGGAGATTGAAAAACAGCATGATGCCATTGCAGGCGAGAGAAAAGCACAGGTCGGCACGGGCGACAGAAGCGAAAGAATAAGAACCTATAATTTTCCGCAGGGAAGAGTGAGTGACCACAGAATAAATCTTACTCTTTATAAAATAGATTCCATCGTCAACGGAGACCTTGACGAGATAATAGATGCACTTATTACGGCGGACACAGCCGAAAAGCTGAAGGCGAAAACAGAATGAAAACACTTTATTTGAAAGCAGAGGATAAGGATGCGGCAAGAGTATCGGCGAGGATACTCAAGGACGGCGGACTTGTTGCAATTCCGACCGAGACCGTTTACGGTCTTGCGGCAAATGCTCTTGACCCCGAAGCGGTAAAAAGCATTTTTGAAGCAAAGGGCAGACCGCAGGATAATCCGCTCATAGTTCACGTTTCTTCGCTTGAGGAAGCGGAACGCCTCGTTGAAAAAATGGACCCGAGAGCCTATGCTCTTGCGGAGAGATTCTGGCCGGGTCCGCTCACGATAATAATGAAAAAATCGGATATTGTTCCCGATGCCGTAACCGCAGGTCTTGATACGGTTGCAATCAGAATGCCGTCTCATCCGTTTGCGGCAGAGATAATCCGCCTTTCGGGAGTGCCGTTTGCCGCTCCGAGTGCAAATTCCTCGGGCAAGCCGAGTCCGACAAACGCTTCTCATGTTGCACAGGATATGGACGGAAAAATTGATGCAATCGTTGACGGCGGCGAATGCGAGGTCGGCGTTGAATCAACGGTTATCACCCTTGCAACCGAAGTGCCTACACTTCTGCGACCGGGAGGAGTTACTCCCGATGAGCTTGAGGAGGTGCTCGGAAAAATCAGCGTTTCCCATGCCGTTTATGAAAAGCTCAACGAGGGCGAAAGGGTTCAGTCGCCCGGAATGAAATATAAGCATTATGCCCCCTCGGCTCAGGTGACAATTATCAAGGGCAGTTTTGCGAATTACGAAAAATTCCTCAAGGCACAGAATGACGATGTATGTGCAGTGTGCTTCAACGGCGAGGGTAGGAATTTCAATAAATTCATTGAATACGGCGTTGAGGGCAACAGTGACACTCAGGCACACAGGCTCTTTGATGCTCTGCGTGAGGTTGACGAAATGGGCTGTGCAAGAGCCTTTGTCAGATGTCCCGAAACAACAGGTGTCGGTCTTGCAGTCTATAACAGACTTCTTCGCTCGGCGGCATTCAGAGTGATTGATGTTGATATTGATATTCCCGTTATCGGTCTGACGGGTCAAACGGGTGCAGGAAAATCAACCTTTGCAGAGCTTCTTAAAGAAGAAGGGTATTACATAGTTGATACCGATATTCTTGCAAGAAAAGCCGTTGAAAGCAGAGCAGTTATTGACCAGCTCTGCAAGTGCTTCGGCGAGGATATTGCCGAAAACGGAGTTCTTGACCGCAGAGAGCTTGCAAGGAGAGCATTCTCTTCTCCGGAAAAAACCGAGCTTCTCAATTCGGTCACGCATCCGGAAATAATCAGACTTACAATAGAAGAAATTCACCGTGCGGAGGCTGAAAAAGCAAGAGCGGCGGTAGTTGATGCTCCTGTGCTTTTTGAATGTGCTCTCAAGGATATGTGCAATTTCACTGTCTGTGTAACCGCTCCCGAGGAGGAGAGAATAGAACGCATTATTATGCGTGATTCAATCAGCAGAGAGGATGCGATTTTGCGTATTTCGGCACAGAAATCCGAGAAATACTATGTTGAAAAATCGGGTATAATAATAAAGAACGGTCAAAATGATGATATGAAGATTCAGCTCGTCAAGCTGAACGAAAGGATTGATTGACATGAGCGAAAAAACAGATGCAGAGCTTCTCATGGAAGAATTGTTCTATGCCCCGAAGCACGCTTCCTATGTCTGTGGGGATGAAGAAATCAGGCTTGCGGATGAATTCTGCGAAGGATATAAAAGCTTTCTCAACGCCTGCAAAACAGAGCGTGAGGCAAATGCTTTCACAAAGGCGATGGCTGAAAAGAACGGCTATGCTCCGTTTGACAGAAAAGGCAGCTACAAAGCAGGCGACAAGGTTTATTGCGATATAAAAGAAAAAGCACTCATTCTCTGCACCTTCGGCAGACAGCCTGTTGAAAACGGCACAAGAATTGTTGCTTCTCATATTGATTCGCCTCGTCTTGACCTCAAGCCCAATCCGCTTTATGAGGATTCGGAGCTTGCTCTCTTCAAGACCCATTATTACGGCGGAATAAAAAAATATCAGTGGACAACGGTTCCTCTTTCACTTCACGGCGTTATCTTCCGCAAGGACGGTTCAAGGGTGAATGTCCGTCTCGGCGAAGACGAGGGTGACCCGAGATTTGTTGTGACCGACCTTCTTCCTCATCTTGATAAACAGCAGTCAAGCCGTTCTGCCGAGGATGTTGTCAAGGGCGAAGACCTCAATATTCTTGTCGGAAGCAGACCCTTCCTCAAGGAAAAATGCGATAAGAATGTGAAGCTCAATATCATGAAGCTTCTCAACGAAAAATACGGAATTGTTGAAGCTGATTTCCTCAAGGCGGAGCTTGAGATGGTTCCTGCATATCCTGCGGTTGACATCGGCTTTGACAGAAGTCTTATCGGTTCATACGGTCACGATGACAGAGTATGTGCCTATCCCTCGATTATGGCTGAATTTGCGGTTGAAAATCCCGAATTCACTTCTGTAACAGTTATTACCGATAAGGAAGAAATCGGTTCGGACGGCAACACGGGTCTGTGCTCCGATTATCTCAGAAATTTTATTGCCGATATTGCAAGAATTCAGGGAGCAGAAGGCAGGGACGCAATCAGAGCCTCCGAATGCCTTTCCGCAGATGTAAATGCCGGCTTTGACCCGACTTATCCTTCGGTTCATGACAGGAATAATGCCGCATTCCTCAACAATGGAATAGTTGTTACAAAATATACCGGAGCAAGAGGCAAGGGCGGAACAAATGATGCCAATGCCGAATTTGTTTCAAGGGTTGCTTCGATTTTTGATGAAGCGAAGGTTTCGTGGCAGATAGGCGAGCTTGGCAAGGTTGACGAGGGCGGCGGAGGAACGGTTGCAAAATATATTGCAAATCTCGGCGTTGATGTTGTTGATGTCGGCGTTCCCGTTCTTTCGATGCACGCACCCTTTGAGGTTGTTGCCAAAACCGATGTCTATATGGCGTTCAAGGGATTCAAGGCATTTCTCGAAAAGAAATAATTCAATTAGGGAAACGCTGAATAAATGCATCGTCGCATCTTTTCGGTCTGTTTCGGCATTGAGGAAGGAAAATAACGGAAATCGGATTTTTTATGTTGTGTTAACATATTGTTCACATAATGTTTACCGTCAGTTAACCGTGTTAACAATATTACAGTGTAAAATTTGACAAAGAAACGGAAAAGTGTTTGTCTTTGTTTAACAGACATCTTCTTTTTTCATTTTTATTTTCTCTTTCCCCAATGCACAGTCGGATGATGCACACATCCGGCTGTGTTCCTTTTTACGGAAAAAGGAGGTTTGTTATGAGCATTGAAAAATTATCGGCAGAGTTGAAAAAAGGCGAGGCATTTCTGATTGCTTCGCCGGAAAACAGGCGTTATCTCACGGGCTTTGATTCAAGTGACGGTTATCTTTTCGTAACGGCATCAAGGGCGGCGTTTTTTACCGACAGCAGATATATAGAGGCGGCGGAAGCGGCTGTCAGCGGATGCGAAGAAATAATTCTTCTGAAAAGCTTCAAAAATCAGCTCCCCGAATATGCGGAAAAGAACGGCATAAAGAAAATTTATACCGAAGCAACAAGGCTTTCCGTCAGTCAGTTTGCGGAAATTTCAAAGGCTTTTGCCTGCGAGGTTGTTGCCGAAAAAGCGGATGAAGAAATCAACCGTATGCGTAGGTGTAAAAGAGAATTTGAAAAGCAGAAAATTATTACGGCACAGAGAATTGCGGAAAAGGCATTTGACCATATTCTCGGATTTATCAGAGAGGGGATTTCCGAAAAGGAAATTGCTCTTGAGCTTGATTATTTTATGCTCAGAAGCGGAGCGGATGCTCTTTCATTTGAGACTATTGCGGTCAGCGGAAGGAATTCTTCCATGCCGCACGGAGTTCCAAGCGGAAAGAAAATCGAAAAGGGTGATTTTATCACCATGGATTACGGTGCGGTTGTTGACGGCTACCACAGCGACATGACGAGAACGGTTGCAGTCGGCTGCGTTTCGTCAAAGCAGGCGGAAATCTATGAAACCGTTCTGAGTGCCCAGTTTGCCGCTCTTGATTCTCTTGCTCCGTCTGTTCCGTGCAGGGATGCGGACAATGCGGCAAGGAATATAATTGAAAAGGCAGGCTACGGCGATTGCTTCGGCCACGGCACGGGTCACGGAGTCGGCATTGACATTCACGAAGCTCCGACCGTTTCGTTCAGGAGTAGTCAGATTCTTGAAATCGGCGATATTGTGACGGTTGAACCGGGAATCTATCTCAAGGGAGAATTCGGAGTAAGGATTGAAGATATGGCGTATATTAATGATAAGTCATATGAAAATCTAACAAAGAGCGAAAAAACTCTGATAATTCTTTAATAAGTTTTGCCGAATTGAAAAAAATACTTGAAAAATGAGTTCGGATAGTATAAAATATTAACGATAAACATATAAACAATATAAGGAGAAATTTTTTATGGTATCAGCAGGCGATTTCAGAAACGGCGTAACCTTCGAAATGGAAGGTCAGGTATATCAGATTATCGAGTTCCAGCATGTTAAACCCGGTAAGGGTGCTGCTTTCGTCAGAACCAAAATCAGAAATGTTATCGGCGGTGCAGTTGTTGAGCGTACCTTCAACCCCACTGATAAGTTCCCCACCGCTTATATCGAGCGCAAGGAAATGGAATATTCCTATAACGACGGCGATCTCTATTATTTCATGGATCAGGAAACATTTGATATGCTTCCTATCGCTCAGGGTACTCTTCCCGAAAACTTCAAGTTTGTTAAGGAAAACGAAATTTGCCGTGTTCTTTCATATAAGGGCAATGTTTTCGGCGTTGAGCCTCCCACAACAGTTACTCTCCAGGTAACAAAGACCGATCCCGGCTTTGCAGGCAACACTGCAACCAACGCAACAAAACCCGCAACTCTTGAAACAGGTGCAGAGGTTAAGGTTCCTCTCTTCATTGACGAGGGCGAAATGATTACTGTTGACACCCGCACAGGCGAGTATCTCAGCCGTGCATAAATAATATTTACGGAGGACAAAAAAATGACAGTTACTGAGAAGGTAGCATATCTTAAGGGTCTTGCAGAGGGTCTTGCTCTTGATGAAAACAAGCCCGAAACCAAGGTTATCAACGCTATGATTGATATTCTTGATGATCTTGCTCTTTCAGTAAGCGACCTTGAAGACGGTCTTGATATGTTCAGCGAGCAGCTTGACGCTGTTGATGAGGATCTTGACGAGCTTGAAGGCTTCGTTTATGATGATGAAGATTATGACGATGATTGTTGCTGCGATGACTGCTGCGATGATGAGGAATACTACGATGTAGAATGCCCCAGCTGTGGCGAGGTTATCACAATTGATTATGACATTCTTGAAGAAGGAAGCATTGAATGCCCCAACTGCGGCGAGCTTCTTGAATTTGAATGCGAATGCGATTGCGGTTGCTGCGACGATTGCGAAGACGAAGAATAATTTACAAATCGAATGTCCGCTCTGTGCTTGCAGGGCGGATTTTTTATAGGTAATAAGTAATAGTGATTGGTGGAAAATTTTTTGTCACCTTTTGAATTTATGATTCGTATATAGAGTGAAGGAACAGAGAAAGGGGATTTTTCGTTGGCTGAAATAATAAAACTGCACGGCGATGTTGAAGCCGCAATAAATAAATACGGCGACAGTCTTCTTTCGCTATGCTCTGTTATGCTGAAAAACCGTGAGGATGCAAAGGATGCGGTTCAGGAAACCTTTCTGAAATATATTCAGAAGGCTCCGGAATTCGAAAGCGAAGAGCACGAAAGGGCGTGGCTCATAAGGGTTGCCGCCAATCAATGCAAGGATATGCTCCGGTTCGCAAAGAGAAAAAGTTTATTCAGCCTTGAAGATGTGAGCGATATTGCCGCAGATGAGAATGATGCGCAGATTCTCTCTCTGCTGATGATGCTCGACGAAAAATACAGGGTTGTTATGCACCTGCATTATGTTGAAGAATATAAGATTGAAGAAATCTCGAAGCTGCTCGGAATCAGCGAAGCGGCAATAAAGAAGCGTCTTCAGCGTGGCAGGGAAGCATTGAGAGAACTTTTGGGCAAAAAGGAGTCGAACTAAATATGGTTTTGACGCCATATTTTTGCCAATATTTCGTTAGAAATGCTCGGAATGCACAAAGCATTCCTGCGTTTTTCGCCTTATCTTGACAGAAAATCTGTCTGTCAAAACTGCGAAGCACCTTAAAAAGATGAGATTTGTGTGCAGTCAGGTGTTTCTTCGACGAAGATACACTTTCGTATTTCAAGGAGAACACGCCTGACTGTGCGTGAAGACCGCTTTTTAAGGCATATGGAGCTCGAATCCTTTTTGCCTATGAAAGGGGCTGAAACGATGAACTTTGAACCTGAAAAAATAAAGTCTGCAGCAAAGAGCATAAAGCTTTCGGATGATGAAAAATCCGATATTCTTTCTGCCTGCAAGGAAAATGCAAAGCCGAAAAAGAAATACGGAAGAGTTATTGCCGCCGTTGCAGCGGTGTTTGCAATAACGGTTGTTACAGTTGCGGTTGTTCCGTCTGTTATGACTAAAACGGGAATGGTCGCTTATGATACCGCCGATGAGGAAATCGGACTTTATGAAAAAAACGAAGCTTTTCCGGCAGAGGGAGAGCCCGTGGCGGCAGAAGCAGTTGAAGTAGATGAAAAAGCTGTTGAAGAATCGGAAACAGTTTCCGCCGAAATCTGTGTCGGAACATCCGAAAAATTAAGTCAGAAAAGCACAGCCGAAAATTCAAAATCCAAAGACGGCGGTAACGGAATGATTGACGAAATATCAAACGAATTCTGTATTCCGTGCAGACCTGCTTATTCCGCAAGCAAAAATCTTGATGTCATAGGTGAAAAAATAACCGATGAAGAAGCGGCAAAATACTTTGAAACTCACGGAGATTCAATCATCAGCGAGCTTTCTTCAAGCGGAGTCAGAACGGATAACATCCGCTTTGCGAAAAACGGATATTATCATATCAGTTATACGGGCGAAGAGGGCAAACCCCTTGAGCTGAAACAGAATTTCAGAGATTATATTGTTTATAACGGCAACAGCATTGCTGCGATTGTTACTCTTTATAAAGAGAACGGAAAAATATATGACAGCCCCGCTTTCGGTGCACCGTGGTTTGATTCGTTCAATAAAAAACTAATTGCACATAAGGGAGAAAAGCTGATTTTCGTTTATGCACTCAATGCCGAAATCATTATTGCACCGGACGGCACATATTTCAGTTCAACGGACTATGATATTTCGCAGTATATGGAGGGATTGGAAAATCCCTATGAATTTTTCTACACCGAATCGGCGGTATATATTCCGTGAGGTGAATGAATATGAAAAAGAAAATAATAATCATCATATCTGCAGTTGTTCTTTTGATTGCGGCGGTTCTTTTTGTTCCCATTCCGAAAGGAAGTTATGATGACGGCGGCACAGAAGTCTATGAAGCTCTGACCTATAAACTGATAAAATGGAACAGACTTTATGAGGGCGACCTCTGCTATAATTCAACCCGATTTTATTTCGGCGAGGAAAAGAACAAAAGCATTGACGAGCTTTGGCTCGAAATCAATCCGGATGCGGATGAAAAAACTTGCGTATTTACCGCAACGGTTGCCGAGATTGATGAATCTTCTATTCTTGTGAAACCCGATGAAGGTTCGCAGGAGCTGAATTCCGCTGATGAAATCTGCATTCCGAAAACGGCAGCAGACGGCATTGAAATCGAATCGGGCGACAAAATTGAAATCGAATATGACGGCAACATTGCCGAAGTTTATCCTGCAATGATTGACAATGTCAGTTTAGTTAAGGTGATTGAAAAATCAGAGAATTTCAGTGTAAGCAGTCCGGGTTCAACTATGAAATCATCCGAAAAATCAACGAAGCCCGAAGAAGACGGAAAGAAATACAGTGAAAATAATAAAGTTCAGTTTGTCAGGTCGCATTGCAGCGAAACAAAGACCGCATTTCCTTATGCGGTTGTTATCAGAAGCAAAGCGGAGCTTGATAGCTATTATAATGATAACAAAACCGTATGGGGTTTTTCGGGAAAGGCAAACGGTATTTCGTTTAACGAAGCCATAAAGGAATACGACGATTCTTTTTTCGAAAATAATGCGTTGGTTTTTGCCGTAACAAGAGAGGGAAGCGGTTCAATAACTTATAAAAGTGCTTCAATTGACGGGAACAATATCAATGTTGAGAAGGTTGTTCCGGAGGTTAATACCTGCGATATGGCATATTGGCACATCATTTTTGAAGTTGAAAAAACAGACCCGATTCTTTCGGGCAAAATAAATATCAATATCACGGAGGGATAAATCATGAAAAAATTACTTGCAATAATATCCTGCGTTCTTCTGCTTCTCGGCATTTTCGCTTCCTGCGGAAAATCCAAAAATGCTGTTCCCGAGTTATATGATTATGCGGCAGGAACGGCAGACGGAAATTCAGCTGAATTTATGATCGAAGACAGCGAGGCTATTTCCGAAGAGAGCAAGGTAATGGCGGAAAGCGGAAGCGTTGAGCTCGATGAAAAGCTTGTCAAAACCGTTTCAATGAGCATTGAAACAAAAGAATTCACCGCCTGCATGGATTCTCTTAAAGCGGCGGCTACGGCAAACGGTGGCTACATTGAAAATTCCGATGTCAACTCAAGCGGATACTATAATTACAACGGAACCCGTAACGCATCCGTAACCTTCAGAATTCCTGCAGATAAGCTTGATGCTTTTCTTAAGGGAACGGAGGAAAAGGACAAGGTTGTTTCCAAATCGGAAAATGTCGAAAATGTTACGCTGGAATATGTTGATGTTGAAAGCAGAATCAAAGCCTGCAAGACGGAGCGTGAAAGTCTGCTTGAGCTGCTCAAAAAGGCAGAGAATGTTACGGATATTATTTCAATCCGTGAAAGACTTACAACCGTTAATTATGAAATCGAAAATTATTCGGCACAGCTTCGGGTGCTTGAAAACAGAGTCAGCTACAGCACGGTCACAGTCAATATCGACGAGGTTCAGAGAGTTACGGAGGAGGAAAACTCTCTCGGTGCTGAAATCAAAAACAGATTCCTTGAATCGTGGGATTCTCTTGTTGAATTCTTCCGTTCGTTTGTTGTCTGGCTTATCGGCGGAATTCCGGTTCTTCTTCCTCTTGCGATTGTTATCGTAATTGCGATTATCATTATCAAAAAGAAAATAAAAAAGTGCAGAGCAAAAAAGCATAAGGAAAATCAGTAACACACACTGCATCTGTGCATAGAATGACATTGAAAGCGGTTGAAAGCCACTTTACATCATATCCGGAGGTCATTTTTATGTGCGGATGCAACAATAACTGGATTCTTTTCATCGTTCTTATTCTCCTCTTCTGCAACAATAACGATTGCGGTTGCGGCTGCAACGGAACAAGCACACTCGGCAATGGCGGCTGCGGCTGCGGTTGCTGAACCGAAGGCCGTCCTGTGACGGCAGATGAAACTGAATAACATGAGAATGCCGTTATCCTCTTTTTCGTGGGTGGCGGCAATTCTTTTTTTGAAGTCTGCGATTTCGGAAAAGAAATTTTATTCCGTTTTATAAAAAATTCCCGAAAAACATTGAAATTATCTAATAAAAGTATTAAAATTATTCTGCATATTTATAATAGGCGGTGAATTTGTTGGGAAAGAAAAAAACAATAAGCATAGTTTCTGTTGCCGCCGTTATTTTCTGCGTTATGCTGATTTTCTATTCCGCTTTTTTGGCGAAAGAAACAGGCGTGGAATTCTTCGCAATGGATACATATATCAAGGTCTCAGCTGTCGGCACGGATTCAGCCGCCGCCTGTGAAAAAATCCAGACGCTTGTCAACAGTCTTGACACTGAAATGCTCTCCCGTCAGAATGAAAATTCCGAAATTTCCGTTCTCAATTCGAATGGCGGAATAATGAGCGAAAAGATGCAGGAATATATTCTCGCTATGCTCGGAATTTATGAGAAATCAAACGGTGCTTTCGATTTTGCACTCGGCTCGGTAAGCGACCTGTGGGGCTTCGGCAATAATCCTCACCTGCCTGCCAATTCTAAAATAAAATCAGCTCTTGAAAAATCGGGAGCGGATAAGCTTTCGATAAGCGGCAATAAAATTTCAACCAACGGAGCGGTTATTGATTTCGGAGCATCGGGCAAGGGAATTGCTCTTGATGAGATAAAAGAATTGCTCGGTTCAATGAAAATAAAGAATGCCGTTGTCAGTGTCGGTGGAAGCGTTCTTCTTTATGGCAAAAAGAATTTCACAGTCGGAATAAGAAATCCCAAAGGCGGTTCGGGAAGCTATATAATGACGGTTTCAACTCCTGCCGCCTGCGTTTCAACCTCGGGAAGCTATGAACAGTATTTTGAAGAAAACGGAAAAAACTATCATCACATTCTCAACCCCGAAACAGGTTATCCTGTTGATAACGGACTTGTGAGTGTGACGGTTATTTCGGATAACGGACTTGCAAGCGACGCTCTTTCAACTGCCTGCTTCGTGCTCGGAATAGAAGACGGAATGAAGCTTGCGGAGGAATACGGATGCGAAATTGTTTTCGTTGATTCAAGAAAAAAAGTTACAGCATCAGACGGAATAAAGGATTCCCTTAAGATAACAGACAGCAATTATTCCTTTGCGGAGTGAATATGGATAAAAAGCTTTTCAGAAAAGGCGATATTGTCGTTATCGGCACAGCGTTGCTTGTTGCGGCGGCAATCTTTCTGCTCCGTTTTGTCGGAAACGAAAAAAAGCTTGTTGCCGAGATAAGGGTTGACGGCGAGGTTATCGAAACCATTGACCTTTCGGCAATTGCCGAAGCAGTTGTCATATCGCCCGAAACAGAGCCGAAGGTCACAATCAAAGCGGAAAACGGAGCTATATATTTTGAGCACGCCGACTGCCCCGATAAGCTCTGCATTTCAAGCGGAAAACTTACCCGAAAGGGAGATACGGCGGTATGTCTGCCGGCGAAAACGGTAATAACCGTGCTCGGAGCGGATGTTGATGCCGTTACCTACTGATATGAAAAAAAATCCCGTATTCAAAATCGCTCTTGCGGCGATACTCTGTGCACAGGCGTTGGCGTTAGGCTGGCTCGAAGGTCTGCTTCCGCCGTTGCCTATGCTTCCCCCGGGAGCGAAGCCCGGATTTTCAAACATAATAACAATGTTTGCGGCAGGCAGTCTCGGACTTCCGTGGGCACTTACCGTAGCAGTTATAAAGGGTGCATTCGCATTCGTAACAAGAGGCTTTACGGCTTCTCTGATGAGCCTTTCCGGCGGAATTCTTTCGGCAGTTGCCATGTGGCTTCTTCTGAAAACCGCAAGGAAAAAGCTCGGATTAATGGGCATTTCGATGATTTGTGCCATCTGCCATAATGCAGGTCAGCTTGCGGCGGCGGCATTGATAACCGGCACGGCGAAGATAGTTTATTATTCCCCTGCTCTTATCGTTTTCGGTTTGCTTACGGGTGCGGTTACAGGCATTGTTTTCAGAGCGGTTATGCCTGCACTTGAAAAACAGAAAAAATTTCTATTCAAATAAAATTGAGGAGGAAAGATTATGGCTAAAAAAATAGCCGGAGTTCTGACGGCGGTCAAAAAAGTCAGAGGCGGAGCAAAGGTTCCCCATCGCAAGAATACCGCCGAAACAGAAATTGTCAGAATTCCAACACCTTCAAAGGTTGTTATTCCCATGTCGATGCATATCGGTGCTCCCTGCGAACCGGTTGTCAAGGTCGGTGACGAGGTTGCAGTCGGTCAGCTTATCGGCGACAGCGACAAATTCGTCAGTGCACCGATTCATGCTACCGTTTCGGGAAAGGTTGTTGAGGTCGGCAATGTCAAGCTTCCAAACGGAACACTTTCGCAGGCGGTAACGATTGAATCTGACGGGGAAATGAGACTCTGGGACGGCATTAAGCCTCCGAAGGTTGAAACGAGAGAGGACCTTATCAAAGCGGTCAGGGATTCGGGACTTGTCGGTCTCGGCGGAGCCGGATTTCCGACTCATGTCAAGCTGAATTTTCCTCCAGAAAAGAATATTGATACCCTTGTTATCAACGCCGCAGAATGCGAGCCTTACATAACGGTTGACTACCGTGAATGCATTGAGAATTCATGGGATATTCTTTCGGGCGTTTACACTCTTAAAGATATTCTCGGCTTCAAGCAGGTTATCATTGCGGTTGAAGATAATAAACCCGAGGCATTCAAGGTTCTCAAGGCAATTGCAGATAATAAGGTTGATGTCAAGGATGAGGTCAAGCTCATGACCCTTGAATCAAAATATCCTCAAGGTGCGGAGAAGATGATGGTTCAGTCCGCAACCGGCAGACAGGTTCCTCCCGGAAAGCTTCCTGCCGATGTCGGCTGTGTTGTTATGAACGTTGCTTCGGTTGCGTTCATTGCAAGATACCTCAAAACAGGCAAGCCACTTGTCAGCCGTTCGTTGACAGTTGACGGCTCGGCAATTGCTCAGCCGAAGAATGTCAGAGTTCCCATCGGAACTAATATCGGCGAAATCATTGATTTCTGCGGTGGATTCGGTGAAGAACCCTGCAAGATTATAACAGGCGGTCCGATGATGGGTCTTTCTATAGTCGGCACTGACCTTCCCGTTCTCAAGCAGAATAATGCCATTCTTGCATTTTCAAAGAGTGATGCAGTTCTCAAGCCCGAAAAGGACTGCATTCGTTGCGGCAAATGTGCCGCCGTCTGCCCCATGAGCCTTGTTCCGACAAACATTGTAAAAGCGGTCAAGGCAAAGGATGTTGATATGCTCAACAAGGTCGGCGTTATGGTCTGCATGGAATGCGGAAGCTGTGCTTTCGCCTGCCCCGCAGGAAAGCCGCTTGTTCAGCATATGAGACTTGCAAAGTCAATTTTAAGAGAGGAGGCAAAAAAATAATGGTAAACGGAAAGCTTCTTACGGTCAGTGCATCTCCTCATGTGCGCTCCGTTCAGACAACAACGAAGATAATGCTTGATGTTATCATCGCTCTTCTGCCTGCTCTTGCAGTTTCGGTTGTTGCGTTCGGACCGAGAGTTCTTCTCGTCTGTGCCGTTTCCGTCACCTGTGCAATCCTCGCAGAATATGCTTCAAGAAAAATTATGAAAAGAAGCACCACTATCGGTGATCTGAGTGCCATAGTAACAGGTCTTCTTGTTGCTTTCAATATGCCCTCAACCATTCCCTTCTGGATGGTCGGTCTCGGCAGTATCATTGCCATCGTGGTTGTTAAGCAGTTCTTCGGCGGTATCGGTCAGAATTTCGCAAATCCTGCCATTGTTGCAAGAATTGTTCTTCTGCTCTCGTTCGGAGCGGAAATGACAAGCTGGGTAAAGCCCCTCACATGGAAGGTGGATGCTGTTTCAACTGCAACAACTCTTGCTTCTCTTAAAACAGGTGTAACGGAAAATCTTCCTTCTTTCGGCGATATGTTCCTCGGAATGAGAGCAGGATGCCTCGGCGAAACCTGTGCGGCGGCACTTATCATCGGCGGAATTTATCTTTGCATCAAGAAGGTTATCAAACCGATTATTCCGCTCACATATATCGGAACGGTTGCGGTTATCATGCTTCTCAAGAGCCACGGCAACCTGAATTTCGTTGCTTATGAGCTTCTCAGCGGCGGACTCCTTCTCGGAGCAATCTTCATGGCAACCGATTATTCAACAAGCCCCATCAACACAAAGGGCAAGGTTATTTTCGGCATCGGCTGCGGAATAATCACAGCTCTTATCAGAATGTTTGCTTCTATGACTGAAGGCGTTTCATTTGCAATTCTCATCATGAACCTTCTTGTTCCCTATATTGAAAAAGCAACAACTCCGAAGCCCTTCGGAACTCCCAAAAAGGAAAAAAAGGAGGCGGCAAAAGCATGAAAAAATTCAAAGAATATGCCGCTCCTACAGTTGTTCTTTTCGTTATCTGCGTTGTTGCCGCATTCCTTCTTGCGTTGACCAATAAGGTCACAGCTCCTGCAATTGCGGATGTCAATGCACAGAATGAAGCGAAGGCAAGAACCGTTGTTTTTGCTTCGGCAGACCATTTCGGAGATGCGGTTGAAACAAATGTTGAAAAGGTTGATTCCGTTGTTCCGGCATTCGATAAAGACAACAATGTTATCGGCTATGTTGTTACCTCACATGATGACAAGGGCTACGGCGGAAAGATTTCCGTTATGACGGGCGTTGATGCCGAAGGCAAGGTAACGGGTGTCAGTATTCTTGACATGAGCGAAACAGCAGGTCTCGGTGCAAACGCAAAAAGAGATTCCTTCCGTGAACAGTTCATCGGAAAGATTAAAGGCATAACCGTTTCAAAGGATGAAGCGGGCGAAAATTCAATTGATGCTCTAACAGGTGCAACCGTCACCTCAAGAGCAGTCACAAGAGCGGTCAATGCCGCAATTGAAGCAGCAGGAGGTGTGAACAATGGCTGAAAAGAAAAAGTCACTTGGCAAGGAATTTACCAAGGGTATCATCATTGAAAACCCTGTTCTCCGCCTTGTTCTCGGAACCTGCCCGACCCTTGCGGTTTCAACAAGCGTTGTCAATGCAATCGGCATGGGTCTTTCGGCAATGATAGTTCTCGTCTGCTCGAATATCGTTATTTCGTGCCTGAGAAAAATCATTCCCTCAAAGGTCAGAATTCCTGCATATATCGTTATTATCGCATCGTTCGTTACCATAGTTCAGATGATAGTCAAGGCGTTTGTTCCGGCTCTTGATTCTGCACTCGGAGTTTATCTTCCGCTTATCGTTGTTAACTGCATTATTCTCGGCAGAGCTGAAGCCTTTGCCGGCAAGAATTCTGTTATTGCTTCCGCAGTTGACGGTCTCGGAATGGGTATCGGATTTACTGTTGCACTCTGCTGCATGGCTACCGTCAGAGAAATTCTCGGTGCAGGCACATTCCTTGCAGATGCTCAGAATCTTCTCGTTCTCTTCGGCGAAAACACTCTCGGCGGCTTCAACGGATTCACCGTTATCAAGGATTCCGCAATGCTCAAGCCTATGACAATTCTCATTATGGCTCCGGGCGGATTCTTCACATTCGGTATTCTTATGGCTTGTGCAAATAAAATTGCCGAAAGCAAGGGCAAACCCAAAGCAGAGCTTAAGGGCTGTGAAGCCTGTCCGATGGCGAAGAATTGTGCACTTATCGCAAAAGGCGAAAACTGCGGTTCAAAAGAGGAAAAGGAGGAGGCCAAAGCATGAAATTATATCTTCAGATTTTAATGACTGCTATCCTGACGGGAAACTTCGTTCTCTGCAAATTCCTCGGTATCTGCCCGTTCCTCGGCGTTTCAAAGAAGCTCAACACGGCAGTCGGAATGTCTGCGGCGGTTGTTTTCGTTATGGCTCTTGCAACTGCGGTAACCTATCCCATCAACACATTCCTTGTTGCTAAGGAGCTTGATTATCTCCAGACAATCGTTTTCATTCTTGTTATTGCCGCTCTCGTTCAGCTTGTTGAAATCATTCTCAAGAAGTTTATGCCGCCTCTTTATAATGCACTCGGCATTTATCTTCCGCTTATCACAACAAACTGTGCAGTTCTCGGCGTTGTTCTTCTCAATATTACGGAAAATTATTCATTTGCACAGTCAATGTGCAACAGTGTCGGTGCAGGTCTCGGCTTCATGCTTGCAATGGTTATCTTCTCGGGTGTACGAAGCAGACTTGAGGGCTGTGATATTCCGAAATTCCTTCAGGGACTTCCCATTGTTCTCATTGCCGCATCAATCGTTTCGGTTTCCTTCATGGGCTTTACGGGCATTGTTGAAGGAATACTCGGACTTTAAGGAGGTGGCGTAGATGAATCCTATTTTATTGGCAGTTCTTCTGCTTGCAGGAATCGGTCTTATTGCCGCAGTCGGTCTTACGGTCGCTTCAAAGGTTTTTGCAGTTCCCGTTGATGAAAAAGCGGAGGCAATCAGAGAATGCCTTCCCGGTGCAAACTGCGGTGCGTGCGGATATTCGGGATGTGACGGCTATGCCGCCGCTCTCTCGAAAGGCGAAACAACAAATACTGCTCTCTGCCAGCCCGGCGGAACCGAGGCTTCAATAGCTATCGGCGAGGTTACGGGACTTGCGGCAGGTGAGGTTAAACCCATGGCGGCGGTTGTTCTCTGCCAGGGTCACAATGTCAACAGCGTTCAGAAGCTTGAGTATCAGGGCGTTATGAGCTGTAAAATGGCGGCTCAGGTTTTCGGCGGACCTAAGGAATGTATCTACGGATGCATCGGCTTCGGTGACTGCATTGCCGCCTGCGAATACGGTGCAATAAGCATCTGCAACGGCATTGCAAGAATCAATCCATATGAATGCAAGGCGTGCAAAATGTGCGTTAAGACCTGCCCGAAGGGACTTATTCAGGTTATGCCTCTCGAAGAAACAAAGGCGGCAGTTCTCTGCAAAAACCATGATAAGGGTGCGGCTACACGCAAGGAATGCAAGGCAGGCTGTATCGGCTGTATGAAGTGCGTCAAAGCGTGCGAAAGCGGAGCAATTGAAATTGACCGTTTCTGTGCAAGGGTTGATATTGAAAAGTGCATCGGATGCGGACTCTGCCATGAGCAGTGCCCGGTTGGTGCAATTGACCTTATTTCGCTTGTAAAAAAATAAAATCAAAGCCGCAGACCTCGGAAAGAAAGTCTGCGGCTGTTTTTTCGGTTTGTGTTGACAAAGCCGTAAAAGATGATATAATAATTACAGAAGGGCTACCGATAGACGGTTACGCCCTCATAACGATTTGCAAAGAATAACCGCTACATTGGTCGTGGGGCGGTTATTTCTTTTTTAGTGCATATATGTAACCTGTTGAAAAAAGCAAGATAATTGCCATCATAACAAGATATTCCATGCAATCACCCCCTTGCGAGGGTTAAAAGTGTAACCGCCTACCGCACTGGTAGTCCTTCCGAACACATTATACTGTTTTTGACATCATGTGTCAAATATGAATTGTTTTTATGATTATAGCCGCAGACCTCGGAAAGAAAGTCTGTGGCTGTTTTTCCGGTTTGTGTTGACAAAGCCGTAAAAGATGATATAATAATTACAGAAGGGCTACCGATAGACGGTTACGCCCTCAAAGAAATTGATTAATCAAAAAGAATAACCGTCGTCTTTTGCAGGGACATGGCGGTTATTTCTTTTTTACTGCATATATGTAACCTGTTGAAAAAAGCAAGATAATTGCCATCATAACAAGATATTCCATGCAATCACCCCCTTGCGAGGGTTAAAAGTGTAACCACCTACCGCACTGGTAGTCCTTCCGAACATATTATACTGTTTTTGACATCATGTGTCAAATATGAATTGTTTTTATGATTATAGCCGCAGACCTCGGAAAGAAAGTCTGCGGCTGTTTTGCAAAGAATTATTTATCAATCATTTCTTCAAAATACGGCTTACCGTCTTTAATCGGAACGGTGAGCCATTTTCTTTTTTTGGTGTTTCTCGGTCTGATAACAACCTTGTCGGTATAGACCTCAAGCTGAACACCAACGCCCATTGAGCGGTCTTCGCCGTGATGATTTCCGCAGGAAAGGCTCGGAAGGTTGATAAGACGGAGATTTTCCTCTTTCTCAAATGTTGAATATCCGTCAGATTTCTGAATTTTTTCGCCGCCTATTCCCATATGAGAATGACCGCTGAAATAATAAACATTTTTATGCTTTTTCAGAATTTCTTCAACAGCATCGGAATTCTTGCCGAGACCGCCGTCCCACGGGTCTGCGTTCGGGTCTTCGTTTCTATCCCATGTGCGTGGAAGACCGTGTTTCTGATTAAGGCTCTGGTGGCAGAAAACAAAAATCGGTTTTTTGCTTTTGCCTGCTTTTTCCATATCTTCTTCAAACCATTTCATCTGTTCCTCGCCGATTGAAGCTTCGCAGCCTGAATCGCAGTCGTTGCCGAGAAAAACAAAATGATAACCGTTGAGAATATATGAAAAATAGGGCTTATCAAGCTTTCTTTTGCAGATTGTTTCGAAGTTTTTATAGTAATTGTTTATAGCAGAATCAAAGCCGTCATCGTGCCAGCAATCGTGATTGCCGATGGTGAGAATGATATTTTTGGCGGCATCGGGAACTTTGCTGAAGCAGTCAACCGTCATTGCCCAGTTTGCTTCCGAACCTCTTGAGGTTGTGTCGCCGACGGTGATAAAAGCATCAACGGGAGAAATGTTTCTTTTTGCATCCTTGAGAGAATTTCGAAGATTCCATTTCGGAAGCCACGGCATGGGATGCTTTTCGTCTATGTGAGTGTCGCTGACAATTGTGCAGTTTAACTTAATTCCGTCATAAAGCGGTTTCATTTTGCTCATTTCAGATTACCTCTTTTCTTTATTCGACTTATCGTAGCATTTTATCTCAGATATGTCAATCTGAAAGGTTGATAAAATGAATAAATTATGATAGTATAAAGAAAAATATTTTGGGGTGATTTTATGCTTCGCTATGACCCGGCAGTGTTTGCCGTTGGAAAAGATTATCAGATAGCAGTAACATCAAAACGACAGGCTTTTATCAGCGTAAAGGTCGGAAATGAGCTTTTTATAGACGATTCAAATGGGATTCTCTGTTCCGCTTCAAAAACGCATATTTTCACCGTTCCGCAGGAGCTTCTTGAAAAGGAGAAGCATTACACCGTTATCGAAAAGGGAATAATCAAAAGGTTGCCTTATTTCAGCAAAACAAGGGAAGATAAATTCTATGAATATGATTTCATTCCCGTGCCCGACAAAGAGCCTGTAGCCTATCATATAGCCGATGCACATAACCTTGTGAATGAGCCTGTTGCCGCCGCAAGAGTATTCGGCGATTTTGATTTTCTCATTCTCAACGGCGATGTGCCGAATGACACGGGCAGACCCGAAAATCTCTATGTTGTTTTTGACATTATTTCACGGCTGACCCACGGCACGAAGCCTGTTGTTTTCTCAAGAGGAAATCACGATTTAAGAGGAATATGTGCCGAAATGTTTGCTCAGTATACTCCCTCAAGAGACGGCAAAACCTATTATTCCTTCCGCTTGGGAAAGCTCTGGGGAATTTGCCTTGACTGCGGCGAGGATAAGCCCGACACAAACGAGGAATACGGCTGTACCGTTGCCTGCCATCAGTTCAGAATTAAGGAAACCGAATACATAAAAGAAGTTATCGCAAATGCGGATAAGGAATATAACGCACCCGATGTGACCCATAGAATTATCATTGCACATAATCCGTTCACAAGGCGTTACCCTGCTCCGTTCAACATCGAAGAGGATATTTACAGCGAGTGGGCAAGGCTTCTCAAAGAAAATGTTAAACCCGATATTATGATTTGCGGCCATATTCACCGTTACAGTATTGATAAACCGGGATGCGAAAACGATGCTCTCGGTCAGCCCTGCGATGTTGTTGTTGCTTCATATAAGGATGATAAAACCATCGGCGGAACCGGATTTATATTCGGAGAGAATGAAATCGGCGTAGTCTTCACCGATAATAACGGCTTCAGAGAAGAAAACAAAATTGAGCGTTGACGGAATTTCTTGACTTTCCGAGAGAGAATTGGTATAATGAAATAAATTCAGAAAAAGGGGTTGACAAGGGTGCTTGGATTTGCGATAATCTGTGAGCAAGCAAGCAAGCAAGCAAGCAAGCAAGCAAGCAAGCAAGCAAGCAAGCACTAACTGTAACCAATTAATATAAACTAACAAGGCACATTGTGTCCGTTTAACAGCGGATACGGTGTGCTTTTTGTGTTTTGCATAAATGAATGACGAATAATGAATCGTGCAATACCGGAGTAAAAAAACGGATTGCCACGTCGCTACG
>DCII01000062.1 GCA_002315935.1 Ruminococcaceae bacterium UBA1730
CTTTTTTGACTGTCAAACTCGGGATAATATTTATACATTGTCAATATTCGCTAAAAAACCGTTTTAATAATAACATATTTACGGGATTTTTCAATATTTCTTTTCGTAATTCAAATTAATCTGGTTGAGAAGTCGTCAATATTTGTTTTTGACCTTCGCTTTATTCTATTGGTTTTCTGATTGAATCAAAGAAATCATTATATTTATTTTTCCAGCGTATGACATCTTCACGATTATATCTGTTTGGAAATGCAGGCTCGAGAACTGAAAATCTACCGAGCCAAACTATTATACCGAGCAATTTTGCTCTGAATTCAGGGTTACCGTTCAGAACTCTGATTTTATCTTTTATCAGCTGAATAATTTTTGTTTTAACAGCGGTCTGAAAGTCGATATTTGCAAAATATTCAAGCTCCTGAGAAGTAATTAAACCGTTTTTGAACATATCACTTATTTCCTTTGCGGTAATATACGGCAAACAGTTTTTCATAATCGCAATTCTGCACGCATCAAAACCGATTTCTTTAAAAAATCTTCTTTCGTATTCCCAGAGAGAATCGCAGTTATAAAGTCCTTCTGTGTCGTTGATAACGGTTTCAGCGAGCATTGTTCCTGCCATGAGAGAATAGGCAATTCCAGAGCCTTTGACGGCGTAGGTCATGAAAGCGGAGTCACCTGCCGCCGCATATCCGTCTGCAACGAGAACGGCAAGAGGCTGTCTGACCGGAATAGGCGTCACCTCTCCCCCACTGCATTTTTTCAGACCGATATGTGGATAAAGGTTTCGGAGCATTTTCATTGTTTCGTTGAAATCATCATCCGAAAACGAATCAAATCTTGCAATAAGTATATCTACTTCATTTTTTTCGGTGACAACCCATGACAGTCCCTTTACTCCGTCATCTTTAAGAATTACATTATATCTATTAACCGGTTGCGGTTTATCCATGAGTCTGTCAAAGGTTGCACGGTAAGTATTAAGCACATCCAATTTTTTATAATCATTTTCAATCATCATGAAATCAGGAAGCTTACTTCTCAACGGAGATTCAACTCCGCAGGAATCAATAACCATGTCGGCATAAAAGATACCTTTATCAGTTTCAATTCCCACTACCCTACTGCCGAGAATAACCGGTGAAATAACTCTTGTGCCGAATTCGAATTCAACTCCTGCATCAATGCACATATCTATCAATCTGTTTAAGAATTCTTTTCTGTGAACCTTCAAGGTTTTGTCATTTCTGCTTTCTGGCATGGTGAGAGACGGAGCATCCTCATCAAGAGGAACAAATGTAATCTGATTGTTTTCTGCTCTGTAGCTTTCAGGAAAACATATTTCAGCATATTCCATTGCGTGTTCCGCAAAGCAGTCCCATTGGTCAAGACCACAGTCTTCTCTTTTATTTTTTTCATAAACAATAACCTTATGACCGGCATTTGCAATTTTCATTGCCGCAACAAGGCCTGCATGACCTGCTCCTGCAACAATGATTTCAGACAATCTTATCACTTCCTTATTCATCACTTATTTACATTATATCACAGATGTCAAAAAAATGTTAAAAAGTAAATCATTACCGTAAACTTTTAACAAACATCTACATTTATCGTTCAAAAATGCCTTTTATTTAGGTAAAACACATAAATAACAATAATTATTAATTTATCTCTTGATTTTTAACATTTCATGAATTATAATTGAAGGGAATTTTAAAAGCGAGGATTTGGTTGAAATGCAGCTTCTTGAGCAGAGAATTATCGAACAGGGAAAAATAATCGGTTCGGATGTTGTTAAAGTTGATATGTTTCTCAATCATCAGATGGATGTGGAATTGATTTGCGAAATAGGCAAGGAATTCCACAGACTTTTCGCATCCTGCAACATAGACAAGATTTTAACAGTTGAAGCTTCAGGCATAGGAATTGCGTGTTTAACTGCGCAATATTTTCCCGTGCCTGTTGTTTTTGCCAAAAAAGGTGTTCACAGCAATGTCGGCACTAAGCTTTTCACTTCAACCGTTCATTCATACACAAAAAATGTTGACACGGTTATAGGAGTTTCGAAGGATTATATAAAGGAAGGCGAAAGAATTCTGATAATTGACGATTTCATGGCAAACGGCGAAGCATGCAAAGGAATGATGGAAATAATCAATCAGGCTGGTGCGGTTCTTGCAGGAATCGGCATTGTTGTTGAAAAAGGCTTTCAGCCCGGCGGTTCAAAGCTTCGTGATTCAGGCATCAGGGTTGAATCGCTCGCTATCATAGAATCCATAGACGATGGAAAAATCGTCTTTAGAAAATAATTTTTGGAGTTCATACGCAATGAAAAAAATCGCAAAAATCCTTTCAATTGTTCTTGCTGTCGCTCTTGTTCTCGGTCTTGCTGCCTGTGGCGGAAAGACGGAAAATAACGGAGAGAACAATTCAGAAAATCCCGTTGCCGCAGGTGCAGATTACTCAGATATCAAGTTTGGTCTTATCTGCCTTCATGACGAGAATTCAACCTATGATAACAACTTCATAAGTGCTGTTAAGGAAGTTCAGCAGAATCTCGGTCTTTCTGACGACCAGGTTCTCATCAAGACAAACATTCCCGAAACAGAGGCTTGCCTTAACGCTGCCGAAGAGCTTGTTGACGAAGGATGTAACTTCATCTTTGCTGATTCATTCGGCCATGAATCATACATTCTTCAGGCTGCTCAGGAAAATCCCGATGTTCAGTTCGCCCATGCAACAGGTACTCATGCTCACGATGCAGGCGTTCCCAACTTCCACAATGCTTTTGCTTCAATCTATGAAGGCAGATACCTCACGGGCGTTGCCGCAGGTCTCAAGCTTCAGGAAATGATTGACAGCGGTAAAATCACTGCTGACCAGGCAAAGGTCGGTTATGTCGGAGCATTCGACTATGCAGAGGTTAAGTCGGGTTACACTTCATTCTTCCTCGGCGTTCGTTCAATTGTTGAATCTGCTACCATGGAGGTTGTTTACACAAACTCATGGTTTGACATTGCTCTTGAAAGAGAAGCAGCTCTCAAGCTTATCAACGACGGTTGCGTTATCATCAGCCAGCACGCTGATTCAGAAGGTGCTCCTAAGGCTTGCGAAGAAAAAGGCGTTCCCAATGTTGCTTACAACATTAACACCGAAAGCGTTGCTCCCAACACTGCTCTTGTTTCTTCAAGAATCAACTGGGCTCCCTTCTTCACACTCTGCATCGACTCCGTTTTAAAGGGAGAAAGCATTGATGCTGACTGGGTTGGCACAATTGCAACAGGCTCCGTTGAGCTTCTCGGCGTAAACGAAAAGGTTGCCGCTGAAGGCACTCAGGCAAAGCTTGACGAGGTTAAGGCTCAGTTTGAAGCCGGCACACTCAAGGTATTTGACACCTCAACATTCACGGTTGACGGCAAAACTCTTGACTCATATCTTGCCGATATTGATGATGACGGAACATTCTCACATGAAACCGAAGTTGTTTCCGACGGATATTTCCATGAAAGTGTTTATCGTTCGGCACCCTGCTTCGATATTGTTATTGACGGCATCACAGAAGCATAATTATTGATTTAATCGGGGCGGAGCACTCGCTTCGCCCTTTGGTTATTATTTTTTGAAAAGAGAACATATATATATGAATTGTTTTCAGAAAATAATACGGAGGAAAACATATGGAAGCTCCCGCTATTGAATTAAGAAATATTTCAAAAAGCTTCGGTTACATTACGGCAAACAAAAACATCAATCTTACCGTAAACAAGGGAGAAATTCTTTCTCTTCTCGGCGAGAACGGAAGCGGCAAAACCACATTGATGAATATGATTTCAGGCATTTATTATCCTGATGCCGGTCAGATTTTCATTGACGGAAAAGAAGTTGTAATTAAAACACCGAAGGATGCTTTTGATTACAGAATAGGAATGATTCATCAGCATTTCAAGCTTGTTGATATTTTCAGTGCGGCAGAAAATATTGTGCTTGGACTGAGAAACGAAAAATTCAATATCAAGCAATCAACTGCTCAGATAAAAAAAATCAGCGAACAATACGGCTTTGATATTGACCCTTCAAAGAAGATATATGAAATGTCTGTTTCGGAAAAGCAGACCGTTGAAATTATCAAGGTGCTTTACAGAGGTGCTGATATTCTCATTCTTGACGAGCCGACTGCTGTTCTTACTCCTCAGGAAACAGAAAAGCTCTTTGCCGTTCTTCGCAGAATGAAGGAAGACGGCAAATCAATCATCATCATCACTCATAAGCTTCATGAAGTTCTTTCGATTTCCGATAAGGTTGCAGTTCTTCGCAAGGGTGAATATATCGGAACCGTCAACACAGCAGAAACAAATGAATCTGAGCTTACCGAAATGATGGTCGGCAAGAAAATCAGCCTTAACATTGACAGAAGCGAACCTGTTGACCCACAGGATAGGCTTGTTATAAACAAGCTCAACTGCATTAATTCTGACGGATTAAAGGTTCTCGATAATGTTTCTTTTACCGCAAAATCGGGTGAAATTCTCGGCGTTGCAGGCATTGCAGGAAGCGGTCAGAAGGAGCTTCTTGAGGCGATCGCAGGTCTTCAGAAGCTTGAAAGCGGCGAAATCATATACAATAATCCGAAAACAAATTCCTCAGATAATCTGAGAGACAAAACTCCCCTTCAAATCAGAGAGCTTGGTGTCAGACTTTCATTCGTGCCTGAAGACAGACTCGGCATGGGTCTTGTCGGCAACATGGATATTGTTGACAATATGATGCTCAGAAGCTATAAAAAAGGAAAATCTGTTTTCCTTGAAAGAAAAAAGCCCCGTACTCTTGCTGAAAAGGTTGTTTCAGACCTTGAGGTTTCAACTCCCGGCATCGAAACGCCGGTCAGAAGACTTTCGGGAGGAAATGTTCAGAAGGTTCTTGTCGGCAGAGAAATTGCGGCCGCACCGACTGTTCTTATGGCGGCATATCCCGTCAGAGGTCTTGATATTAATTCTTCATACCTTATCTATAATCTTCTCAACGAGCAAAAAGAAAAGGGTGTTGCCGTTATATTTGTCGGCGAAGACCTTGATGTTCTTATTGAACTTTGCGATAAAATTGTTGTTATGAGCTCAGGTTCAGTTTCCGGAATTGTTGACGCAAGAACCTCAACAAAGGAAGAAATCGGTTTCCTGATGACAAAAAAAGCAGAAGGAGGAAACAGCAATGAATAATCCAAAAGAAAAAATTCACGAACCGCTTTTTCATATTGTTAAGCGTTCAAAGGATGCCTTGCCTTTATGGAAATCATGGCTAATCCGTGCAATTGCAATTGTTTTTTCTCTTCTTGTATGCTCTGTTATAATTGTTCTTCTTACAAATCAAAATCCGCTTGAGGTTTTCGGAGCACTTCTCAAGGGAAGCTTTGGTTCAGAGAGGAAATTCTGGAATATGCTCCAGAACCTTGCAATGCTTCTCTGCATTTCGCTTGCAATAACCCCTGCATTCAAAATGAAATTCTGGAATCTCGGTGCAGAAGGTCAGGTTCTTATTGGTTCTCTTTGCAGTATGGTTCTGATGTTTACGGTCGGAGACAAAATTCCCAATCTCGTTCTTATTCTTGCGATGCTCGCCGCTTCAATTCTCGGTGGTATCATATGGGGTCTTATCCCTGCCGTTTTCAAGGCAAAATGGAACACCAATGAAAGTCTTTTCACTCTTATGATGAACTACATTGCAATTCAGCTTGTTTCGTTTGCTATTATGGTATGGGTTCCGAGTGGTTCAAGCGTTATGGGACTTGTCAATTCTTCAACAAAGGCAGGTTGGATTCCCGACATATTCGGTCAGAAATATCTTTTTAACATAATCGTTGTTGCTGCTCTGACCGTTTTTATGTTCGTTTATCTCAAATCGAGCAAACACGGATATGAAATCAGCGTTGTCGGCGAAAGCGAAAATACTGCAAAATATATCGGAATTAATGTTAAAAAAGTTATTATCCGCACTATGATTCTTTCGGGTGCAATTTGCGGACTTGCAGGATTTCTTCTTGTTGCAGGAACAAACCACACCATTTCAAAGGACCTTGCCGGCGGCAACGGCTTTACGGCGATAATGGTTTCTTGGCTTGCAAAATTTAACCCGTTCGTTATGGTTATCACCTCCTTCCTTATTGCTTTTCTTCAGAGAGGTGCCGGTGAAATTGCAACGAATTTCAACCTCAACACAAGCATTGCCGATATTCTTACGGGTATCATTATTTTCTTCATCATCGGCAGTGAATTCTTCATTAATTATCAGATTAAAACCAAAGCAAAAAAGGAGGATAAATAAATGATTGCAACAATAGCTTCATTCATCACGGCGGCAATTATTCAGGGTATCCCCCTTCTTTATGGCTCTCTCGGCGAAATCATCACCGAAAAATCGGGAAATCTTAATCTCGGCATTCCCGGAATAATGTATGTCGGCGGAATTTCCGGAATAATCGGAGGATACATTTACGAAAAAAGTGTTGAAGCTCCTAACCCGATTCTTTGCATAATCATTTCTCTTGCGGCATCATTAGCAGGCTCGGCACTTATGTCGCTTATTTATGCCTTTCTCACCCAGACACTCAAGGCAAATCAGAATGTAACAGGTCTTGCACTTACAACCTTCGGCGTGGGCATCGGTAATTTCTTCGGTGGCTCACTTCTCAAGCTTTTCAATGAAAGCGGTTCAATTTCGCTTCTTGAAACCGGAAAAGCATATAAGACAGTTCTCCCCTTCGCTTCTAAGCTCGGACTCTTCGGCGAAACATTTCTTTCGTTCGGCTTTCTTGCTTATTCCGCAATAATCATAGCGATTATCACCTCTTTTATTCTCAACAAAACAAGAACAGGTCTTAACCTTCGTGCTATCGGCGAAAACCCTGCAACTGCTGATGCGGCAGGAATAAATGTCAATAAATACAAATATCTTTCAACTGTTTTCGGCGGTATGATTGCAGGTCTCGGCGGACTTTATTTCGTTATGGACTACACGGCAGGAGCATGGACAAATAATGGATTCGGTGACAGAGGCTGGCTTGCAATTGCAATTGTTATTTTTGCTCTCTGGAAGCCTAAATCAGCAATTTTCAGCTCTTTCATTTTCGGTGGACTTTACATTATCTGTGTTTATATTCCGGGTCTTTCCTCGAGTGCAAAAGAGATAATCAAAATGCTTCCTTATATTGTTACAATTCTTGTTCTTATATTTATCAGTGCAAAGAACAAAAAGGAACATCAACCTCCGCAGAGCCTCGGTTTGACTTATTTCAGAGAAGAAAGATAAACTGAAGCAAAAATATAATTTTTAACGAATAATTTCGGGGAAGCTCCGCTCCCGAACGATTATATGAACTTCCTTAACATATTTCCATCTGATTCTTCATATTATTTACCGAAGCATCAGAATGGAGGGTATGGTTTGAAAGGCAATGTTGAAGACAGAGCAATGGATATTGCATCATATATTATCGAAACGGGAGCAACAGTAAGAAGTGCGGCAAAAAAATTCGGAGTTTCTAAATCAACCGTTCACATGGATGTAACGGAAAGACTGAAAAAACTAAATCCGTCTTTGTATCGTGATGTCAGAAAAGTGCTCGATGTGAATAAATCTGAGCGGCACATAAGAGGCGGAATTGCAACAAAAGAAAAATTTTCAAAATTGCAATAAAAATCGTAAACGGGGGTCGGCGAAAACCGATCTCCGTTATTTGATGTAAAAATTCAACAAATTTATACTCAAATTTTATTATTTTATATTGAAAAAAAGTAAATAATCTGTTAATATAATTTTAATTAACGGAAGGAAGGTAAATCAAATGAAAAAAATTCTTTGCATTGTTCTTTCAATCGCATTGATTGCATCATGCTCATGCTTCGCTCTTGCCGCTCACGAGTGGACAGACGAATGCCTTACAGAATGCAACGGCGAATGCGGACAAAGCCCTCTCATTATTGTTCCCGGTATCATGCAGTCACAGGTTTATGTTCAGGATGAAGAAGGACATGACCTGCTCACAAGTGACGGCTTCCCAATTGTTGAAGGCATGGACATGGCATTCATGTTTGACACAATTGCTCTCGAAAACGAATTCAAGGCCGCTATCGGCGAGATTCTCAAGGATGTTGCTCATCACGACAGAGATGCTCTTCTTGACACTGTTCTCGGCATTCTTGACGAAAGCTTCAAGAGCCATTATTTCAACGCTGACGGCACAAGAGTAAATGATGTTCAGGTTGACGAATATTGGCATTCTCTTGCTGTCTGCAAGGAAACACCTGAAAAGTCATATAACTATGCAAAGGGTTACAGCAAAGACGAAAACGGAAATGTTCTTCCCACAACGAAATATAAAACAGAATATGATTTCATCAATCGACAGGTTGATATTTCACAGTTCTGCGAAGAATACGGCTATGACCACACTTATTATTATTCATACAGCTCATTCGGCAACATTCTTGAAGCCGCAAAGGGACTTGCCGAATATATTGATATGGTTAAGGCTCAGACAGGTCACGAAAAGGTCAGCATCGTTTTCATCAGCCTCGGCGGAACCATCGGCAACGCTTTTCTCGCTGATTACTGCGACCCTGATGAAATTGACAGAATAGTTTTTGCCGCCGCCGCAATTGACGGTTCATATCTTCTCAGCGACCTCATGGCAGGCAAATCCACTCTTAAGGATAATGAGGTTCTTTATAATGACCTTATTCCCAATCTTGTTTCTCTTGCGGCGGATGAATATATGTCTCTCGCATATCTCGGAAATACTCTTGCAAGATCTATTCCCTCGGAGCTTTTTAATGAATTCCTTGACGAAGCTCTCACAAGAGCAGTAAATGAGGTTCTCGGCAAGCTTCTTCGTAACTGCCAGTCAATGTGGGCACTCGTTCCCAGCAGTGAATATCCTGCTCTGAGCGAAGCATATATTTCCGATTCAGCCCATGCAGAGCTTAAAGCTATGACAGACAGATACTATAACATTCAAAAGAATGCCGGCAAGAAGATGAAGGAGCTTTCGGATAACGGCATGGAAATCTTCGTTATCTGTGGCTATAATCTTGAGCTTCCTGCCCTTGTTGAGCATTATAATGTCAGTGCAGACAACATAATTCAGGCAAATTCAACCTCAGTCGGCGGAACCTTCGCAAATGTCGGCGAAACCCTTCCCGAGGATTATAAACCAGCTATTGATAAATCATATCTCAGCCCTGACGGAATTGTTGATGCAGGAACCTGTGCTCTTCCCGACACAACCTTCTTTGTTAAGAATCAGAGCCATCTTCAGCTTCAGTCAAGCGTTAATGATGTTATCGGTCTTTGCTGTGCTCTTATCACCGATAAGACTATCACGGATGCAAGAGAACATAGCGGCGGATACAGACAGTTCAACGAATACAGAAACCTTTCAACGGTTGAAAACCTTATGAAAAAAGTTCTTACAGTTGGTCTTGATAATGTTAACGACGATGTAAAGACCGCATTCAACGATGCAGTCAAGCTCCGTGAAAGCAGAGTTTGGTCGCAGGACGAAACCAAGGAAGTTGAAGAAGCTCTTTATACAGCAATGTATAAAGCAAAAATGCTTTCAAATGATGATTCAGCTCCTTTCTTCAAATATAAAGTTCTTCCTTTCATTGAAAAGGTTCTGAAATTCTTCAGCGATTTATATGAAAAGATTTTCGGCGGCAATGATTTCTGGATTTTCCCCGTTAACATTCTGTGAAATGAGGGAGTTTAGTTATGAAATTTAGAAAAATTATCAGCGTTATTCTCTGCCTTGTTCTTGTTGCCTGTGTGACTTCCCCTGCACTTGCGGCATCAGATGCAGCAAATGATGTCAACTATAAAATTATAAATCCATATAAGAATATTAACTGGGAAACAATCAACCAGTACAAAACCTCTCTCCATAATCACACCAATATGTCAGACGGTGACCCGACACTCAAGCAGTCGGTTGAAAGGCACGTTGAAACAGGCTATGACATTATTTCAATTTCCGACCACGGCACGAGCAGCATTTCATGGACTACTCAGCAGGATGGTAATCTTGTTTATGATGTTCTCAAGCTTGTTGGAAAAACAGACGGAAAGCTTGAATATCTCGGCACCGAGGGAACCTTCAACAACGGCATGACCTACACTGCATCAGTTGAAAACGGCAATGATTATCTTACCGTTGACGGCAGAAAGATTATGCGTATGCCTTATTCAATTGAAAACGGTGCTGTTTCGGTCAACGCCCATGTCAACAGCTGGTTCACACCTTATGAGGATAACAGCATATGCGATTACGCTAAAACAATCAAGGGCGTTCAGAATGCCGGTGCTGTCTGCGTTATCAACCATCCCGGTGAATACACGAAGGCAAAAAGTGACCTCACAAGCGAAGAAGCCTACAACGAAGAAAATCCCGTATACGAATATTATATCAACAAGTTTTACGGTCTTATTGATAAATACGATTGCTGTATCGGAATTGACATGAATTCAAAGGGCGATTCAAGAACCCGTTATGACCGTGAGCTTTGGGATATACTTCTTAAACGCAGAACGGCAAAGGGCGAAAATGTTTATGCAATAGCTTCAAGCGACGCACATCAGCTCAATAAAATAGATACAGGCTTTGTTTATCTTCTCATGAATGACCTCAACGCAGGTGATGCAAGAAAGAGCATGGAAAACGGTGAATTCTTTGCCGCAAGCCATTGCAACGGCAACTACCTTGAGCTGATGAGTATTCAGGAAAACCTCTTGAAATACTACGGCGAATCGGAGCTTTATTACAGCATAAAGACCGTTACTGACCTCATGGAAAAAAGAGTTGCGGATGTTGCTTCCGGAGAGGAAGACCCTGATGCATCTCTCGGCTACGAATACAATTGCCTTGATGATAACGGCTACTGCATTGCAAAAACTCAGCCGAAGATTGATTCAATTGCCGTTGACGACACTGAAGACACAATCACAATTAAAACTGAGAATGCCCTTCTTGTCAGATTCATTGCTGACGGCGAGGTTGTTGAAGTGTTACCCGCTTCAAACGGAACTGTTACAATTGATCTTGATAATTATAGCGAAAAACTCGGAACCTACATCCGTGCTGAAGTTTTCGGCGAAGGCGGAACAGTCTATACTCAGGCGTTCATGCTCAACTATGACGGTGCTCCCGAATATCAGGAATATCCGTTCTTCAACATTCCCACCTTTGATTTTCTCTTTGCGGAAATCAGAACATTGAAGGTCAAGCTTTCAAGAGTATTCGCAAATCTCTTCAATTAAGTAAATTTTTCCCGTCTGTTACATTTGTAGCAGACGGGATTTTTTCTGTTCTTCACGAAAGGTTGGAAAGAACATCGAAATAGTTTGGAAATAGTTATGCTCTGTTATTATTTTTGATTTTAGTTATTGCACCCTTTTCAAGTCTTGAAACCTGTGCCTGCGAAATTCCGATTTCCTCCGCAACATCCATCTGCGTTTTCCCCTGCATGAACCGCAAAAAAATTATCTTTTTTTCTCTTTCGGATAAATCGTTGATTGCTTGCCTTACGAGGATTTCCTCAAGCCAGCTTTCATCATTATCGTTTCCGCTTATCTGGTCCATAACATAAATAGTGTCTCCCCCGTCAGAATAAACAGGTTCGTTGAGTGAAACAGGTTCAACAATTGCATCAAGTGCAATAACAACCTCTTCACGGGGAATTCCAAGCTCTTTCGCAATTTCTTCGGGAGTAGGGTCTCTTTCAAGCTCGTTAATAAGCTTTTCTCTCGCCTGCATTGCATGATATGCAGTGTCTCTGACGCTTCTGCTAACCCTTACGGGATTATTATCACGAAGATGTCTTCTGACTTCTCCTATTATCATTGGACAAGCATAGGTGCTGAATCTCACATCAAGTGTCATGTCAAAATTATCTATCGCTTTAATAAGCCCGATACATCCGACCTGAAACAAATCATCAGGATTTTCTCCCCTGTTTGCAAACCTCTGAATAACGCTTAAAACAAGCCTTAAATTGCCCATTACAAGCTCTTCACGGGCTTTATTGTCTCCTGCTCTTGCCTTTTTCAGAAGCTCAGTTTTTTCGCTCTCCTTCATAACCCTAAGCTTTGCCGTGTTCACTCCGCAGATTTCAACCTTATTGAACTGCAAAAAATCACCCCGATACAATTTCTTCAACTAAAGTATTGCCGTTTTGTATCGGGGTTATTTATGTTAAATTGTTTTATTTATAGCCGGCAAGGTCGTTTTCCTTCAATGTAAGCTCCGGAACTGAATATTTCTGAAGAAGATTGTCATAAACTGAGAAATAATAGCCGTTTTCGGAAATGATAAGACTGTAAGAAAACCATTGATTGTCAAGATATGCAGGCTTTCCGCCTTCATGCTGAACAAGAGTTTCAAAAATATTTTCGGCAGGCTCGTCATCTGTGAATGCTTCAATCAGTTTTATGGAAGCATTCTTCATTCTTTCGGAAATTTCTTTGCTTTCGCAAAAAATTGATGCTTCGTAAACGACATTCGAGTCATTTCGATAAAGGTTTAACATGAAGTTTTCGGCACTGCTGACAAAAAGGCAATGATAAACGTCATCATCAAAGAATGCTTTATCGGAATAAGCTTCAAATTCATCGATAGAATTCGCATATCTCTGCGTAAAAATCAGAGGATTAACACCCTCCTGCCTTGAACATGATGAAAAAAGAAGGCAGACAGCAACAAAAACAGGTATCAATTTTTTCAATATCTGACCCTCTTTTTCTTATTCGCTCTGACTATTCCGCCAATGCAAGAAAAAATCAGAATGACGAAAAACAAAAGAATTGTTCCTGCTCCGATACCGGATGAATTAACGATTGAAACAATGAGCGAGCAAAGAATTCCCATAACCGCTCCCGAAAGTCCACCGTAAAGCAGACCACTGTGACCGGCAAGCTTCGCTGATAATATTCCGCATAAGAATCCCGAAATGACTCCCGATGAAATTCCGAACGGTGCATAATACGACGCATTTAAACCTTCTTTATACGCAATCAACGAAAGCAATGCAACAATCAGAAAATATACACCCGTGAAAATCAGCGGAACAAACAGAATTTTAATTATCGGCACGCTCTGATTTTCGTCTCTTGACCTTCTTTTTTTCTTATCAGACATAAAAATATCCCCTCATACTTTTTTGTAAATAGTATGAAGGGAAGCTTATTATTATTCGTCGAAAGTATCGTCTTTCTTCTTTGTTTTCTTTCTCTTGGCTTTGCTGCTTTCAACAGCTTCGTCCATTCTCTTTTTCTTTTCTGCTTCTGCGGCTTCCTTGGCAGCCTGTCTTTCAGCTTCTGCCTTTTCAGCGGCGGTGTTGTTTGTTGAAATAGCCCAACGGGCAATTTTCATCTTGTTTCTGTCTGCACCTGTTTCGATAACAAGAGAATCTTCTTTAACCGTTACAACTCTGCCCATGATTCCGCCGATAGTTGTGATTTCATCGCCGACCTGGATGGCATCACGCATATCCTGCTCCTCTTTCTGCTTTTTCTTCTGAGGACGAATCATTACAAAATACATAACTCCGAAAAGAGCCGCCATCATAACGATCATTGTAACAGGATTCTGCTGAGTTGTTGAGCCGCTTGCAGTGCCTGTTCCGGCAGCAGCCAAAAGTGCAATAGGATTCATAATATTAACCTCCAAAAATAATGGATTAATTATACAGTATGAAACTGAATAAATCAATAGTTTTTAAAATTTAATTCATTTATATTCTTTTATCAAGAATATCAACATATTTCTCTCTGTATTCTGCAAAAGTTCCGTTATCAAGAGCATCACGGATTTCCTGCATGAGATTATTATAAAAATAAAGATTATGCATAACGCAGAGTCTCATTGCAAGCATTTCCTTCGCCTTGAAAAGGTGTCTGATGTATGCTCTCGAAAAATGACGGCAGGTCGGGCAGCTGCATTCGGGGTCAATCGGCAGAGGGTCTTTTTCATACTTATTATTATTAAGATTAATGATACCTTTTTTTGTGTTGAGATGGCCGTGTCTTGCGTTTCTGCTCGGCATAACGCAGTCAAAAAGGTCAACACCTCTCGAAACAGCTTCAATTATGTTTCCCGGAGTTCCGACTCCCATGAGATAGCGGATTTTATCCTTCGGTGCATAAGGCTCAACTGCCGAAATAATGCGGTACATATCCTCTTTCGGTTCGCCGACTGCAAGTCCGCCGATGGCATAGCCGTCAAGGTCAAGCTCTGCAATCTGCTTCATGTTTTCAATTCTTAAATCTTCGTAGGTGCATCCCTGATTTATGCCAAAAAGAAGCTGATTTTTGTTGATGGTATCCGGCAAAGAATTTAACCTCTGCATCTCTTTTTTGCATCTTTCGAGCCATCTGACTGTTCTTTCAGCCGCTTCCTTTGCATATTTATATTCGCATGGATTTTCAACGCATTCATCAAAAGCCATAGCAATTGTTGAACCGAGGTTAGACTGAATCTGCATACTTTCCTCGGGACCCATAAAGATGTGTCTGCCGTCAACATGAGACTGGAAATAAACACCCTCTTCTTTGATTTTACGAAGCTTTGCAAGAGAAAAAACCTGAAATCCGCCGCTGTCCGTCAGAATAGGTCCGCTCCAGTCAGAGAATTTATGGAGTCCACCCATTTCTCTCACAAGTCCGTCACCCGGGCGTACATGAAGATGATATGTATTCGAAAGCATAACCTGGCAGTTTATGTCACGCAGGTCAACCGCCGAGAGTGCTCCTTTTATAGCTCCGCAGGTTGCAACATTCATGAATGCAGGAGTCTGCACCGTTCCGTGAACGGTTTCAAGCTCCCCTCTTCTTGCGGTTCCTTCGGTTTTGATAAGTTTATACATAAAGAATCCTCAACTTAAATATTATATAATCAAGCAAGCATCGCCGAAGGAAAAAAATCTGTATTTTTCCGAAACGGCAATTTTATAAGCATTCATCGTATGCTCATAGCCGCAGAATGCACTAACGAGCATAATAAGAGTGCTTTCGGGGAGGTGAAAATTAGTGATAAGGCAATCAATGCACTTAAATTCATAGCCGGGATAGATGAAAATATCTGTCCATCTGTCATCCTCGCAGATTTCTCCCCTGAATGTAGCGGCTGATTCAAGGGTTCTGCAACAGGTTGTGCCGACTGCGAAAACCCTTCCGCCTCTTGCCTTAGTCCGATTGATTATATCGGCAGTTTCTTTGGGCAGATGATAATGCTCGGAATGCATATGATGGTCTTCGATTTCATCAGCCTTAACAGGTCTGAATGTTCCGAGACCTACATGAAGAGTTACAAATCCGACTTCAACTCCCATAGCTTTGATTTTATCGAGCAATTCAGGAGTGAAATGAAGACCCGCCGTCGGAGCGGCTGCACTTCCCTCTTCCTTTGCGTAAACCGTCTGATACCTATCTTTATCATCAAGCTTTTCGGTGATATAATGCGGAAGCGGCATTTCGCCGATTTTATCAATTACCTCAAAGAAATTCCCTTCGAAGCCGAATTTTGCAACTCTGTTTCCGTCTTCAAGCACATCAATGATTTCGGCAGTCAAAGAGCCGTCACCGAAGGTAAAGGTGTTGCCGGTTTTTGCCTTTTTACCGGGTCCTGTGATGACCTCCCAAGTGTCTGTTGTTTTCTGCGTCAGAAGAAGAAATTCAACAACAGCTCCGGTATCTGTTCTCGTGCCGTACATTCTTGCAGGTAAAACCTTGGTGTTGTTGAGAATAAGGCAGTCACCGGGTTTGAAATATTCGGTTACATCGTGAAAAACCCTGTGGGTAACTTCACCCGTTTCCTTGTTCAGAACAAGAAGTCTTGAGCTGTCTCTCGGTTCAATAGGTGTCTGAGCAATAAGCTCCTTGGGCAAATCGTAGAAAAAATCTGAACGCTTCATTGAAATTCCTCAAATATTGAATAATATTTTTAAAAAATTTGTGTTAAATACAATTTGACTATTATTAACAGTTGTGTTATCATCATAATATTATAATAGGTTTTTGTCAAGGTTAATAATAACAGAAAAAGCCAATGTGCAAATGCTTATTTTTAAAACTTTTTCCGAAAAGAGGTAATTTAAATGAAAAATTATAAGGTCGGTATTATCGGTGCAACGGGAATGGTAGGTCAGAGATTCATAACTCTCTGTTCAGAGCATCCCTGGTTTCACATTGAAGTTCTTGCCGCAAGTCCCCGTTCGGCAGGCAAGAAGTATTCGGAAGCAGTCGGTGCAAAGTGGGCGATGACAACTCCTATCCCCGAAAAGGTTGCCGATATGGTCGTTATGGATGCAACTGCCGATATCAAAGAAATAGCCGAAAAGGTTGATTTCGTTTTCTGTGCAGTTGACATGAAAAAGGATGAAATCAAAGCTCTTGAGGAAGCTTACGCAAAGGCTGAATGCCCCGTTATTTCCAATAACAGTGCAAATAGACACACACCTGATGTTCCGATGATTGTTCCCGAGCTTAACAGCGAACACGCAAAGATTATTGATTCGCAGAGAAAGAGACTCGGCACAAAGAGAGGCTTCATCGCCGTTAAATCAAACTGCTCACTTCAGAGCTATGTTCCCGCTCTTTTCCCTCTTGATGAGAAATTCGGAGTTAAGGATGTTCTTGTGTGCACATATCAGGCAATTTCAGGTGCAGGCAAAACCTTCAACACATGGCCCGAAATGGTTGATAATGTTATCCCCTATATCGGCGGCGAAGAAGAAAAGAGCGAAATTGAGCCTCTCAAAATCTGGGGAAAGATTGAGGGAGACGAAATCGTTCCTGCAACAAAACCCAACTTTACGGCACAGTGCCTTCGTGTTGCCGCTTCAGACGGCCACATGGCGGCTGTATTCGTAAGATTTGATAAAAAGCCTTCCGTTGAAGAAATAAAAGAAATCTGGAAGAATTTCAAGGGCTATCCGCAGGAGGCTGAGCTTCCCAGTGCACCCAAGCAGTTCCTCAACTATTTTGAAGAGGATAACCTTCCTCAGACAAAGCTTCAGCGTAATCTTGAAGGCGGTATGGCAATTTCAGTCGGCAGACTCAGAGAAGACACTCAGTATGACTATAAGTTCGTATGCCTTTCGCATAACACTCTTCGTGGTGCGGCAGGCGGTGCGGTTCTTATGGCTGAACAGCTCTGCAACATGGGATATATTGAAAGCAAATAATCATTTCCGAAAGGCGGCTGAATATGAAACCCGTAATCTTTACAGGCGCAGGAGTTGCAATTATTACTCCGTTCAATGAAGACAGGTCTGTTAATTACGAAAAATTTGCGGAGCTTGTTGAATATCAGGTCAGCAAGGGCACAAATGCAATTGTTGTCTGCGGAACAACAGGCGAAGCAAAAACCCTTTCAACAGAGGAACATATCAATGTTATAAGGCTCTGCGTTGATGTTGTCAATCACAGAGTTCCCGTTATCGCAGGAGCAGGAAGCAACGACACAAGATATGCTGTTGAGCTTTCAAATGAAGCGGAAAAAGCGGGCGTTGACGCTCTCCTTTCCGTCACTCCGTATTACAATAAAACCTCACAGAGAGGTCTGCTTGCCCACTATAATTATATTGCAGACAGGGTAAGTGCTCCTGTTATCCTCTATAATGTTCCGTCAAGAACGGGCGTAAACATCAAGCCCGAAACCTATGCAGAGCTTTGTAAGCATCCCCGTATAGTTGCAACGAAGGAAGCGAACGGCAATATTTCGGAAATTGCCCAGACTGCGGCTCTCTGCGGCGAAAATCTGACAATTTATTCAGGCAACGATGACCAGATTACTCCCATAATGTCTCTCGGAGGCAAGGGTGTTATCTCCGTTCTTTCAAATGTTGTTCCGGGAACGGCACATAAAATTGCTCAGAAATATCTTGACGGCAACTATGAAGAAAGCCGCAGACTTCAGCTTGAATATCTTGACCTATGCAACAATCTTTTCATTGATGTCAACCCTATCCCCGTTAAGGAAGCGATGAATATGATGGGTCTGAATGTCGGCCCCGTCAGACTTCCGCTCGTTGGCATGGATGATAATTCAAAAGCAAAACTCCGTGATTGCCTTATAAGACACGGATTGATTGAGGACTGAATATGACAAGAATTTTATTATCGGGATGCAGCGGAAAAATGGGCAGAGTTATTACTAACGAAATTGCCGGCAGGGAAGATTGCGAAATAGTCGGTGGAATTGACCTTTTCACCGACGCAGAACTCGGTTATCCCATCTTTTCATCCCCTTCCGCTGTAACCGAGGAAGTTACAAACAAAACAGATGTTATCGTTGATTTTTCTAATCCGTCTGCATTTGGCGGATTGATGGAATATACCGTTCGGAATTCAAAGGCTGTTGTTATCTGCACAACGGGACTAAACGACACGCAGAAGAACACTCTCAAGGATGCTTCAAAGAAAATCCCGGTATTCTTCAGTGCAAATATGTCTCTCGGAGTTAATCTTATTAATGAGCTTGCAAAGAAGGCGGCAAAAGTTCTCGGCAATTCCTTCGACATTGAAATCGTTGAAATGCACCACAATCAGAAGGTTGATGCTCCGAGCGGAACCGCTCTCATGCTTGCGGATTCAATCAAAGCGGAGCTTGACGGCGAAAAAAAATATGAATATGACCGCCATTCAAAGCGTGAAAAGAGAAGCAAAAACGAAATAGGAATTCACGCAATAAGAGGCGGCACAATAACGGGCGAGCATGAAATTATTTTTGCCGGTCACGATGAAATCATAAAGATTTCTCATTCCGCAAGAAGCAAGGAGCTGTTCGCAACCGGAGCTGTTAATGCGGCAATTTTCATGGCAGATAAATCCGCAGGACTTTACGATATGTCGCAGATGCTTAACTGATAAGCTTGCACGGGTGCTTCGGCATCCGTGCCTTTCGCTGACGGCGAAATTCATCGGAAGTGACAACGAATGCTTCTGATTTTCAAGAGCAAATTAATAATTCAAAATATTTTGAAAAAAGACTTGACTTTTCTTCATAAATAATATATTATATTGAAGCACCAAAAAAGCGGATAAATGATTCATTAGCTCAGGCGGTAGAGCACTTGACTTTTAATCAAGGTGTCCGGGGTTCGAATCCCCGATGGATCACCAAAAAGCACTTGCAGTTTTGCAGGTGCTTTTCATATTAGTAAAAGGAAAGGTACGGCTAAATTGAACCGTACCTTTAATTATTAATGAACGAAGATGAAATCGCTGAGCTTTGCTTCTATTCCGTTATTCTTCACTCTGTCATAGGTGCTGAAATTATTGAAGAAAGCGAAAACAGTTCCGATAAATCTGATTATCGGCTGATAGAATGCAGGAAGCTTTGATGGATGACCGCCGTTCTGACTTGTTTTTGATATAGTATAAGAATTGAACATCTCATTGCTTTCGAGGGTATAGGATTTGACGGTGATTGAATTTTCGCTGAAATCAATGATATTATAAATCTTTTCCGAAGTAAGCTTTTCAATATCAATGTTTGAACCGAGCGGAGGAATTTCGCCGTCGTCAAGCTCTCTGGGTCTATTGATTGAACCCGAAACCATATAGACTGTTCCGGCAGGGTCTGTTATTGTTCCGTTTGCGGTAACCGAACCGACCTTTTCGCCGTTGTAAACGGGAGCCGAAACGGTGTAATAATGGCTGTGACCGAGAAGAACAAGGTCAATTTTGAATTCATCGCAGATTGGACCCCAAAGGAGACGAAGGAATTTGTTTTCATCCTCTCTGCTTTCAATTCTGCCGCCTTGAAGGTCATGATGGAACATCATTACTCTCCACTTAACATTGGGATTTGTTTTGACAGCCTCTTTGACAAAATTATGATGGTCAATTCCGCTTCCGTTGTTGCTGTTCATAACCATGAAAAGAACATCACCCTTGACGAACCAATAATCCATTGAATTATATTCACCGACAAGGTTGTTGGTTTTTTCATTGGGAACATTCTTGAAGGTTTTATAATCAACTGCCTTGCGGTCATGATTGCCGAATGCAGTTGCTGTGCTTATGGTTCGAAGATAAGGCGAAGCAGAATATGCTTTGTATTCGCATTCAAGTCCAAGGCTTGCCTGATCTCCGGCAGAAAGAAGAAGACTTATATCATCATTCTTTTCCATTGCAGATTCGATAACATTGTTGAAATTCAATGAACAGTTTTTGAGAGAATCGGCATTCTCCGAATCATAGCTGACATGAACATCGGTAACATAGATTGCCGAAAAGCTCTTGTCATTTTCCGTTTTAAAGGTATAAGCATCCGAGGTGTAGCCTTCGCTCTTGCAGACATATGAATATTCCTTGCCTGCTTCAAGACCTGTTGCAGTAACCTTATTGGCAAAGTCTCCGCTGTAGGTCTTCACGCAATATCCTGTAAATGTTTTTGTTGCACCGCCGGAAACGGTAATTTCAACCGTCGGAGTTGATTCCTTGGCGGAATACCATGAGAAATTACGCTCTGTTTCGTCTGAACCTGCAAACATAATAACACCCTGTTGAGATTCCGCTTTAGTCCAGTATTCATCCCAATCCTGCTGTGAGGTTGCAGATGCGGTTGAAACTGCCGAAATGCAGAACAAGAGTGCAAGTGCGAATGAAAGAATTTTTTTCATATCAACATCTCCTTTTCGGACTATTTTATAACATTGGCATAAATTAGTCAAGAAAAATACCTGCGAAAATTTCCGCAGGCAAAAAATTATACATTATACATTATGAGAAGTATACCTTTTCTGACCGTTACCCTGCTTTCTCTGCCGACAAATTCATTGCTGACTCCGAGTGCAAAGGTATTTTTCAGAATAGCATCATCAAGTGGATACTTAAGCCCTTCAAGGGTTACGCCCTCTGAAATATCGGAATGAGAGAAAACGGAAATATAGCCTTTATAATTCGGCGAAAATGCTATTGAAGAATTATAAATGGCGGTCACTATTTTGTTTCCGTTAATCAGAACCGCATCAAATCCTCTTTCAGCGAGTGAAGCGATAAGCTGATAATTGGCGAGGGTGTGGTCTTCTCTGCCGCCCGTTGCACCGTAAATAACGAAGCTTTTAAAGCCAAGCTCAATCCCCTTTTCAACTGCCGAATACATATCGGTATAGTCTTTTTCGGGTTTGAATCTTATTATATTTTCATTTTGGGGAACATATCCGAGAGAATCAAAGTCACCGACAACATAATCCGGAGCTATTCCATGCTCTTTCAGCACTTCATATCCGCCATCTGCGGCAATGATAATGTCATCATTCTGCTTTTTGAAATCAAAGAATTCGCATTCTCCTGCTCCGACAATGCAACAAGTTTTCATCATATCACCCGAAAATATTTTAAACCATAATTTTTATTCTGTCAAGAAAAGAGCTTCTTATACCACGGAAGAGAATCTTCATCAACCGTTTTGCTGACGATTTCAACATTCTTTTCAATTGACGGGGTATTATAAATGAACGCAAGACTTGTTTTCATGTTTTCCGCGCTCATTGAGAAAAGACCGTATTCTCTGCCGAAGCTTATCCATTCTTCCGCAAGAGAAATCAAAATTGAGCTGTCACCTACCGCACTGCCGTATTTTTCGATTATTCCCGATAATTCATCGGTGTCAAGATTTTCAACAAGGCTCTCGAAAACCTTTGTGCCGTCTTCGCTGAGGATCGAAAGAAGAGTATCAAGCTCGTTTGCGTTCTCTGATATGACCTTTGAAATATTATTCAGATAACCGATTGTTTCGGGTAATGCGGCAATTTCCTTCTGAATTTCGGGGTCTTCCATTTCTGCCTGCAAGCTCGAAAGAAGCGGAGAAGCCTTTTCAAATTCGGACATAAGACCGGGAAGCAATGTCAGAAACTTCTTCACAGCTGGGTCAGAAAGAAGATTTAAAGCGGCTTTAACATCCGGGTCATTAAGACCTTCAAGAAGAGATTTGAGCGATTCCGCATTTTCGGCAGTTGCATATTTTGCAAGCATTTTGATAAGCTTACTGTTCTTTGAATAAATTTTAATTGTATCATCAAGCACACCGATAAGCGACTGAACCTTGTTTTTATCTGTCAGAAGAGAATAAAGAACCTTATCGGGGTCAATCTTATTGATTGCATTCTGGAAGCTTTTGAGCGAAGCAAGCATTGTTTCAAGCTCTTCAACCGTTTCGGGCATTGCAAAATCGAGATTAAGAGATGCGATTGGCAGAGCGGCAAAATACATATTATCAAGGCTGAAATTCTCAGCTTTGGCGGTTACAGAGGCTTCGTCTCCGATTATAAGTCCTCCAACCTCACCAAGCTCCTTGTTATTGATGCCGAGACTTTCCGAAAATCCGGGCATACCTGTGAATATAACTATTTCCTTTGTTCCGTCTCCGAGGGTCTGACCGTTCTTAACCGAAACGGAAGAAAACTTTCCCTCGGGAAGAATCATTCCGCCGACAACTATCATCGGCAGATAAACCTTGTGGTCTTTGCCGTTTACCTTGCCGTTCTTATAAGTTTTATTAATCATCTTAACATCAATTCTGATGTCACCGCTCTTGCCGGCAATATCCTTTGAGCTGATTTCCTTGCCGTCAAGATAATATTTAATCTGAATTTCAAGCGGAAGCTGTTTATCGGTTTTTCCGCTGTAATAAAGATCTGTTTCGTTCATATGCCAACGAATATTTTCGCCGTCAATAACCGGCTGAACCTCACTTTTAACATTGGTGATATTTTCAAGATTGCTTTTATCATCAACATAGACTTCGGCTGAATCGGTATGAATCCAGTCGCTGACATTGACGCCTTTAACGCTTCCGTCAGATTCAAGATTAACATAAACCGTTTCGGTTTTCATAACATCAGCAGCCGCTTTATCGTAATATTGCTGAACATATTTTTCTTCTTTTTCCGCTTTTGTTGTTGAAGAAGTGTCATCTGCCGTTTTGTTTCCGCAGGCGGTCAGCATAAGCATTGAAGCAGAAAGAAGAAATGCGGTTATTCTTTTAATTTTCATTATCTGATACCTTCCATTTATATGAAGTTTTGGAAATAATTTTTTCAAATATGCAAAGAAGTGCAGGCATGAATATCATAATTATCAATGCACTGATAACAGCTCCCCTTGCAAGCATTGCACAAATGCTCTTGACTATGCTGATATTGCAGACAACATAAACGCCGAAGGTTGCAACAAAGAAAACGATTGCACTCTGAAAAATTGACCTGCACGAAGCATAGGAAGCGTCTTTTATTGCGGAAATTCTGTCCTTGCCGGCATTCAGCTCTTCCTTAAATCTTGAGGTCATAAGAATTGCATAATCAACCGTTGCACCAAGCTGAACACAGCTGATTATAGTCGGTGCGATGAACGGCACTTCTGCACCGGTTATGAATGAAAAAGCTTCGTTGATAAGAATTGCAAGCTCAATTGATGCAACAAGAATAATCGGAACGCTGATAGATTTGAAGCAAATAGCAATAAGAATGAAAATTGCCGCAATTGAAATAATGCTCGTCACCTTGAAGTCCCTTGCGGTGACAGTTACAAGATCCTTGCCGAGTGCACCCTCACCCGTCAGAAATCCCGTTTCGTCATGCTTATGAAGAATATCAAGAAGTGTATCAATCTGGGCATTTCCTTCATCTGATGTTGGGTCATAGACTGAATTAATCATCATCAGTCTGTAACCACCCTTCTGGCAGATTTCTTTAACGCTGTCAGGCAGAATGCTTTCCGATATTGCCGCTCCGACAAATGAATTGAGCGAAATAACATTAGAAACACCGTCAACCTGCTCAAATTCATTAACCATCATGGAAACCTCGTTGGCAGGAACGGTTTCATCAACGATAACAAAATGAGTCATTGCCATATTGAAATCATTTTTGAGCTTCTTAAGCCCTGAAACAGACTCCATCTGCTCCGGAAGTGCTTTTGTGAAATCATAATACATATTTACATTCTTGTTCATAATGTAAGCAGGTATAACAAGCAAAACAAAAATAACGGCAAGAATTTTTCTTTTATTAACCGAAAAATCAACAATTTTGTTGAATTTCGGAACATGAGGTTTATGCCTTAAACGATGAATAGGATTATCCAGCATCATAAGCATTGCAGGAAGAACAATAACAACCGAAAGAACGCCGAGAACAACTCCCTTTGACATAACAACGCCTATATCAAGTCCGAGAGTGAAGCTCATGAAGCAAAGAGCAAGGAATCCGAAAACGGTTGTCATTGAGCTACCCGAAAGAGAAACAAAGGTTTTGGAAATTGCATTTGCCATTGCGTCCCGTTTATCGGAATGCTTTTTCAGTTCTTCCTCATATCTGTCCATGAGAAAAACGGAATAATCCATTGTAACACCGAGCTGAAGAATTGCCGCTATGCTTTGCGTGATATACGATATATCGCCGAAAAAGAAATTCGTTCCCATATTGTAAATAACCGCATAGCCAAGGGCAAACAGAAGCACAAACGGGAGCACATAGGAGCTCATGGTTATCGAAAGTGCAACAAGTGCAAGAGCAATTGCTATTGCAATATAAACGGGAGCTTCCTTATCGGCGAGGTCTTTGGTGTCGGTCATAATTGCAGACATTCCGCTCATGAAGCACTGTTTATTCATCAGCTTTTTAATCTGCTTGACTGCCGCCATTGTTTCGGTTGATGCACTTGAATTTTCAAACTGCACCATCATCATTGTTGATTTCTTATCTGTTGAATAAAAAATATCTGTCACAACATCCGGAAGAATTGATTCCGGAATGGAAATATCGAGAAAAGAATCAGTCCATGTAACGCTTTTCACTCCGTTTATTTTCTCTATTCCCGATTTCATTTTCTGAACATCATAAGCCTCAGCACCCTCAACAACAACAAAAGCGTTTGCGGAGTTGCCTAAAACATCATCAAGAATAACTTCACCTTTAACAGAATCAAGCTCCTTCGGGAGATATGAAAGAATGTCATAATTGACGGGCGTTGCAAAATAGCCGATTGCACAGGGAACCAAAAGAAGAGTTGCTATAATAAGTATTAATTTTGAGTGATAGGCAATGAATCTTGCCGCCTTATCAATCATACAGAAGTCGCTCCTTGCTTAATAATATTTCTGACCGTCAACAGAAAAAGCGGTCTTATGTCTTCGATTGAATACGGCTTTTCATAAACTACCGCATCACAGCAGACGGAACCTGTCAGGTCAGTCAGAAGATAAATTGTTTTTTCTGCATCTTCTTTTGTATAGCCTTTTTTAATGAATCCGTTTGTCAGCTCCTTCAGAGAATTCTGAAGCTCTGAATTATCTGTATTCAGAATTGACCTGAAAAATGAGGAAAGATTTTTTTGAACAAGTGCCGCAAGCTCTCTGTGATGGATGAGAAAATCAATAATATTATTGATAAAAGTTATTACTTTATCCTCAAAATTCTTTGATTCATCATAAAATGCTTTTTTATAAGATTCAACAATCAAATCAGAGCCTTTATGGACTATCAGCTGGTCAAGAAGGTCATATTTATCTTTGAAGTAAAGATAAAATGTGCCTTTGGCAATTCCTGCCGATTTAACAATATCATCAATTGCGGTTGATGAAAAACCGACAACGGTGAAAAGCCTGTAAGCCGAATCGAGAATATTCATTCTTTTGATATTCTGTTTTATTTCCGCTTTTGTCATTATATATTCCTCTTTTCCAATTTATGACTACCAGTCATTATTATACCCAAAAATGACCAACAGTCAATATCTATAAATCAGAATTCATAAAGTGTTAACCGTTAGGTCATAAATCGGAGTGGAAGATTATAAACAAATCCTTTCGGAATCGGAGCTTCTCAGAAATTATTCATAAAAAAAGCTGCCGTGAAATAAATCACAGCAGCCATAAATGTATATTGAATTTATCTTCCCGGAGTAACCGTTGAGCGAAGGGTTACATCATGATAACCGCCCTCAACGATTGAGGTTGACGAAACAACGGTAAGCTTTGCGTTCTTCTGAAGGTCGGGGATATTGATAACGCCTACATTGCACATTGTTGACTTGACCTTATAAAGGCTCTTGGCAACATTGTCGCTGAGCGAACCGGCATAGGTTACATATGAATCAACGCCCTCTTCAAAGCTCAGCTTTGCCTTGCCGCCGAGGTCATATCTCTGCCAGTTGCGTGCTCTGTTTGAGCCTTCGCCCCAGTATTCCTTAACATAAACGCCGTTGACCATGAGTTTATTTGTCGGGCTTTCGTCAAATCTTGCGAAATATCTGCCGAGCATGAGGAAATCAGCACCCATTGCAAGAGCAAGGGTCATATGATAATCATGAACAATACCGCCATCGGAGCAAATAGGAACATAGATGCCTGTTTCCTTGAAATATTCATCTCTTGCGGCCGCAACCTCAATAAGAGCTGTTGCCTGACCTCTGCCGATGCCCTTTGTTTCTCTTGTGATGCAGATTGAACCGCCGCCGATGCCGACCTTAACGAAGTCTGCTCCTGCCTTTGCGAGGAAGAGGAAACCCTCTCTGTCAACAACATTGCCTGCACCGACCTTTACCTTATCGCCGTATTTCTCACGGATGAAAGCAAGCGTCTGCTCCTGCCATACAGTATATCCCTCTGATGAATCAATGCAGAGTACATCTGCACCTGCTTCAACAAGAGCGGGTACTCTCTTTTCATAGTCAAGTGTGTTGATACCTGCACCGACAACATAGCTCTTGTTAGCATCAAGAAGCTCCTGGGGATTTTCCTTATGCTGTGAATAGTCTTTTCTGAAAACAAAATAAAGAAGATTACCGTTCTTATCAACGATAGGAAGTGAATTGAGCTTATTTTCCCAGATAATGTCATTTGCTTCCTTGAGAGAAGTTTCCGCAGGTGCTGTGATAAGGTCTTTGAGAGGAGTCATGAATTCGCTGACGGGAGTGTCTTCTGACATTCTGCTTACTCTGTAATCTCTGCCTGTAACGATGCCGAGAAGCTTTCCGTTTGACTTGCCGTTTTCCGTAACAGCCATAGTGCTGTGACCCATTTCTTCAAAAAGAGCAAGCACATCGGCAAGAGTTGAATCCGGCTTGAGGTTTGAATCACTTACAACAAATCCGGCTTTATAATTTTTGACCTTTGCAACCATAGCGGCTTCATCTTCAATTGACTGTGAGCCGTAAATGAAGGATACGCCGCCCTCCTTTGCAAGAGCAATTGCAAGGGTATCATTGGAAACCGACTGCATAATAGCAGAAACAAGAGGAATATTAAGAGTAATCGGACTCTCCTCCTCACCTTTTCTGAATTTGCAGAGAGGTGTTTTAAGCGTTACATTTGCAGGGATACATTCTCTTGAGGTGTATCCGGGGATAAGAAGATATTCGCTGAAAGTTCTTGAGGGTTCCTGACAATAAATAGCCATCGTTTTTCTCTCCTTAATTATATTTATCTACAGAATTTAGTGACATAATTATCTATGCAATGCTCGATTATTTCGATTGCCTTTTCTCTTCCCTGAACCTCGTCAACTACGGTTTCTTTGCCTTCGAGATTTTTATAAACCGAGAAGAAATGAGTCATTTCTTCAAAAATATGTGACGGAAGTTCGGAAATATTCTTATACATATTATAGTTAGGGTCATTGAACGGAATAGAGATGATTTTTTCATCCATTTTTCCGTTGTCCAACATGGTTATAACGCCAATCGGATAGCATCTGACGAGGGTCATTGTATCTATCTCTTCACTGCATAGAACAACAACATCAAGAGGGTCTCCGTCATCGCCGTAGGTCCTCGGAATGAAGCCGTAATTTGCAGGATAATGGGTAGATGTATAGAGAATTCTGTCAAGAATCATAACGCCTGTTTCTTTATCAAGCTCATATTTCTTCTTGCTTCCTTTCGGTATTTCAATAACCGCAAGAAAATCCTCCGGGGTTACTCTTTTAGGGTTAACATCGTGCCAGATATTACTCATGGTGTCTCCTTTGATATTATAAAAATCAGACCGAGCGGCATAATTCTCCGCAACGGTCTGAACCGACCGCATAAAGCGGCGGTCAAATACTTTTATATGTTGTAAATCTGAATTTTACGCCCTTGCTTTCCATTTCTTCTCCCTCTCTTGCAAGAACCCAGTCGTTATTCTCGTCAAGGTTCGGGAAGAAGCTGTCTGCGGGCTTGCTTGAATCAACCTTTGTGACATAAACCGTGTCGCAATAAGGCACAAGCTGCTCATAAACCGATGCTCCGCCGCAGACGAATACCGTGTTTGTGTCAAATCTGCGAAGCTCATCAAAAAGCTCGTCAATAGAATGAACCGCAACAACATCCGGTGCACTCCATTCCTTGTCTCTTGTGATAACAATATTTACCCTGTCCGGCAGAGCCTTCTGACCGGGAAGCGAAAGAAAAGTCGAACGACCCATGATAACAACATTGCCCATTGTCTTCTGCTTGAAGAATTTCATATCCTCGGGAATATGAAAAAGAAGCTCGTTTGAATTACCAATGCCCCAGTTTTTATCAGCATTAACAATAGCCTTCATATCGCTTTTCCTTTCTTAAATCGCAACGGGAATTTTTGCATTGAACTCGTGGAATTTATAGTTTTCAAGCCTGAAGCTGTCTTTAGTGAAATCATAGAAATTATTGATACTCTTATCCATATAAAAATCGGGAGCATCAAAAGGAGTTTTTTCGATAAGCTCCTGAACTATCGGAACATGGCGGTCATAGATATGAGCATCAGCGATAACATGAACGAATTCGCCCGGCTCAAGTCCGCTGACCTGAGCAAACATACAGGTCAAAGCCGAATACTGTGCAACATTCCAGATATTTGCCGCAAGCATATCCTGCGAACGCTGATTTAGAATAGCGTTGAGCTTGTTGCCGGTCACATTGAAGGTCATGCTATATGCACATGGATAAAGAGCCATTTCGCTCAAATCCTGATGAACATATATATTCGTCATAATTCTGCGGCTTGCAGGATTGTTTTTAAGGTCATAGAGAACACGGTCAACCTGATCCATATCGCCCTCTTTATAATGATGCTTTACTCCGAGCTGATAACCGTAGGCCTTGCCGATAGAGCCGTATTCATCTGCCCATGAATCCCAGACATGGCTTCCGAGGTCTTTTATGTTGTTGGATTTTTTCTGCCATATCCAGAGAATCTCATCAACAGCACTCTTGAGGAAGGTTTTTCTTAAAGTGAGAATCGGAAATTCCTTGCTTAAATCATATCTGTTGACAACGCAGAATTTCTTGATTGTGTGAGCCGGTGTGCCGTCTTCCCATCTGGGTCTGACTTCACGGTCGGTATCCCAGATACCGTTCTGAAGAATATCATTGCAGGTGTCGATAAACACTTTGTCAGCGAAGCTCATATGTTTTCCTCCAGACATTTGATATAATCCCTGAGACCATGCTCGAAATCAACCCCGAGCCTTGTGTCCGTTCCGGCTTCGTAGGTTCTGCGGATTGCGGAGCAGACAAATCCGAGAGCAATTTCCGCACTCTTGAAAATATTAATACCATTCATATATGCACCGAAAAGAGCGGATGCAAATAAATCACCTGTTCCGTAATAGATGCCGTCATATTTTTCGGTGAAATAATATTCTGTTTTATCATTATATCTTACAGCACATCCTATTTCATTTTCTGAAAAGGAAACACCCGTAAGCACAACCATTTCAGCTCCGATTGAGGAAAGACCCGAAAGAAGCTTTTCGATATATTCCTTGCCTGCATGAAGGTTACATTCCGAACCTGTCAGAAATGCCGCTTCCGTTATATTCGGAACAAGAATATCGGCTTTTCCGCAAAGAGCCTTCATTTCCTGAGCAAAACCGGGCTTGAAGGTTTTATACATTTCTCCGCCGTCTGCCATTGCAGGGTCAACAAGAACAACCGTTTCTTTCCTGCGGAACATATCAATAAAATTCATAACGATTTCAATCTGCTCCGTTGAGCCGAGAAAGCCGCTGTAAATCCCGTCAAATTCAATTCCGAGGTTTTTCCAATGGGAAGCATATGAAGGCATATCAGCCGTTAAATCACGGTATGTGAAGCCCTCGATATTGCCGGTGTGAGTTGAAAGCACGGCAGTCGGAAACGCCGCAGCTTCAATACCCGATGCAGAAATCACGGGAAGAGCCGCAGTAAGCGAGCATTTACCTATTCCCGATATATCGTGAATTGCCGCAATGCGTTTCTGTTTCACAAAGATTACTGCCTTTCGGATAAATTATTTTAATATATTATACTATCACAGCCTGGTTTTTTCAACCATAAAAATTTTTTCAGAAAAAACACCGATAAAAGGTTACAATTACAAATTATTTTGTGCATAACACTAAAAACCGCTTTACATATTCGGAATTTGATGATATTATAATTAAAATGCCGAATGGCAAAATTGAAACATAGGAGAATAGCAATGAAAAAGAAAGTCAAAAAGCTCGCAAGCGTAATCCTTGCACTTGCAATCATTCTTTCGTCAACAACAATCATTACCGCTTCCGCAGGAACTTCGCCGATTGCAAGAGTCGGTATTTCAGCACTCGGCGGAATAGTCAAGGGTGTTATCGGCGGTCTTAACGCATTGATTCCCGACAACAAGAATTTCGGCAAGGTTTCTGAGCATTCAACCGAAAATTTTTACAGCGGAACCGATGATTTCAAATCATCAGCTGATGATAATGCAAAATGGAAGCTCGGTTACTGCAAAAACTCTCTTATTCCCGAAGATGTTCTCGAAGGCGAATATTATCTCGGCGGATTCATGTCCGGTCAGAACGGAATGAAAAACAAGGTTGAAGAGGTTGTCGGCGGCATGGATGTCCGTGCAATCGCTCTTGACGACAGCTCAGACAGAGGTGTTACTGTTTTTGCAAACATTGACTGTATCGGTCTTTCAAACGGCGATATAAAAGCTATCAGAGAGCTTGTTGCAAAAAAGCTTCCGAATGTTAAATTCACATCAATCAACATTTCCTCAACTCATTGCCACAGCTGTATTGATACACAGGGACTTTGGACCAATCTTTTCCCGAAGCTTCTCAAGAATCTTGCAAAATCATATGTTCGTGCTGATATGGAAAGAGGTGTCAACACGGAATATATCGAAGGATTCTTCTATGAAGCAGTTTCTAACGCAATCATCAGTGCCGCAACAAATATGAAAGAGGGTACTCTCAAGGTTGCAAAGAAGGAGCTTAACAGCGGTTATTTCAACAACAAAAACAGAAAGTCAGCTTCTGCTCTTATCACAGAAATGACAAGGCTCACATTCATCCCCGATGATGAAACAATCAGACCCACAATGCTTGTCAATGTTGCAGGTCACCCCGATGTTACAGGTCTTGCAGTTGATAAGGTTGACAACGGAAGACAGCTTTCCGGCGACTATGTAACCTATATGCAGGAAACCGTTGAAGAAGGCGGCTACAACTTCATGTTCATTCAGGGACCGATTGCAGGTATCTACATGGGCAGAGGTCTTACAAATGATGATGTTGACACCAATCCCGACAGACGCTATATGCAGTCAGTCAGATACGGCGCTGAGCTTGGCAAAATCGCTCTTTATCTCACCAACACTGTTGATGAAATCGAAGCGGATTATCAGAATAATCATCCCGAAGACTGGGCAGCTCTTCAGGCAGACATCAAGAACCATAATGACAAGGTTGCCGCAGGAAAATCTTCGGAAAGCAGCTATACTCTTTGGTATAAAGACTGGACACCCACAACCGAAACAGTTGTTTCACCTGTTCTCAACATAAGGCTTAAGGAAGTCAAGGTTGAAGTCACCAATCCTCTTATTCTCCTTGTAGGCAAACTCAATCTTGCAAACTATGCAGTATGCAAAGACGGCCTTAAGTATTATATCTTCGTTGAAATCGGTTATTGCGAAATCGGAAATCTTAAATTTGTCATGATGCCCGGTGAAATCTGCCAGGACCTCGTTGCAGGCGGAACATCACTCACAGCTGAAGGCTCTTTCTCAGGCAAGGATTTCGGTCTTCCCAGCATCTATGAAATCTTCGGAGAAGACACAGTATGCTTCGGACTTATGAATGATGCAATCGGTTATGTCGTCCCCGACAACGACTACACCTCCGGACTTGTTGACGAGCATTATCATGAGCTTCTTTCGCTCGGCAAAACAGAAGCTTCCTCAATCATGCAGGGCTTTGTTGAGCTTCATGAATCTCTCAAAAGACAGCCGTCATAATTAGGGAAACGCCGAATAAATGCGTCATCGCATCTTTTCGCTCTGTTTTGGCGTGAAATGTGTTACAAAACCTTGGGAAACGCCGAAAACATACTCGAAAATCTCGCTTGCCGATTTAATCGGCGTTTCCTTAAATTTTTTGCAGGTCAGCTTCGGTTGACCTGCTTTTTTATAATGTTTTAAATAATATTCTTGTAATCACTTCCATGATATGTTATAATGACAAAAATGTCTTGAAATAAGGTGATGTAATGCAATACCGTAATTTCGGAAAAACCGGTGAAAAGGTTTCTGCTCTCGGCTTCGGATGCATGAGATTTCCTGTTATTGACGGCAACGATAAGGAAATCAACGAGGCTGAAGCTATAAAGCTAATCAGAACTGCCGTTGACAGCGGCGTTAACTATGTTGACACAGCGTATTTCTATCACGGCGGTAACAGTGAAATTGTTGTCGGCAAAGCTCTGAAGGACGGTTACCGTGAAAAGGTTATGCTTGCAACGAAGCTTCCTGTCGGTCATGTTAAATGCGAAGAGGATGTTGAAATATTATTCAACGACCAGCTCCGCAAGCTTCAGACTGACCATATTGATTTTTATCTGCTTCATGCAATCAATGCAGATTCATGGAAAAACAAGGTTCTAAAGTTTGATATTCTTCCGAAGCTTGAAAAGCTTAAGGCAGAAGGAAAAATCAGACATATCGGTTTCTCCTTCCACGATGATTTGTGGGCGTTCAAAATGATTCTTGACGGCTACGACAGGTTTGAATTCTGCCAGATACAGCTGAACTATCTCAACACGGATTATCAGGCAGGAATCGAAGGACTTGAATATGCCGCTTCAAAAGGTCTGGGAGTTATCATTATGGAACCGCTTCTCGGCGGAAAGCTCGCAGTTCCGCCCGAATCATTTGCTAATTTGCTTCCGAAGGACAGGCATCCTGTTGAAATTGCCTTTGATTATCTTTGGAGCAGACCCGAGGTTTCGCTTCTTTTAAGCGGAATGGGCTCAATGCAGATGGTTGAAGATAACATAAAATATGCTTCGAGATGCTCAATCGGCATGATGAGCGATGAAGAAATCGCAGTTCTTGCCGATGCAAAAAAGGAATATGACAAGCTTACGGTTATCCCATGCACGGGTTGCCAATACTGTATGCCCTGCCCGGCAGGAGTTCTTATTCCGAAGGTGTTCTCCGCTTTCAATCTTATCGCTGACGGCGGCAGAAGACAGATAAAGGAAGTTTTTCCGAATATTGAAGATGTTGCAGGACTATGCAAAGAATGCGGAAGCTGCATGAAGAAATGTCCGCAACAGATTAATATAATCGAAATGCTCAAAATAGTAAAAGATAATTTTTAAGAGGTGCTGAAAATGAAAATTCTTTTCCAGGGTGATTCAATCACAGACGCAGGCAGAGACCGTTCCGACCCCCATAACCTCGGCTCAGGCTATCCCCTTTATGCCGCAGAATTCATCAAAAAAGATTTCCCCGATATTGATTTCGAATTCATTGACCTCGGAATCAGCGGAAATCAGACAAAAGACCTTGTTGATAGACTTCAGGCTGATTTCATCGACATCAATCCCGACATAGTTTCAATTCACATCGGTGTCAACGATACATGGCATCATGCCGATGACAGAAGCTGGATTCCCAATGAAATTTTCGAAGAGAGATACCGCAAGGTTCTTTCCGAAATCAAAGAAAAATCAAATGCAAAAATTCTCATGATTGAGCAGTTTCTTCTCTCTGTTCCCGACAAGGAATTTTTCCGAGAAGACCTCAACGGCAAGATTGATGTTACACGAAAGCTTGCAAGAGAATTTGCAGATTATTATATCCCTCTTGACGGACTCCTTGCTCAGGCTTGCATTGATAATGAGCCTACACATTGGTCAGATGACGGCGTTCATCCCAACAAGAACGGTGCTGAATTCATCGGCAGAATTTATGCCGATGCAATAAAGAAAATGATTGGCTGATTATGAATAAACTCAAGAAAGTTTTAAACTATATTTTTATTGACGGCCTTTCGGGAATGGCTCTCGGACTTTTCGCAACGCTCATTATCGGAACCATTCTTGAACAGATTTCGAATTTTATCCCCGGTTTGGTCGGAGAATATCTGCTTTTTGCTTCTTCTGTTGCGAAGGTTTTGACGGGTGCAGGAATCGGAGCGGGAATGGCTTTCAAATATAAAGCCTCTCCCCTCACCGGCGTTTCTGCAGCTGTTGCAGGCATGGTCGGTGCATTCGCTTCAAAGCTTATCGCAGGGAAGGTTATCACGGAAGCAGGTATGCTCTTTTCAGGCCCCGGAGACCCTCTCGGAGCCTATGTTGCCGCATTTTTTGCAATTCTGCTCGGCAATCTTGTCAGCGGAAAAACAAAACTTGATATTATTGCAACTCCGGCTGTTTCAATTATCACGGGAAGTGCCGCAGGTCTGCTTCTCGGACCTCCCATGTCGGCATTTTCAACATGGATGGGAAATGTTATCAACTGGGGTACGGAGTGTCAACCCGTTCTCATGGGTATTGTTGTTTCGGTAGTTATGGGTATCTGCCTTACTCTTCCGATAAGCTCTGCGGCTCTCGCAATTATTCTCGGACTTTCGGGAATAGCAGGTGGAGCGGCAGTTGTGGGATGCAGTGCACAGATGATAGGCTTTGCAATTGCAAGCTACCGTGAAAACAGATTCGGCGGTCTGATAGCTCAGGGAATAGGCACTTCGATGCTTCAGATGCCGAATATAGTTCAGCATCCGCAGATATGGATTCCCCCCATTATCACGAGTGCAATTTTAGGCCCCGTTTCAACATCATTGCTCAAAATGACCTGCAACGCTTCGGGAGCAGGCATGGGCACATCGGGTCTTGTGGGTCAGTTCATGACCTATGCTTCAATGACCGCAAACGGAGTTGACACAAAGCTTGTTGTCATCGAAATTATTATTATGCATTTTATAGCTCCTGCCGTTATAACGCTTTTCATCTCCGAAGCAATGAGAAAAGCAGGTATCATCAAAAACGGTCAGATGGCTCTCAAAAGTTAAACACGGAGGTTACTTATGAAAAATAAGATTATCGCTTTAATTCTTGCCGCTTCATTTATTTTCTCGGCAATGATTATTCCCGTATCAGCTAATACAGTTGTTACAGACCCTTCAGAGCAGAAGCTCTATACAGTCCTCGACAAGGTTGTTGATGCTCTTGTCGGCGGAATTGCAAACCTCATCATCGGTCCAAAATGGGAAAAGAAAGCCGATTACAAGGCTGAAAATTTCTACAAGGGCAACTCCTTCATTGACGAACCCGAATCAAATGCAAAATGGAAGCTCGGATATGCAAATGCTTCACTTCTCATGGGAAATGAAGTCGGCGGCGGAGATTTCTATGTCGGCGGCAGTCTTTCTGTTTCAAAAAAGCTTGCAACCGCTCAGTATGACGACCAGAAGGTCAGAACAGTTGCAATTTCAGACGGCAGAGGAATAACCATTTTCTCAAGTCTTGATGCTTACGGTATGGCTCTTACCGATGTAAGAGGTATCAGAGAAAAATTTGCAGAGGTTGCTAAGCAGAAGGGATATAACATCACTGCTATCAACATTTCCGCTCTTCATCAGCATTGCTGTGTTGACACCTTCGGCATGAACGGTGACCTTTTCAGTGCACTCTTCACATCATCCTTCAGAAATCTTTTCGGTCTTGAGGTTCCGAGCGGACAGAACAAGGAATACATGGATAACCTCTATAAGGTTGTTGTTGATTCAATGGTTAAAGCCGTTGAAAACATGGAAGAGGGTAAGCTCTACTATGGCTCAATTGATGCTTCCGACCTTATTTATGATAAGCGTGACCCCAAGGTTTATGACCATAATCTCAACAGATTCCGTTTTGTTCCCGACAATGCCGAATCTCAGGAAACATGGATGATAAATGCCGGAATTCATTGCGTTGGCATGGGTGCGGCAGGTACGGTTCTTTCCGGCGACTATCCCTACACAATGGAAAAATATATCAATGAGCACGCAAATGCAAACTATTATTATGTTGAAGGGGCAGAGCTTGCAATTACTCTTGAAACAGACGGCATCGAAGTTGACCCTGCTCTTGTTGAAAAATTCGGCGACAGATATGCAACAACCGTTGCTTACGGCAACAAGATAGGCGAAAGAGTCTGTGCAATTGACAAGAACGCTGAAAAAGAAGTTGAGCCGATTCTCAACATTGCATATAAGGAAGTTTTCCTTCCGATTAACAACAACATTCTCAAGCTTGCCGCAAAGGGCGGACTTCTTCTTAACAAGGTTGTTAAAGACGGCTTTGACCTTTATGTTGTTTCAGAAGTCGGATATGCCGAATTCGGAAAGGATTACGCTGTTGCAATTGTTCCCGGTGAGCTTGCTCCCGAAATAGCTTTCGGCGGTGCAGACACAGCGGCAACATCATGGACGGGTGAAGACTGGAAATATCCCTCATTTGACGAGGTTACGGGCAACAGAAAGCTTCTTGTTTTCGGTCTTACCAATGACCAGGTCGGATATATTCTGACTGATAACAACTGGCATTCATTCTTCACGGAGAACGAAGAAATTGTTTCAACAGGTTCAAAAGCCGGTTCAACAATGGCTCAGGCATTCATTGACCTTTATAAGTCGATAGACAGATAAAATGAAAAAGCAAAAAAGCAATACATTAAAACGCTTTCTCAGCGAAACAGACATTTTGCTGTATATCACCTGCATTCTGACTTCGGCATTCGGAGCACTCATGGTTTTCAGTGCAACAAAAAACGATGCCGAAGCCGCAGGGCTTTTCATGAGCAGAGACTGTCTTATAATGATTCTTGCATCTGCCCTCGGCATTGCCGCCTGCCTTTTTATTTCGTTTCTTGATTACAACGCCGTAACAAGTCTGTGGATGTTTGCAGGCGGGGTCTGCCTTGTGCTGTTGCTTCTGCTTTTCCCTTTCGGAGAAGCTCCTGCCGACAGACCTGATGCAATATGCTGGCTTCCGATTATCAAAACAGGCTCGCTGACCGTTAAATTTCAGCCTTCTGAGCTTGCAAAGGTTGGTTTTATCGTCACATTTACCGCTCATCTTGACAAGGTTAAAGACGACATAAACAGCATAAAGAATGTTATTCTTCTCACTCTTCATGCACTTGTTCCGATTGGTCTTGTTATCATAACGGGAGACCTCGGTTCGGCTCTTGTTTTTGCTTTTATGTTTGTGGGAATGATGTTTATGGCAGGTCTTAAGCTCCGCTATTTTGCAATCGCAATCGGTGCAGTTGTTGCTGTTTCTCCCCTGCTCTGGACAAAATTCCTCGGTTCGCTTCACAGGCAGAGAATTCTTGCTATCTATTATCCCGAAGCGTTGAGCGATACCGCTCTGAAAAATATTCTTTATCAGCAGCAAAGATGTGTCAATGCAATCGGCTCGGGAAGATTTCTCGGAGACGGTCTTTTTAAAGGCACTTATACGCAGTCTGCGGCAGGTGTTCCCGTCAACGAAAGCGACACAGTATTTTCCGTTGTCGGCGAAGAGCTTGGTTTTCTCGGAGCGGTCTGCCTTCTCGGAGTGCTTGCATTTATAATCATCAGAATCATGATGATTGGCAGAAGGTCAAGAAATTTCGCAGGAAGCATAATCTGCTTCGGAACCGCCTTTATGATAGGTTCACAGGTCATAATGAACATTGGTATGTGCCTCATGCTTCTGCCCTGTGTCGGAATTACACTTCCGTTCGTCAGTGCAGGCGGTTCATCAAACCTCTGCATATTCTTTGCTGTCGGGCTTGTTATGAGCGTTTACCGCTTCAATAAAGACCGTGAAATGGTAAATTACAGATTAATCAATTACACAACGCCGTTTGCAGAATAACCCCTGCAAACGGTTTTTAACAAGGATGATTAAATGAAGAAATATCTTATTTCAGACGAAGGATGCTTTTATAAAGCAAATCTTCACAGCCATTCAACCGTTTCAGACGGAGAGCTTGCTCCCGAAGAAATGAAAAAGCTTTATATGGATAACGGCTATTCGATAATCGCATTCACCGACCATAACAGATTTGTTACACACAATGAATTGAGCGACAATAATTTTCTTGCTTTGAACGGAGTTGAGAATGCGGCTGATGAAACGGGCAAACCTGATTTCTTTGACCGTTGCTGTGATATATGCTATATTGCACTTTCGCCAGAAAGAAAGCTTCATCCGTTTCAGAATGAAAAAAATGTTATCAGCAACCCCGAATATTCACCTTTAGAGGTAAATTATTCTTCTGAGGATGTAAACATGATGATTGAAACGGGATTAAAAAACGGATTTTTTGCAACCTATAATCATCCTACATGGTCGCTTGAAAATTTCGAAAGATATATGTCATACAGCGGAATGAATGCAATGGAAATCTTCAATTTCAGCAGTTCGGTTGACGGCTATGATGAATATAATGCGGCAATTTATGATGATATGCTCCGAAGCGGAAAGAGACTTTTCTGCATAGCAACGGATGATAATCATAACAGAGCACCGAAATCCTGCCACTGGGATTCATTCGGCGGCTTCACAATGATTAAGGCTTCGTCTCTGAAATATGAGGATGTAACCTCCGCTCTTCTCAAAGGCGATTTCTACGCTTCAAGAGGTCCGATAATCAACGCTCTATGGCTTGACACAGAGGATTATTCAATCCATATCGTATGTGAAAAAGCAGTTAAAATCGTTTGCACGAGAGGAGGCAGAAGATGCAGAGCCGTCTATGCAAAAGAGCAGGGAAAGAAATATCTTTCGGAAGAAAAATTCAGCATAAACAGAAACGATATTTATTTCAGAATAACCGTCTTTGACGAAAGCGGCTTGACTGCCGACACCAACGCATATTTCATTGACACCCTTGAAGTCGATTTTTCAAAACCGATATTTGTTGAATAAACACGAGGTGATATTTTTGTTTAAACCGATATTATGTATTTTTCAGGCAATTCTTTTTTTGATTTCGTCATTTTCCGTATCGGATTCCGCATTCAAAAGAAATGTAGATAAAAAAGCTATTCAACAGACCTCAATAACCGATTTCACCTTTGATATTATAACGGCTGAAGAAATCAAGGTTTCAGAAAGCGAAAAGAAGCTTTGCCGTGAATGGTTTGATAAAAACATCAGATTTGCAGGTTCAAACGGCGAAAAGCCTGCATATAACCTAACTCTCGGTTCAAAAAAGCTCTCCGAAAATCTCGAAGATTGGACTTTCTCTGTCGGCGAAGAAAGTGAAGTGGGAGAAGTTTATAAAGGCGGAAAGACCTCATACATAGATGCTGTTTCAAAAAAGAGCGGAATAGTTCTCAGAATTGAAGCGACAATCTATGAAGATAACGCCACCTGCGAATGGACACTTTATGCGGTGAACAACGGCAAAACAAATTCGCCAATTATAAAGAATTTCTGCGGTGCAGATATGACACTCAAGGCAGAAAACGCAGAATTATATGTCAGCCACGGAAGTCCCTCGGAAGCCGATGATTTTGAATTATATAAGTCATTTATCAATGTTTTCCCGATGAAATTCACTGCAAACGGCGGCAGAAACTGTTCATTCATGCCATTCTTCAATATCTGCGGCGATGACCTCGGTTATATGCTCAGCGTTGGTTGGACGGGTCAATGGTTCACTTCTATCGCAAAATCACAAAAAGGAATTTCCGTCAAGGCAAAGCAGGAAAGCTTCAAGGCGTATCTTGAACCGGGCGAAGAAATCCGTTCTCCGCTCATTGCTCTTTCATTCTACGAGGGCGGAAACGCTCTGAAGGGCTTCAATACTCTGCGAAATTGGGAAATGGACTGCGTTTATCCCGAAAGCGTTGAGGTTTCAAGCAGTTATGTTATTGCAAACGAAATTTCAACCAAAAACACAGAAGAGCTGATTGCTGAGGTCAACAAGGTCAAGCCGGAAATTCTCGAAAATGTCAACTTTTTCTGGATGGATGCCGGTTGGTATAAATATACCGAAGCATGGTATGACGGCGTTGGCAACTGGATTGCTGACACTGAAAGATTTCCCGATACGCTTAAGCCCGTTTCGGATGCTATTACGAAAAAAGGGAAAAAATTCCTGCTCTGGTTTGAGCCGGAAAGAGTCCGTGAAAACACAATTCTTTATAATGAAGCAATTAAGCACAACGCATGGATTATTGCAGATGGCAATAACCTTCTCTGGAATCTCGGTGATAGGGATGCCTGTGATTTCATTTCCGATTATATAGCAGAAGCAATGGTAACAAACGGTGTTTCCGTCTATCGTCAGGATTTCAACTTTGACCCTCTTGATTACTGGGAAAAGGCTGACAAGGAATTTTATAACGGCAGAAAAGGTATCTGCGAAAACCATTATATTACAAATCTTTATAAATATCTTGACAGACTTCTTTCGACCGTTGACGGTCTTCTCATTGACAACTGCGCAAGCGGTGGCAGAAGACTTGACCTTGAAATGACAAGACGAAGCGTTCCCCTCTGGAGAAGCGACTACAACTGCGGAAATGCAGACAGCAGTCTTAAGGATTTTGTGCTTGAAGCAACGCAGGCGATGACTTACAGTCTTTCATTCTGGCAGCCCTACAGCGGTGCAAACAGATATTTCCATTCGGAATATGCTTCGAGGTCCGCAATTCTCACTTATCAATCGGTCTATGAACCAAGCGTTGAGGAATTCAGTAAATATAAGCAGATTTCTCAATATATGACAAAGAATTATTATCCAATCGTTTACGGCGGATACGATATTACAAAATATCTTGCAATGCAGTTCGGAGACGAAGCCGAAGGAGCGGCGATAATTTATAAGCGTGAAAGCATTGAAAGCGATGAATTTCTGCTCACATTCAACGGACTTGACGAAAACAAAACATATAAGGTTTGGAATTTCGATAATACGAACGAAAGCTATAAATTCAATGGCAGAGAGCTTATGGAAAACGGAATAAAGCTGAACATTTCCGAAACTCCGAAGGTATTCATTGCCATGTATTCGGAGGTGTAAAATGAAGATAACAGCATTTTTTATCAGCCTTGCCATGTCTTTTCTTTCAATATTCGGAATAAGCTTTAAGCATAATGAACAGACAAAGATTGACCTGTATTATTCCGATGTAGAACAAAGACAGGCAACAGATAAAACAGATGAAATCAAAGAACTTCTCTCTTCCGTTATGCAGAGAACTCCGAATATAACAGAATGCACTGAAAAGAAGCCGTTTGCCGATGATAACAGAATCAAGGCAATATTCTTTGACGGCGAAGAATACATGGGCAAGGCGGCAAAGGTTTTTGCATATATCGGATTCCCCGAAAACGCAACAGAATCCTCCCCTGTGCCAGCAATGGTTCTTGTTCACGGCGGTGCAGGTCACGCCTATGCGGAATGGGTGAAGTATTGGGTTGACAACGGTTATGCCGCAATTTCGATTGACGGCTTCGGTCAGATTCCTGCTGACGGAGAATATACAAGCGAAACGGTTTGGAGCGTCAATCCCGATTCTCATATGACGATTGATGAATTGAGCACCTGCGACAAGCCGATTAAAGACCAATGGTTTTACTACTACATAACGGATGTTATCCTTGCAAACAATATTCTTCGTGCTGACAGCAGAATAAAAACGGATAATATCGGCATAACAGGCATTTCGTGGGGCGGAATTGCGACGAGCGTTGTTATCGGATATGACAGCAGATTTAAATTTGCAATTCCCGTTTACGGCTGTGGCTATCTTGACGAATGTTCTTCGATGTTAAACAGCTTAATGAAGAACGAAAACGCAAAAAACACATGGGAGCCATCGCTTCTGCTTGGCAATGTTAAAATGCCTGTTCTTTGGATTGACGGCGATAATGACCCGTTTTTTTCCGTTGATTCGGCAACAAAAACTGCTTCCGTAACACCAAATGCAACGCTGACTATTCTTCATAAATTTGCTCATGGTCAAAACGAAGGAGCTTATGCACCCGAAATTCTCCGCTTTGCAAACGAACAGAATGGGCTTGGCAACGGAAACATAAAGATTAACGGATTGTCATTCGATAACGGAAGAGCTGTTATTTCTTTTGACACTCCCGATGATGCAAGAAATATAAAGGTTAAGGTTTATTACAGAACATCTCCGCTTGAATATGACGGAATTCATCTTAAGGAAGAATGGAAAAGCTCCAACGGGATTGTTCTCGGCAACATGGCAAGCGTTAAGCTTCCGTCAGAATACGAAATGATTTATTTTTCGGTTGAAGGAACAACAGGTTCAGTATTTAATTGCGAAAGTATTCATGCCTCAACGGGAATTTACACATTCAGTCAGAAAGCTGAATTTTATTGCAATATGTAATAACAGCTCTGCATTTCAATTGAGATGCAGAGCTGTATTGAGTTATTGATTAATTATTTCTTTTTTTCTGACAACAAGGAAGAAAACAATCGAAAGCATGGTTGCAACCATCCAGCCGACGGGCCATGAATACCATATTCCGTCTGTTGCAAAATGCGGCGAAAGTATATAGGCAAGAATAACACGCAAAATGAGGTCTGCAAAGGTTGAAACAAGAAATATCCCCATTTTTCCCATTCCACGAAGAATTCCGTCAACCATAATTTTTGCCGAAATAAAAATATAAAACGGCGAAACGATATGCAGAAAACGAATACCTATCTGCATTGCTTCTCCACCACCGTCTTCCATGAAAAGACCGACAAACGGCGAAGAACAGAAATAATAAAGGAGAGAAAACGGAATAGTTATAATCAAGGATATAAAAAGACTTGACCTGAAGCCTGCTTCAATCCTGTCTTTCCTTTCTGCTCCGACATTCTGTGCTGTATAGCTTGAAACGCCGTTACCGAGCGTTGTCAGATTGGTTATGCAGAAGGTATTGAGCTTTATAGCCGAGGAATAACCGGCAATAACAGACGAGCCAAAGCTGTTGACAAGGCTCTGAATGAAAAGATTTCCAACCGAAACAAAGCTCTGCTGAAGAATACTCGGAAGTGCAACCCTGCATATATCCTTAAGCATTTCCATGGAAAATTTAAGATAATCTCCTGTCGCCGGAATTGAGTTAATCCTTATTTTTACGAAAACAAGAGCAAAAACGCAGGCAATTCCCTGAGCAATGAAGGTTGCCCAAGCAACTCCGGCAACTCCCCAACCGAAAAATTTCACAAAAACATAGTCCAGAATAATGTTTCCGACCGATGAACAAATCAGAAAAACAAGCGGGGTTTTTGAGTCGCCGAGAGAAACAAAAATTGCCGTTGCAATATTATAAAGAAACAGAAAAACAAATCCGCCGATATATATTCTCAGATAAAGCGTTGCATCGCCGAAAATGTTTTCGGGAGTGTTCAGAAGAGCCGTCATCGGAGCACTTGTGAACACACCTGCAAGCATCAAAATTATTGAAATCACAACCGATGATATAACAGTTGTTGAAACTGCCGTGCGTAGCTTTTTATAATTTCCCGAACCAAAAATTCTTGCAATAACAACCGCACAACCGATATTTGAGCCTGCGGCAATTGCGTTGAATATCATTGTTATAGGATAAGATGCACCGACCGCCGCAAGAGCTTCCTCACCTGCAAATCTGCCTGCTATGACGGAATCGGCAATATTATACATCTGCTGAAATGCTACGCTTAAAAACATCGGCAGAGTAAACGACCACAAGACCTTTGAAGGCTTGCCTTTTGTTAAATCCTTTATCAAGCTTTATACTTCCTTTTTTTAAATAACCTTATATCCCTGAGCTTCAATTGTTTCCTTTATGAATTCATCGGAAACATTCTTCGTCATTGAGATAACTGCATTTCCCTTTTCATGGCTGACCTCGGCATATTCAACTCCGTCAAGAGCTTCAAGAGCTGATTTGACTCTTGCTTCGCAGTGCATACACATCATTCCTTCAATGTTGACTGTTTTTTTCATGATTATCTCCTTCTTGTCTGTTAATTTTATTCTGTTAAGTCTTAAGGCATTTGTCACAACGCAAAAGCTCGAAAGGCTCATTGCCGCCGCAGCTATCATCGGATTCAGTTCTATTCCGAAAACACCTGCCGCTATAGGAATTCCGATTATATTATAGAAAAACGCCCAAAACAGATTTTCTCTGATATTCCGAAGAGCCGCTCTTCCGAGCTTTATTGCACAAACAGCATCATAAGGGCTGCTGTTCATCAGAACAATATCAGCAGAATCAATTGCAATATCCGTTCCTGCTCCGATGGCAATTCCCGTGTCTGCCCTTGCAAGTGCAGGGGCATCATTTATTCCGTCGCCGACCATTGCGGTTTTTTTATGCTCCATAACGGATGCGACCTTTTTCTCTTTTTCATCGGGAAGAACATCCGAAATAACCTCGTCAATTCCGACTTTTTTTGCAATAACGGTTGCCGCTTTTTCATTATCGCCCGTAAGCATAATAGTTCTAATACCCATGGAATGAAGGTCTGAAACAGCTTTTTTGCTGTCTTCCCTGATTGAATCCGAAAGAGCGATAATTCCGATGCATTCATTATTCTTTGAGAAAACAATAACAGTTTTTCCTTCGCTTTGGAGCATTTTGATTTCTGTATTTTCTATTACAGGCTTGCTTGCAATAAAGTGAAAACCGTCAATGTCGGTTTCAACTCCGCTACCTGCAAGTGCTTTGAAATTTTCGGAATCTAAAATCTCAATATTTTCTTTTTTAGCCTTTTCAACAATTGCAGAAGCAATCGGATGCTCGCTCTTTTTTTCAACCGAAGCCGCATACCGAAGAAAACTCTTTTTATCAATTCCGTCTGGAATAATGTCGGTTACAATAAGCTCTCCTTTTGTCAGAGTTCCTGTTTTGTCAAAAATAACAGCCTGTGTTCTGCCTGCTTCTTCAATCGAAGCGGCTGTTCTGAAAAGAATTCCGTTTCTTGCTCCAACTCCGCTCGCAACCATAATCGCAACGGGAGTTGCAAGCCCGAGCGAACACGGACAGCTGATAACAAGAACGCTGATAGCTCTCGCAACCGCAAACCCGAAATTTCTGCCGACAACGAGCCACGAAACAAGAGTTATAAGAGAAACAAGAATAACAATCGGCACAAAGACCGCCGAAACCTTATCTGCAATTCTTGCAATCGGGGCTTTGGAGGAAGAGGCATCTCCGACAGTTCTGATTATTTGCGAAAGAAAAGTTTCTTCGCCTGTTTTTTCTGCGATACATTCAAGAAATCCCGAGCCATTAACCGTTCCTGCCGAAACCTTGCTTCCTGCTGATTTATCTGACGGAATGCTTTCGCCGGTTAACGCAGATTCATTGACTGCTCCCTCACCCTTTGATACTGTGCCGTCAGCCGGAACGCTTTCACCGGGCCTAACAATAAAAATATCTCCTTTTACTATTTGAGAAGACGGAATAGTTACTTCTTTTCCGTTTCGGATAACATGAGCAAAATCGGGAGCAAGCTTCATGAGTGACTTAATTGCATCGGCAGTTTTGCCCTTTGATTTTTCTTCGAGCATTTTGCCGACCGTAATAAGGGTCAGAATCATTGCCGCAGATTCGAAATACAAATCATTTCTGCCATCAATCAGCGAATAAACGCTGTAAAGAAATGCCGCTCCCGAACCGAGAGAAACAAGAGTATCCATATTCGGAGAACGATGAATTGCTCCTTTAAATCCGTTTTTAAAAAATCTTCGGTTGATAATCATGACCGAGAGTGAAAGAATAAGTTGAATTATACCGGAAACTCCGTCAAGAGAATCAGGAAACGGTAAGCCAATCATTCTCCCCATTGAAAAATACATTATAAAAATGAGAAGAATGCAAGAAGCAATCAACCGATTCAATATAAGCTTAAAGTCGCTTTTATCGGGTTCTTTTTCGGCTGAATCAAGTTCTTTTCTCGCTCCGTAGCCTGCGTTTACAACGGCGGAAATGATTTCATTTTCGCTTGCTGAGCCTTCTACAATCATCGAATTTGTCAGAAGATTAACGGAGCATTTTTCAACATTTTCGAGGGCAGAAACCGCTTTTTCAACCCTTGCACTGCATGAAGCACAGTTCATGCCGGTAATAATATATTTTTCTATTTCAGCACCTCCCGACAAATTTATTTTTTCTTTTTTGATACAAAATATCCATTGAGATTATATAACTGAAAAAAGCCTGTGTCAACCGACAAAATGAACGAAAAAATTAATTTTTATGCCAAAAAAATCTTGATTTGAAATGTAATATGGTTTATAATTACAATGTATTTTTATTTATTCGAGGAAGTGCAAAAACCATGAAAAAAATCGGATTTGATAACGACGCTTATATCCGTCGTCAATCTGAACAGATCAACAAAAGAATAAGCGAATTCGGCGGCAAGCTCTATCTTGAGTTCGGCGGCAAGCTCTTTGACGATAACCACGCTTCAAGAGTTCTCCCAGGCTTCGCCCCCGACAGTAAATTGCAGATGCTCAAGCATATCTCGAATGATGTTGAAGTTGTTATTGTTATCAATTCCGGCGATATTGAAAGCAACAAAATGCGTGGTGACCTCGGCATAACATATGATATTGATGTTCTTCGCCTTATTGATGCTTACAGAGATGCAGGTCTTTATGTCGGAAGCGTTGTTCTGACTCAGTTTGCAGGTCAGTCAGCCGCATCAGCCTTCAAGGAAAAGCTCGAGGCTCTCGGAATAAAGGTTTTCAAGCATTACACAATTCAGGGCTATCCATACAATGTTCCTTTTATCGTCAGCGATGAAGGCTTCGGAAAGAATGAATATATAGAAACCGAAAGACCTCTTGTTGTTATCACCGCTCCCGGACCCGGAAGCGGAAAAATGGCAACCTGCCTTTCACAGCTCTATCATGAAAACAAGCGTGGAATAAAAGCCGGTTACGCAAAATTTGAAACCTTCCCCATATGGAATCTTCCTCTCAAGCACCCTGTTAACCTTGCTTATGAAGCCGCAACGGCAGACCTCAATGATGTTAATATGATTGACCCTTATCATCTTGAAGCATACGGCGTAACAACGGTCAACTATAACAGAGATGTTGAAGTTTTTCCGGTCCTTAATGCTATTTTCGAAAAGATTGAAGGCAAAAGTCCATATAAATCACCCACCGATATGGGCGTTAACATGGCAGGCTACTGCATCTGCGATGATGAGGCTACGAAACAGGCTTCAAAGGATGAAATCATCCGCAGATATTTTGCCGCTCTCTGTGATTTAAGGCTCGGCAGAGGCAAGCAGGAGGCAGTTGACAAGATTGAAAGCCTTATGAATCAGGCAGGTATAAGCGTTGAAGACAGACCCGTTATCAATGCCGCAGTTCAGAAAAGCAAGGATACCAACGGTCAACCCGCAGTTGCAATTGAGCTTCCGGACGGAAAAATAGTTACGGGTAAAACCTCTGAGCTTCTCGGAGCATCATCATCCGCTCTTCTCAACGCGGTCAAGACCATTGCAGGTCTTCCAGATGACCTTCTGATGATTTCACCTTCAATTATCGAGCCGATTCAGAAGCTCAAAACGGGTATTCTCAAAAATCATAATCCCCGTCTTCATTCCGACGAAACGCTCATAGCTCTTTCAATGAGTGCAAACACAAACCCTGTTGCAAAGAAAGCTCTTGAATCAATTGATAAGCTCGCCGGATGTGAAGCTCATTCAACGGTCATTCTTTCGCAGGTTGACCAGGATATTTACAGAAAGCTTAAAATTAACCTTACAAGCGAGCCGAGATACCAGACAAAAAAGCTCTATCATAAATAATTTTACCGAAGCAGGCAGTTTTTATTCTGTCTGCTTCGTTTATTTATGAACAGAATGTTAAATTTTTCGCTTTACATTTGATAAAGCTGTTTCAATGAATTATAATGTTACCGAGAATAACTAAGGAAACGCTGAATTTTAAGGTTTTGTAACGCATTTCACGCCAAAACAGAGTGAAAAGATGTGTCGACGCATTTATTCAGCGTTCCCTAAGAAGGTGGATATATGAAAAAGGCTCTTTCTGTTTTCATGGCAATGATGATGCTTCCGCTCTTGTATATCCCTGCCTTTTCCTCGGAAAATATTCTTGAGCCGATTGTTCTTGACGAGGGTTCGCCGAGTGACAGCGGCTACATTTCAGTTTCCGAACCTGAAAATGAAGCAGAGAAATGCAATGTTATTTTCGATGAATTCTCCATTCAGAAAGCATCACAGGACACTCTTCCCGAAGCTTATGATTCAAGAGATTACGGACTTGTTACCCCGGTAAAAAATCAAGGTGATTCCGGTTGTTGCTGGGCATTCGGAACAATAAATGCTCTTGAAAGCGATGCTATTGCAAAAGGATATTATACTGCTGAAACAGCAGATTTTTCAGAGGCTCACCTTACATGGTTTACATATACCGTTATAAATGACACATCAAATCCGAATAACGGCGAAGGCGGAAATTTAAACGGAACAAGTCCTTACAGCTACGGCGGTAACTGGCAGAGAGCCGCTTCTTCTCTTTCGCAGGGAATCGGAATTGCCAATGAAAGTGAATTTCCGTTTTATCCGTATTCATTGTCACAGATGGGTAATTATGATGAATCGGAACGCTATGACCACAGCTCCGGATTGGTTGTTGACAATGTTGTTCGCCTGAAAAATCAGGATGACATCAAGCAATGGCTGATGGAACACGGAAGCTGCACCGCTGCAATCTACTATAAAAACACATACTATAACTCAACCAACGGAGCTTACTACTACCCGTCAGTATCGAGCACAAATCATCTTATCTCTGTTATTGGCTGGGATGATAATTTCAGTGCCTCGAATTTCCTGTCAAGCAATACACCTGTCGAAGACGGTGCGTGGCTTATCAAAGACAGTTGGGGAACAAATTCAAGAATCAACGGATATTTCTGGATTTCATATGAAGATGCATCAATGAAGGATTTTACCGGCTTTGAAGTCAGACCTGCCGATGATTTTTATAATGTTTATACCCATAACGCCTGTTATTCATCGAGCTATCTCCCTATTCCGAGTAACGGAAGAGTTGCAAATGTTTATAAGGCGAGAAGCTATGAATTGATAAAATCCGTAGCATTCACAACCTCAACACCTGCGGTCACTGCAACCGTTATGGTTTATAAAAATCTGCCAAGTAATTATTCTTCGCCTGCAAGCGGTACTCTTGCTTTGACCTACACCGAAACGCTCGAAAGAGCCGGCTATAACTGTATTGACCTGCCGTCAACGGTTGATATTGATAAGAATACATATTTTTCGGTTCTTATCAAGGTCAGCACCGCAGACAGTTCAAAAATCAATATTCCGCTTGAATATTCAAAAAGCAATTCAGACACGCAATATGTTTTCACATCAAAGGAAAGCTATTATTCAACATCGGCTACAGGAAGCTGGAATGATGTTAATAGCTCCGGCTACGGAGCACTTTATCTGAATGCTCTTACGCAATGCAATCATCAATCGGTCACAGATGAAAAAACTGCTGACTGCGGCAATGAAGGATACAGCATTTCCGTTTGCTCGCAATGCAACAAAACAATTTCAGAATCTCATTATCCCGTAACAGGAGAACATCAATACGGTGACTGGTCAATCCTTCAGGAAACGGGCGATTCAAACTATAAAGAAAGACACCGCACCTGCTCCGTTTGCGGAAATATTGAAACGGAAACTGTTATGCAGGGAAGCAATTTTGTAACATTATCAGAATTCCTTAACCTAATTTTTGAACGGTTGATAAACTTTTTTATTTTGATATTCAACACATAAATTAAGAGCCACCCTCGGGCGGCTCTTTTTGAATAAAAAGAAAAATTATTTTCTGTTTGCCATTCTGTTATCTTTTTCAACGGCACTGTCAACAGCCTTGATAACGGCATTTTCAAATCCGAATTCCTTGAGTGCACAAACTCCTTCAATTGTTGTTCCCGAGGGTGAGCAGACATTATCAATCAGAGCACTGATTGATTTATCACCTTCAAGAAGCATTTTTGCACTTCCCAAAAGCATCTGTGCCGCCGCAATTCTTGCATCTGCGGCAGAAAGACCATGTTTCACACCTGCGGTTTTCAGAGCATCAACAAACATATAAGCATAGGCAGGAGCACAACAGGCAACAGCCGAAAAAACTGCAAAATATTTTTCGTCAAGCTCAATTGTCCTTCCGAAGCAGGAACAGAGCTTCAGAGCAAATTCTTTTTCTTCGGAAGAAACAAATTCATTTGCACACATTGCCGTCATTGACTGCGAAACAGCGGCATTGATATTCGGCATAATTCTGATAATTTTTGCATTAAAGCCGAGAGAGGATTTGATTTTATCCATTTCTGTTCCTGCGGCTGTTGAGATGATGAACGGATTTTTTGATTTCATGTCAGCACATATTGATTCAAGAAGAGAAGCGACATCCTTTGGCTTGACTGCCATAACAAATCCGTCACATTTTTTAACAACTTCATTTGCGTTTTCCGCAACATTAACCGAAAGCTCCTCTGAAAGCTCTTTTGTTTTCGGAGCAAAAACATCATAGATATAAATATTTTCCGAAGCAATAAATCCCGAAGCAACAACACCCTTGAGAATTGCACTTGCAAGATTGCCTGTGCCGATAAAACCTAATTTCATAACCAGTCTCCTTGTAGAAAGAGTGCAAAGCATCAAAGCTCTGCACTCTGAAAAATCAAAAATTATTCAACATCGGATGTGCAATGTGGGCATTTTGTTGCATCAACTGCAATTTCGCTCTTGCAATAGGGGCAAACCTTTGTTGAAGGTGCGGCAGGAGCTTCCTCTTTTTTCTTGATAGCTTTATCCGCAACGGTATTGATTGCTTTAACAAGGCAGAAAATTACAAATGCCATAATGAGGAAGTTTAAAATTGCACTGATGAAGTTGCCGTAATTGAGAGTTGCGGCTTTTTCTCCCTCGCCGAGAATAACCTTCCATTCGCTGAAATCAATTCCTCCCGTTAGAAGGCTGATTGCCGGCATAACAATATCATCAACAAGCGAAGTGACGATTTTCTGGAATGCACCGCCTACGATAACGCCGACTGCAAGGTCAATAACGTTACCTCTCATGATAAATTTTTTGAATTCTGCAAAGAATCCCTTTGTCTTTTCCATATCAATATTACCTCCGAAAAATCATACATATAATGTATCAAAAAATTATTCAAAAATCAACACCTTCGAGGTTAAAATCCGGAATAAATTTTTCTGTTGATGAGCTTTTGCTCTGGAAAAAGCAATTTTCAAAGCCGAGGTCAAAGATTTTTTCCTTGACTATCTTATATTCCCTTGATGAAAGAGGTCTGTCAATCGGCGGCATATTCTTCGCTTCTCCGAACGGAGTATACTGCCTCATAACGCTTATGAAGGCTTCCTCTGAAAGATTATCCCTGACCCATGTAAAAATCTTCTGTGCCTGTGAAATATTGCCGGGAAGCACCATATGGCGGATAATTATTCCTCTCTTTGCAATTCCGTTTTCATCAGCTTCGAGGTTTCCAACCTGGCGGAACATTTCAAGAACCGCTTTTGAAGCAAATTCAAAATAATCTTCCGCATGGGAATATTTCTTTGAAATTTCGCTGTCAAAATATTTCAAATCAGGAAGATATATATCAACAAGTCCCTCAAGCATTCTGAGAGTTTCAACCTTTTCGTAGCCCGATGAATTATAGACTATCGGTACGGGAGAGCTATATTTTTCAAGTGTTTTCGCAAGCATTGGAGCATAATGTGTCGGCGTTACAAGATTAATATTGTGAACGCCTTTTTCTATCAGATAATCAAAAATTCTCATCAATCGGTCCTCGCTGACCTCTTTTCCGAACGCCCTGTGGCTGACATCATAATTCTGGCAGAAAACACATCCGAGATTACATCCCGAAAAGAAAACCGTTCCGGAACCTCTTTTTCCGCTGATGCACGGTTCTTCCCAGAAATGAGGAGCGGCTCTTGCAATTTTATATTTTTCGCCCACCGAGCAGACACCTGTTCCGGCTTCTCTGTCTGCGTTGCAACCTCTCGGGCAAGCTGAACAAATCATATTTTTCCTCCGAAATTTTTTCTTTTACAATTATATACTTCATGGCGATAATTGCAAGATATTTTGTTTGCATTTTGATTTTATTTATAGTATAATATTTATAATATCAATAAATAGGAGTAATGGCAATGTTTCTTGCAATTGACATAGGAAACACAAATATAACAATGGGTGTTTACGAAAGCAACAAATCTGTTTTCATTTCAAGGCTTGCAACCGACCGTTCGAGAACTCCCGACCAATATGCAGTTGAATTCAGACAGATTTTTCATCTTTACGATGTTCACAGAACGGATTTCAGTGCATCGGCAATCAGCAGCGTTGTGCCTGAGCTCTCGCCGACAATATGCGAAGCAGTTGAAAAGGTTACCGGATGCACTCCGATGATTCTCGGACCGGGAATTAAAACCGGAATGAACATTCTCATAGATAACCCTGCTCAGCTCGGTGCAGATCTTCTTGCAGGCTGTGTCGGAGCGGCGGCTCTCTATCCCCTACCCGCTCTCGTTATTGACCTCGGAACCGCAAGCAAGGTCAGCGTAATTGACAAAAGCGGTGCATTCTGCGGCTGTGCAATTGCTCCGGGAGTCGGAATTTCTCTTGAAGCACTTTCGTCAAAAACCTCACAGCTTCCTAATATCAGTCTTAAAACGCCGTCTCATGCCATCGGTAAGAATTCAATTGATTCTATGCAGTCCGGAACCGTTTTCGGCTTTGCATCAATGATAGACGGTCTTTGCGAAAAGCTTGAGGAGGAGCTTGGCGAAAAGGTTGCATCAACCGTTGCAACAGGCGGACTTGCAAAGGATTTAATCAAGAGCTGTAAGAGAGATATTATCTATAACGGCGAGCTCATTCTTCAGGGACTTCGGGTTCTTTACGAAAAGAATCACAAATAATTATGTCAATATGCGCCGCATCTGATTATTCAGAGCGACAGCAAGGAGGATATAAAATGGCAAAGAAAACAACTATTCAAAAAAATCTCGAGCTTGCTCAGCTTGCATTGCTGAGTGCAATCATCATTGTTATGACCTTTGTGCCGTATGTGGGATACATCAGCTACGGAATGTTGAGTATCACCCTGATTCACATTCCCGTCATCATCGGTGCTTGCGTGCTCGGAGCCAAGGGCGGAAGCATTCTCGGTGCAGTTTGGGGAATATCCTGCATAATCAAAGCGGTTTTCGCTCCACCTTCACCTCTTGAAGGAATTATTTTCAAAAATCCGCTTATCGCTCTCATTCCGAGAGTTATTGCAGGTGCAATGGCAGGTATTGTTTTTTCGCTCATTGCAAATAAAACCGAAAAGAAAAATATCGGTTCAATTATTTCTTCTCTTGTTGCCTGCATCTGCAACACCGTTTTCGTTATGGGCGGAATTTACCTGCTCTACGGAGCAAAATACGGTGAAGAGCTTGGCATAGCCTCCGTTAATTTCGGAGGACTGACCAAATATATTCTTGCTGCATTCGGAATAAATGCGGTGCTTGAAATAATTGTCGGCGTCGCCGTTTCAGTTCCTATAAGTGCGGCATTGAGAAAAATCAGAATTAAATAAAAAGACGGTCACCCCGTCTTTCATTTCAGATAACATATTATTGCAATCACCAAAGCGATATGAAGAATTATCTCAGCAGGCAGACCGAACATGAATTTTTTATGCAGAGTTTTATGCCTGATAACCTTCATTGTTATCAGCATTGCAAGTGCACCGCCTGCAAGCCCGACAAGCATCAGGGTGGCCTCTGGAATTCTCCATTTTCCTCTCCGGGCAAAAATCTTATCGGCAATTGTTATTATCACTGCGGCAACCGAAATAACCGCAAACCATATCAAAAGAAATTCCAAAACCCACTGCATCTGTTTATCTCCGTCTGAATAATATTATCGGGGTGATTATTCTGAAAAAAATAATAATTCCGCTATTGATTATAGTCCTTCTGTTCAGCGGTTGTCAACCGAAAAAATCAGAAATACCCATTCCCGAACCGACAACGCAGACGCCTGTTGAGGTTAACGAAGAAGAGCTTCACGGAATATGGATTTCATGCTATGATATTGAAAATTCATCCGGAAAAAGCCGGGAAGAATACAGTGTTATCATTGATGATATGTTCCGGAAAATATCAGAAACAGGTTTTGACACAGCATTCATTCATATGAGGGCTTTTTCGGATGCTCTCTATCAGTCGGAGTTATTTCCTACTTCAAAGTATATTGCCAAAAGCCGTGGAGCAAAGCTTGAGTATGACCCGTTTGAGGTAATTCTTGAGAGTGCTGAAAAATATAATGTTTCGGTTCACGGTTGGTTAAATCCATTCAGAATAAGCTATGATAACGACCCTGCTCTTCTCTGCGAAGACGAGGCGGCAATAAAATTCATAAACGAAAAATCAACGGCAGTCGGAATTCTTGATTCGGGAATTTTCTATAATCCGGCCAGCGAAGAAGCACAGAAGCTTATTCTTGACGGGATAAGAGAAATACTTATGAAATATGATATTGACGGAATTCACATTGATGATTATTTCTATCCCGAGGACTGTGAAAAGCTTGATTCGGCAGAATATGAAGCCTATATTTCATCAGGCGGAATGCTTGAAAAAGCTGACTGGCGAAGAGCAACAATTGATGCCTTTGTTGCTTCAATTTACAAAACAGTCAAAAGCTTCTCTTCTGAGCTGATTTTCAGCATAAGCCCTGCGGCGAGAAAAGAATATAATTATGATGTAATGTTTGCAGACTGCGAAAAATGGCTTTCGAATGAAGGATATGCAGACTGGATAATTCCGCAGTTGTATTTCGGCTTTGAACGGAAAAGCTTTAATTTTTCAACATTGCTTGACGAATGGGATTCATATGCAAGAATAAACAATATAAAAATATTCTGCGGACTTGCTCTATATAAAGCCGGAACAGATGAAAGCGAAGAATGGCTGAATAACAGCGAGGTTATATCCGCTCAGATAGATGCTGTCAGAAGCAAAAAATGGAACGGTTTCGTTATCTTCTCATATTCTGACCTTGAAAGAAATGAAGCATCCGCTTCGGTTGAAAAAATCAAAGAAAGATTAAGGAAATAAAATGAAGAAAAACATAAATCTGATTTTAATAGCCTGTATTATTCTGGTTCTGATAATCGGAATTGTTTTCGTGCTTCTTCTCACGGGTAAAATCGAAGGTCCGATTAAAATCGGTTCATCTGAATCAACAACAGTTGTCGGCGATGCTCTCGGTGATATTTCGAATGAAGGCGATTCGGAGGAAATCAATGTTCCAAAGGAATTCAGAATCACCAATCATGCAGGAACGCAGATTACCGTTACCGAAGGTAAGGTTTATTTCAAGGGAACAAGTGACCCTGCCGAAGAACTGACCTGCAACGGTGAAAAAATCGAAACGGCTTCAACAGGCGAATTCTCAATCGACAGAAGAGTTACACCCGGTCCTAACGAATTCATTTTTCAACATAAGGGAGAAAGCTATAAATATACCGTCAATTATACGGTTGATGTTCTTCGTTCCGTTTCTCCGGAGGAAGAAATATCCGTGCCGGCAGGAATGGAAATTGAGCTGAGTGCAATTGCACTGAGAGATTCCGAGATTACTGTTGATTTCAACGGAAAAAGCTATTCGATGAAGATTGAATCGGATGTCAGAAGAAATGATGAAGAATCGGAAGGCTCAAATGAAGAGCTTGCCGTTTATACCGTTACCGTTGAAGCTCCCGACCACGCCTGTGAAATCGGTCAGATAAGCGTAACCGGAAAATGCAAGGGCGTTACGGAAACGATGAAGGGCGGCAATATCAAGGTTACGGTGTTGAACAAAATACCGAAGCCCGTTATTCAGGAAACCGAAAGTGTTGTTACGGAAAAATCCACTGTGTTGAAAACAACAACTCAAAAAACAACAACGGAACCACAGCAGACGGAAGTCCCAAGCACCAAAGGCAAAAAAATCAAATCAAACCTTTCTCATAAATACACGAATGCTCCGAAAACAACACAGGCGGCTGTTGAGCCGGAGCAAGCAGAATTCAACGGCGAAGAAGAGAATGAGACTCCCGTTGTTATCGACAGACTTCAGAAATATTCATATTCAAAAAATTACGGTCTCGGCTCGGCAACGGTATGCCAGATTACAGACGATTATGTTGAAATATATCCGTCAAAGAACACAAAAACCTATGCTCTTCCGAATTACACTCCCCTGCTTAAAAGCACCTTTGATTATGTTGAATCGGAAATAGATATTGACGGAGATAAATATTATCTGATTTCTTCGGGATATAAGGTTCCGAAAAACAGAAAAGAAAGAGTTTCGTCCGGCAACATGGGAACAATCAACCATGTCAGCATCAAGGAAGGATATATTACTCCTGCAAACACTATTAAGGTTGTTTCATGTGGAAACGAAGACGGAAAAACGGTTATAAAGCTCGATATGAACAAAAGTGTTCCGTTTGTTGCAAGTCTTACCGGTCAGTCATATAAGGATTATAACGGACGACCTGTTGCTGTTTCGTCATGCACCTGCACGGGAATAAAATTCACTTTCAGCCAGACCGCAAGTGCAGTAGGCAACCTCTCCTTCGGAAATTCTGTCATTTCGGGAGGAAGATTCAGCACAAATTCAGATGATGTTGAAACAACTCTGACTCTTGATTTTTCCAAATCCGGAAAATTCTACGGCTATCACTGCGAATATGATGACGGCTACCTTATAATCAGCTTCAACAACAAGCCATCATCCCTTTCGGGATATACAATTATGCTTGACCCAGGTCACGGCGGAATTGATTCGGGTGCAAGCTGCTGTGTTTCTTCTTCGGGAATGAGCCTTGAAAAATATATCAATCTTTCAATTGCAACCAAGGTCGGCGAGCTTCTTCAGGCTGAGGGAGCTACTGTTGTCATGACGAGAAGCAACGACAGCTGGGTATGCTATACCGACAGAAACAACGCTGTCAGAAACAGAAATCCGGATATGTTCATATCCATCCATTGTGACGGAAGCGAATCGGCTTCTGCATACGGCACATCGGCGTACTATTACAGAGCCTATTCACAGCCGCTTGCAAAAGCGGTTCACGAAAGCATTGTTTCGGCTTATAAAAACACTGTTTATGCAGAAAAAACCTCCGAATTCAGAAGCAAGGTCAGCCGTGGAGCGGATTACTATGCGTTCCGAGTTCTCAGAGTTGAGGAATGCCCTGCAATTCTTATCGAATACGGTTTCGTTACCAACACTCTCGAATGCCAGAAGCTCCAGAATTCAACGGTTCGGGATGTTCTTGCAAGGGCTACCGTCAACGGAATAAAGAACTATATCGCTTCGAACTGACGAGCATTTCGACTGCATCGCACAGGCAGAATGCAGGAATGCAGAGAATAAACCACAAAGCTGAATACTTAGGACATATCTGACCCAAAACATTCATCGGAATTCCCGAATAGCTCCATATATTCATCCCCAGTGAAACATTCACAACGGAGCCGACACAGAATTCAAAGCTTGTAATGAGAAACGCTCCTATCAACGCTCTGATAACAATATCAATCTGCTTGCTCTGATTTATCAGCATCAGGAATATCATTGCTATTCCACCCGTTATAAGCATTGTCCAATGGGTTCTTCCTCTAACAAACAGCTCAAGCATTCCGTAGCATAAAGCTCCGCTGAAAAATACAATAACATATTTCGGAATATTCCTCATTAAATCACCGTTAATTAATATAGCCATGAGCCATGTTTTTATTCGGTTAAGAAAGGTGATATTATGAATCATAAATGCGAAACAAGAAAAAAGCTTCTCAATCCCGACGGTTCATTAGCTGAACCCGGATGGTCAAATCGGCTCATTTTTGATTACAGTCCGTTTGACATAAAAGCAAACAGAATGCGAATAAAGGAATGGGACTATTATGTTGTTGTTGATGATGATTTTGCCTTTGCAACCGTTATTGATGATAACAGATATATGGGTCTGCTCAACTCTACCTTCTATGATTTCAGAGAGAACAAAAAATATGATTTCATTGAAGCTCTGATTTTTCCTATGGGAAGTCTTAATATGCCAACCGATTCCGCAAAGGGAGACATTTATCATAAAAGGAAAAATGTTGACATTGCCTATATTCATGTTGACGGCGGAAGAAGAATAACAGGAAAATATAAAAAGACAAAACAGCACGGAGAGCTTGAATATGACCTTTTCTTCAAGGGTTACCCCGAGGATGACACAATGGTTATTGCAACTCCATGGGCAGAGGATAAGAAGGCTTTCTATTATAATCAGAAAATCAACTGTATGCCGGCAAGCGGATACATAAAATTCAACGGCAGAACAATCAATATAACTCCCGATAAGCATTTCGGAACTCTTGATTGGGGCAGAGGTGTATGGACCTATGATAATACCTGGTTCTGGGGCTCCGGCAACGGCTATGTCAACGGAAAACGCTTCGGCTATAATATTGGTTACGGCTTCGGAGACACAACCGCCGCAAGCGAAAACATGATATTCTACGACGGAAAATGCCATAAGCTTGACCGACTGCGTTTTGATATTCCCGAGGACATTATGAAGCCGTGGAAGATAGTCAGCACAGACGGCAGGTTTGACATGGATTTCTTCCCTGTTTACGATAACAGAACATACATCAACGCCTTTGTCATGGGTCAGGATGCCCATCAGGTTTTCGGAAAAATCCGAGGAAAGGCAATCCTCGATGACGGCACTGTGCTGGATATTGACAATCTCACGGTTTTCAACGAAAAGGTAAGAAACAGATATTGAAAACAATATCTTAAGAAATAATTAAGATATGTAGTAAATTCACTTAATTATGAGTTTTTTCCTTTTTTTGTCTTGATTTATTAACAATTTTGTTATAACATAGTCGGGTATTCAAACGGAGGAAAAAATATGAAGATTGAATTTATTTGCTTTATCGCATGGATGGTGGCTCAGCTTCTTAAGCTTATCATCAACGCACTGAAATACTCTCTCAAAAAATCCGAGAACAAGCCCAAATTAACTCCCGAGGTTCTTTTCAAGCTCGGAGGAATGCCAAGTTCTCATACAGCAACCGTTATCGCTCTTGCCGCAAGTGTCGGACTTCACAGCGGCTGGAATTCGGATATATTCGCAGTTGCCGGAGTATTCTCATTCATTGTCATGTTTGATGCTATTAATGTCCGCAGACCTGTCGGAAAGCTTACAGATGCCTTCAACAGTCTTCGCAAAAAGGTTCTCGGTCAGGACACCGAGGATGTCAAAAAGGTTGAGGGTCACACCTTCCCCGAGGTTGTCGGCGGATTCATAGTCGGCATTGCAGTTGCTTACATCATGGTCAGAATCGTAGGCTTTCTTGATTAAAATAAGAAAATATTTTAGTTTTTTTGAAAAAAGACTTGAAATATTTATAACAATATGTTAATATATCTTTCGTTCCGTAGCGAACGAGAAGTTTGCTGCTATGGCTCAGGTGGTAGAGCACATCCTTGGTAAGGATGAGGTCGGCAGTTCGAGTCTGCCTAGCAGCTCCATAAATCCCTTAAACTTTGTGTTTAGGGGATTTTTCTTTTTATTGATTTGTATTATGTAAATATGGTATAATATGAAAAGAAGGTGAAGCCATGAAGATTATTGCACATATCAGAAGTGATTTTTCAACTAAATTCGGAATACCCCGTCAGAGCGGATTGATTGACGAGCTTGAAGCAAGCATCGTTTTTGAGCCGGAATACCGTGTTCCCGAGGCTTTGCGTGAGCTTGACGGTTATTCTCACATATGGCTGATATGGCAGTTTTCGGAATGTGCCGACAAAGAGTGGAGCCCGACAGTCCGTCCGCCGAGACTCGGTGGAAACAGACGGGTCGGCGTTTTTGCAAGCCGCTCCCCTTTCAGACCTAATCCCATAGGACTATCATGTGTTAAGCTAACAGCAGTTGAGGAAACGGAAAACTTCGGTCATATTTTGAAGGTTTCGGGAGCAGACCTTCTTGACGGCACGCCCATTTACGATATAAAGCCTTATCTGCCCTATGTTGATTCTCATCCCGAAGCAACAGGAGGCTTCGCTCTTCAACAAAAAGAAGGAACTCTGAATGTTGAAGTTTGCGATGAATTGCTCGAAAAAGTCTGTGAAGAAAAAAGAAAAGCACTCATCGCCGTGCTTTCTCAGGACCCGAGACCGCAGTATCAGAATGACGAAAACAGAATATACGGAATGGATTTTGCAGGCTATAACATAAAATTTAAGGTTAAAAACGATTTATTAACAGTTACAGAAATCAGTTGAACAAAGGTGATTACCGTGAACGAAAAAATGCCGATTCTTCGAAAAAAGGCAATGAGCTTGCCGCTTACTCCCGGTGTTTATCTCATGAAAAATAAAAACGGACTCATAATTTATGTCGGCAAGGCAAAGGCTCTCAAGAACAGAGTAAGCCAATATTTCGGTTCGCAGAATAATCACTCCGTAAAAGTCCGCAAAATGGTTGAGAATGTTGATGATTTTGATTATATACTCTGTGACAGCGAATTTGAAGCTCTTGTTCTTGAATGTTCGCTTATTAAACAGCATTCTCCGAAGTATAATATTCTTCTCAAGGATGATAAAGGTTACAGTTATATAAAGATTTCCGGCGGGGAATGGAAGAATATTTCCTGTGTTTTTCAAAAAATTGATGACGAAGCGGAGTATATCGGACCGTACACAAGCTCTTTCGGGATTTCAAATGCTGTTGATACCGCAAAAAAAATATTCAGAATTCCGCAATGTACGAAGCAGTTTCCGAGAGATTTCAAAAAAAGCAGACCGTGCCTGAATTTCTATATCGGTCAATGCTCCGCTCCATGTGCAGGAAAAACAACAAGAGAGGCAAACAATGATGCCGTCAGACAGGCTCTTGATTTTATTCTTGACGGTTCGGGTAAGGTTATCGAAAAGCTCACCGCTGATATGCTGGAGGCTTCGGAAAATCTTGAATTTGAAAAAGCCGCAAAGCTTCGTGACATAATAAACTCAATTAATAAAGTTACAGAAAAGCAGAAGGTTTTTGCCGCTTCCGTTGAGGAACAGGATGTTTTTTCAATCGTGTGTGCCTCAGACGGCGAATCTCCGAAGGCGTGCCTTTCGGTTCTGCGGTTCCGTGAATCAAGGCTGTGGGACAGCGAGCATTTCATCATTGACCAGCCCGATGACCTTGCAGAAGCCCGTCACGACCTGATACGAAGCTATTATTCGATGAGAGATTTTATTCCGAGAAGAATAGCGGTTGACGGAGAAACCGAAAGCTCAGAGCTTCTTTCGGAATGGCTATCATCGCTCGCAAAAAGAAAGGTCACTATTGCTCAGCCTCAGCGTGGCGAACAGCATTCTCTTATGGAAATGTGCCGTTCAAACGCCGCCCAGAAGCTTGCTCTCTATCTCGGAAGAACAGGCAAAACAACTGCCGCTCTTGATGAACTCGGAACTCTTCTCGGTCTGAAAACACCTCCCGAATACATCGAATCATACGATATATCGCATACTGCCGGAAGCAACAATGTTGCCGGAATGGTTGTTTTCAGAAACGGTGTTCCGTATAAGAAAGCTTATAAACGCTTCACGATTAAAGGATTCAGCGGTCAGGATGACTACGGCTCAATGGCGGAGGTTCTTGAACGCAGGTTTTTAAGATATTTTGAAGAAAAAGACACGGGCGAAGGCTTTGGAAGACTGCCCGATTTGATTCTTCTTGACGGCGGAAAAGGTCAGGTAAACGCAGTCCTGCCGATTCTTAAAAAATATAATCTTGATATTCCACTTTTCGGCATGGTTAAGGATTCGCACCACAGAACAAGGGCGATTGCTCTTTCCGGCGATGAACTTTCGTTGACATCCAAAAGAGCCGCATTTACTCTTGTTTCAACCATCCAGGAGGAGGTTCACAGATATTCAATTGAATATCACAGAAGCAAGCGAAGCAATTCTCAGATTTCCTCAACTCTGACCTCGATTGAAGGAATCGGCGAAGCAAGATGTAAAGCTCTTCTGAAGCATTTCAAAACCGTTAAGGCGGTTTCCGAAGCATCAGAACAGGAGCTTTTGAAGGTCAAAGGGATGAATGTTAATTCCGCAAAAGCAGTATACAAAGCTTTTCATCCCGAAGAATAATAAATTATTGTGAATTTTTTATCACCATGGAATATTTTACTTGACAATTATTAACTTTTAGTGCCATAATAAATTGGTTATATATTTTATTATATGGAGGCATTTATGCGAGTAATAACCGGCTCCGCAAGAGGAATGTCACTTAAAACTCTTGAAGGTGAAACAACAAGGCCAACCTCCGAAAAGGTCAAGGAAGCCGTTTTCAGTGCATTGCAGTTTGAAATCGAAGGCAGAAGAATTCTTGATTTATTTGCAGGCTCAGGTCAGCTCGGCATTGAAGCGTTGAGCAGGGGTGCAGAATCAGCGGTGTTTGTTGATTCAGATAAAAACGCCGTAAAAATAATCAAAGAGAATATCGAAAAAACAAAGTTCAGTGAAAAGTCGGATGTATATCAGGGAGATTCAGTTGCTTTTCTCTCAATGACGGGAAAGATTTTTGACATTGCTTTTATTGACCCTCCCTATGCAACAGGTCTTCTTCAGAAAGCAATGAATAAGCTCGATGACAGAATTGCCGAGGGCGGTGCAGTTGTTTGCGAGCATCCGTTTGACGAAGAGCTTCCGGAATCCTTCGGCGGACTGATTAAACAAAAGGATTACAGATACGGAAAGATTGCAGTTTCAATCTTCAGAAAGGGATAACGATATGAAAACAGCTATTTGCCCGGGAAGCTTTGACCCGGTAACAAGAGGTCACATTGATATTATCAAACGTGCCGCAAAGCTTTTTGATAAGGTTGTTGTTGTTGTTATGATGAATTTCAACAAGCGTGACAGTTATTTCACTGCATCAGAAAGAGTTGAGCTTCTCAAGAGAAGTCTCAAGGACACAACAAATGTTGAAGTTGATATGTACAGCGGTCTGCTTGCAGAATATGCAGACAAGGTCGGAGCCTGTGCAGTAGTCAAGGGTCTGCGTGCTGTTTCGGATTTCGAATACGAATTCCAGATGGCATTGACAAATCAGAAATTAAACCCCGATTTTGAAACCGTTTTTCTCACGGCCAAGGCAGAGCATATGTTCCTTTCTTCAAGCGTGGTCAAGCAGGTTTGCGAATTCGGCGGAGATATAAGCGAATTTATTCCCGAAGAAACCAGCGAAGATATAATCAAAAGAATCAAAGAGAGGAAACAGTCTTTATGAACATTGAAAATTTTCTTGACAGCATTGAAGACATAATCGAAGCAGGTTCGAAGTCACCTTTCAGCTCAAAAATAAGCGTTGACGGAAACGCTATCAAAACAGCAATTGAAGATATTCGTCTTAATCTGCCGAATGAAATTTCACAGGCAAGGTCTATTGTTGCCGACAGAAACAATATTCTCCAGAAGGCAAAGAACGAAGCTGTCAGTGTTGTTACAACTGCCGAAGAAAAGTCAAGAGCTCTTGTTTCAAGTGCAGAAGACAAAGTAAGAGCGGTTGTTCTCAAAACCGAAGAATATTCAAAAAACAGAGTTGCCGAAGCCGAAGCACAAGCAAAATCCATTGTAGAAAAGGCTAACGAGGATGCAAAGGTCATCAGAGCAAATGCTCAGCTTGAGGCCGCCGCAATGGTTGATGCAAGTGAAATCGTTATCCAGTCAAAGGCAACGGCAGAAGCAATTGCTGCTTCCGCTCAGGAGGATGCCGCTTCAACGATAGCAGGTGCAAACGCTCAGGCTGAAAGCATTCTCAACGCCGCAAACGAGCAGGCTGAAAGGCAGATTGAAGACGCTCGCCGCCGTTCGGATGATGCGATTGAAAAAGCTAATAAATGGTCTGCCGAAATCAGAATTGCCGCCGGCGATTTCATCGAAGACATAATGAAAACAGCTAATGATGCAGTTGCAAACAGCCTCAACGAAATTCAGATTGCACGAAGCAACATCAAAAATGTTACGGGAAAAATTGAGGTTCCTGTTGCAAGCAGTTCAGATTCACTCGAATAAGACAAAAAAAGCCCTCTGCCGATTGGCAGGGGGCAAATTAAAGCTTATTCCTTTTCACTTTTTATTCCGTTTTCAATCATATATTCTGTAATATCATCGTGATAAAGCTTTTTTGCAAAATTCAAAAGATTTCTCGGATGTGAGCAGGTTCTGAAAATGGAAACCAACTGTTTTTCCTCTTTTGAAAGCGGATAAAATTCATCATCGTTCGGATCTTTCTGAGCAGACCTCGCAATGGCAATTCTTCCGTTATTTTCGGAATAACTGCCTGAAATCAGCTCATCAAGCGAAATATCATAAAAGCGGGCAAGCGACCTGAGAGCATCAAGATCAGGCTCTCTGCCACCTTCATATTTTGTATATGTTGTTCTGCTGATGTTGAGATATTCAGCGACCTTCGTCTGCGTATATCCACGATTTACCCGAAGCCTTCTCAGCTCTGCACCGAGCACTGAATTGTTTAATTCGTTTTTATTCGCCACCAAAGTCGCCTCCTTTCAGCTTTTTTATTATAACCCATTATTCGCTTTTTGTCACTAATTGTTACAAATCGTCACAAGTGTCGGAGATTGATATGAATTCTATATTCAACAACACAAAATATTTTATCATTGATATGGACGGAACCTTTTATCTTGACGGAAATATCATTGAAGGTTCAATTGATTTTATTAACAGAATAATAGAAACGGGCAGGGATTTTTATTTTTTCACAAACAATTCATCAAATAATGTTGAGGTATGCAGAGCAAAGCTTGAAAAGATGGGTTTCCCTGTTGATGAAAACAGGATTATTATTTCCTCCCATGTTGCCGCAGACTTTCTCAACAGAAATTACAAGGGCAAAAAAGTATTTCTTCTCGGCAACGACAGACTGACCGATGATATGAAATCGGCAGGAATCAATCTTGTTGAAGATGACCCGGATATTGTGCTTCTCGGCTTTGATACCACTCTGACATATCAGAAGATGTGGGATGCAGTCAGATACATTGACAGGGGTGCAATATATATTGCAACTCATCCCGACATGAACTGCCCGACAGCAGACGGATATATGCCGGACACAGGCTCAATGATTGAATTTTTTGCCGCTTCAACAGGCAAAAGACCGAAGGTGCTCGGAAAGCCGATGACAACAACGGTCGATTATATAACGGGTTTGCTCGGATGCAGAGCGGATGAGCTTTGCTTCATCGGAGACAGACTTGAAACCGACATTGCGATCGGAGCAAATCATAATATTCCCTGCGTTCTTGTTTACAGTGGAGTTACAACTCCCGAGGAATATGAGAAATCAAAAATAAAAGCTACTCTTGCAGTTAAAAATCTTAAAGTACTTACGAAATTTCTTTAATTTATCAATGCCGGTTCGAAACCTTCCCGGCAGATGTTTTTACATCGAAACAAAACTAAGGAAACGCTGAATAAATGCGTCGTCGCATCTTTTCGGTCTGTTTTGGTGTGAAATGCGTTACAAAACCTTGAAATACACAAA